>CATLBG010000061.1 GCA_949878595.1 uncultured Clostridia bacterium
CTAAAAATTTTGATTAGTTTATTCTAAACTTAAGAAAAAAGGAATATAACATTAACATAAGGAGAAAAAAATATGAAAGATTTAGTTAAAGCTTTTGATGAATTGCCATATATTGCAAAATTACTTCTCTGCCTTCCTGTTCTTAATATTGCATGGGCAATTTACAGAATCGTTAAAGGTGCAACAACAAACAATGTTGTAATGCTAGTTGCAGGAATTGTTTGGATTTTCTTTGGCTGCTTCATCACATGGCTAGTTGACCTTGTATGCGTAATTCTTTATAAAAAACCAACAGTTTTAGCATAACAAAAAGATGGGAAAATTTCCCACCTTTTTTATTTAAAAATAATATTATGAAACACATAATACTTGTATTTTTCTGTATTTATGAGGATTTAGCCAATAATATCACATTAGTTATTTTAAGTGAATTGTTTAATAAACATTGCACAAAAACAGCATGTCTGAATTTTCATTTGATGGCTAAGTGGAGCAAAACATAATCATAATAAGAAAAATATATTGGCTTTTTGATATAAATGGTTGATATGGAGTGATTTAGCAAAGAGAGCTTATTAGGTTCTCTTTTTCTTTGCCTAAAAATAAATAACTTGGTGGAATATCAAGATTTGTGAAAGCTCCAGACAATCCATTGTATTTTAAATTAACAATTGCGTTAATATAAGCTATTACAATGCTTGCAGTGAAGTTAGGATTTGATTCCATTGAAACAGAAAAATTAATTTTGCAAGCCGAACCATGAACAGTTTTAAAACTTGAAATAACCTCGCCCTTATGAAACATTTTTGATTTGAGTTTTGAAAGTTTTTCACTAGAAACAAAATTTACAGTTGTTGGTTGACCCTTGAAATAGTTTGGAATTTCCTTAATTTCTTTTTCTATTCTCTCTTGGTCTTTTTTGTCTGCCACTACATAGCATTCTCTAAAGTGAAGTGGAACATCATCAGGAAGAGTTCCTGCCTTTGCTAGCTTTACTGCATCAGGTGATGGAACTGTGAACTGCACAGCATCAATAACGCCATTAACTCTTCTAATAGCATCGCTATGTCCCATACTTATTCCTTTTCCCCAAAAGGTTATAGGATTTGTGCCACTAATCGCTTTGTTGTATGCACGGATAACGCTAAACATTCCTGGATCCCACCCACATGCCATAATTAATCTGTGTCCTGTTTCTTTTGCAAGTTTTCCAAGCCTATCATACTCTGATTTAAGTTTTTTATGAGTATCAAAAGTATTTATGCAATCAAAATATTCTAAAATTTCAGGAGTTTGAACCTCTAAATCTGATTTTGAACCGCCACAAAGCAGCATTATATCAATTTTTCCTACAAAATTCCTATAATTTTCATAAGGTTCAACTGCAGTGTTGTAAGATGAAACAACAACTCTTCTTGAAAAAATTCTTACTAAATTTAGATTTTTATTTGCAAGCACAGCTCTTTCTGCCGATTTTCCTAGGTTTCCATAACCTACAATACCAATATTAATTTTCATATCTATCTTTCACCTTTTTTAATTTGTTTTGAATTTCATTGCTCGCTGGTGTTAATGGCAATCTTGGTTCACCTACTTCAAACCCCAACAAATTAAGATAATATTTGACTGGAATTGGATTTACATCTAAAAACAATGCCTCATTAATTTCGTTTAAAAATTTATGCTGTCTTAAGGCGTTTGCAAGGTCTTTTTTCAACATAAACTCACAGAGAAAATTAACTTCACTTGGATAGCAATTTGCCGTCACTGAAATCACACCCTTTCCACCAACTGCCATAACTGAAAGCGTTAAACTGTCATCACCTGAATACACTGCAACTCGTTTTGGCAAAATTTGAACAAGTTTATTTACCTGAGTCATGTTTCCACTTGCCTCTTTAATTCCAACAATCCATTTTAATTTAGATAGTTTAAGTATAATTTCTGGTTTGATATTTACACCTGTTCTTGTTGGAACATTATAAACAATTATTGGAAATTTGCAAGTAGTGGCTATTTTTTTGTAATGTTCAAAAAGTCCGTCATCTGAACATTTGTTATAATATGGCGTAACAACTAAAGCTCCATCTGCACCAAGCTTTTTTGCCTGAAGTGTAAGTGAAATCGCCTTTTCTGTAGAATTTGAACCAGTGCCTACAATAATTTTTATTTGGTTTTTTGCAAGACATACACAAAATTTAATTATTTTTTCTCGCTCTGATTCTAAAATCGTTGGACTCTCTCCTGTTGTTCCAAGAATAACTATTGCCTTTGTTCCACTAGCAATCTGAAACTCAATTAGCTTTTTCATCTGAAAATAATCAACTTCACCTCGTTTGTTAAATGGCGTAACTAGTGCACAACAACTACCAACAAATAACATATTTCTCTCCCTTTTATAGAGTATGAAACAGATAATTATTGGTTACATTAAACTTAAATAAAAGAGCGATTTTTTTCGCTCTTTTAAACTAATCAATAAATGTTCTTGCCATTAAAGGCTTAATTATTTCAATAAGCAAAAATACAGCAATATTTATAGCTAATATAATCAAAAATTGAACTATTGATATGCTGACAAGCCCAAAAATTGAACCCGCTGGAGTTAAGAAGAATATAGCTTGAATAGCAAGCAGAGCAAGTGTTGCAATATTCATTATTTTGTTGCCAAAAATTTTCTTTTTAAAGCTAAAACTTTTAAGCTCTTTACAGTTATAAGTAAAGGTAAATTCAGAGAGCACAATGCAAAGCAGAGCAAGAGTTTGAGCAATTTTATAGCCAAACAAATTTTTAGAAACAAAGAATACGCCAACTGTTACGCCAAATTCAATGAGTGCAGAAATTAGTATTGAAGCATTCATAAATGGCGTGAATATCGGTTTTTTCAAACCATTCGGTTCCCGCTTCATGCTATCTTTGTTGTCTTTTTCAAAAGCAAGTGTAATTGACGGAATAGTATCAGCAATAATATCAATATACAAAATATGAATTGGAGAAATTATATCCATGGAAATAATCATTCCCATAATAATAAGAAAAATTTCTGCAAAGTTTGAAGACAAGTTATAAAGTATGGTCCTCAGCACATTATTATAAATTCTTCTACCTTCTTCAACGGCAGAAACTATAGTTGCAAAACTATCATCTGTCAAAAGAATATCAGCCACATTTTTTGTAACATCAGTGCCAGACTTTCCCATACCAATACCAACATGGGCAAGCTTAATTGCAGGGGCATCGTTAACTCCATCTCCCGTCATAGCAACAACTTTTCCACCTTCCTGAAAGGCTCTAACAATTCTAACTTTATGTTCAGGAGTTACTCTTGCATAAACCGTATATCTTTTTACAAAACTAATAAGTTCATCATCAGTTAAGTTATCTATTGCCTTACCCTCAATTCCTTGACTAGAATTTTCAGCAATTCCAATATCTTTTGCCACAGCAAGAGCAGTAGCAAGGCTATCGCCTGTTATCATAATAGGCTTCATTTTCGCCTCAATACATTTTTGAACTGCTTCTTTAACTCCATCTTTTGGAGGGTCAACCATTCCAACCAAACCAACTAAAATTAAGTCTTTTTCGTCGTCTTCGTCATAGTCTTTTTTCAATGAAATATCTCTATATGCACAAGCCAAAACCTTATAAGATTTTCGGCTCATTGCCCTTTCACGAATTAAAAATCTCTTTTTAATAATATTAGTCAACTTATATACTTTACCATTTTTATAAAATCTTGTACTCTTTTCTAGCACAGCTTGAAGACTTCCCTTAGTAAACATAATTGTTTCACCATCAACTTTGTTTATAGAACTCATCATTTTTCTGCTAGAATCAAAAGGGACTTCTCCAATTCTCTTATATTTTTCTCTAACTTGGTCAATATCCTTATTTATATTATACAAATATTTAGAAAGTGCAATTTCAACAGGATCACCAATAAACTCTGCCTTGTTTTTTGCATTATGTTCCGTGTCATTAGCAAGCGATAAAATGTTGTCAAGCATCTCTAGTTTTGGCTTATTAGATTTAATATCAAGATAAATTTTTTCATTTGCATAAATTTCAACCAAAGTCATTTGGTTTGTCGTTATTGTTCCTGTTTTATCTGAGCAAATAATTTGAGTTGCCCCAAGGGTTTCAATCGCAGACATTTGTTTAACAATAGTTTTTCTCTTTGCCATCTGCTGAACGCCTATTGTAAGCGTTGCAGTAATAGAAATTGGCAAAACCTCAGGCACAGACGCCAAAACCATAGAAACACATAGCATGATAATTGACATAACTGACAAATCTTTAATAATTCCATAACAAAGTGTTAAGGCAATTAAAATGCATGCAACAACTGTTATAAAGCCACTAACTTTTTTTACTTTAACTTGCAAAGGTGTAAGTGGTGCTTCTTTTTTGTCTAAGTTTCTTGCAATAGAACCTATTTCAGTGTTCATTCCAGTTGCAATAACTATTGCTTCAAGCCTTCCATTTGTTACGCTTGTTCCAGAATAAACTAAGTTATATCTTTCTTGAAGAAGAACATCTTTTTCTATAACACCTTCGTCCTTATCAACTGCAAGGCTTTCTCCGGTTAAAACTGATTCATCAAGCTTTGCACTAACACAAGAAATAATTCTGCAATCTGCAGGCACTTTATCACCTGCTTCAAGAGAAATTATATCACCAACAACCAGTTCTTCGGTATCAATAACTTGCCATTCACCATCTCTTTGAACTTTAACAGTAGAAGCTGATAGCGTTTTAAGTGCATCAATCGCATTTTCACTCTTAATTTCTTGAATAAAGCCCATTATTGCATTAATTAAAACGCAACCAAAAATAACAAGTGACTCAACAAAGCTTTCATGGTTAACGATTGAATAAACAAGCGAAACAATACCAACCAAAATTAAAAGCAAAATCATCATATTTTTAAATTGACTGAAAAAGATGGCAACTGGACCCTTCTTTTTCTTCTGTTCCAAAACATTTTTTCCTTGGTCTTCAATTCTTTTCTTGGCTTCTTCACTTGAAAGACCATCTAAACTAGAGTTTGTCTGCTCTAAAACTTCCTCAACACTGCTTTGATAAAATTTTTTCATTTTTTCCTCTGTATTTTAACTATATTTTATAAAAAGCCTTATAGCATTTATATGCTTCATAAACATCGGCTTTGCTAACAATTTCCCATGGAGCATGCATATTTAGAACTGGAACACCAGCATCAATAACATTCATACCATATTTTGCCATTATATAAGCAATTGTTCCACCACCACCTTGGTCAACCTTTCCCATTTCTGTTGCCTGATATGTTACTTTTGCTTCATCTAAGCATGCTCTAAGTTTTGCAATATATTCTGGGTTTGCGTCATTTGCACCTGATTTGCCACGACTTCCTGTGAATTTGTTAAATGAAATACCCTTTGCAAACTCTGCATCTGTTAAAAGATTGAATGGTGTTAAATAGTTAGGGTCTACCGCAGCAGTAACATCACTAGAGAGCATATTTGATTTAGCTAGACACCTTCTCATTGAAAGCTCACTGTATTCACCCCTAAGATTCATAATTTCTGCCAAGATATTTTCAAAAAATTTGCTGTGCATTCCAGTTGCACCAACACTTCCAATCTCTTCTTTGTCTACCAAAATATTAACAGCTGTCTGCTTTGGATTTTCAATCTCAAAAAGAGCCTTTAAACCTGTGTATGCACAAACTCTGTCATCATGACCATAAGCCATAATCATGCTGTTATCTAAGCCAAAGTTTCTTGCATTTCCTGCAGGAACAATTTCAATTTCAGATGAAAAGAAATCTTCTTCTGTTATATTTTTCTCTTTTAAGAGATTTAAAATAAACTGAGTGAATTTCTTTTTATCAGCCTTTTCATCTGCCATGTTGCCACCAAGAATATTTAGATCTTCACCCTTAATATCTTTTTTGTCATCTTTATCAAGATGAGGCAAAAGGTCACTTATTCCAAGAACTGGGTCGTCTCCCTCACCAAACACAATGTTTTCGGTTGTTCCATCTTTTTTGCAAATAACACCATGAAGAGCTAGTGGAAGTGCAATCCACTGATATTTTTTGATTCCACCATAATAATGAGTGTCTAGCATACAAAAACCCTCAGATTCAAAAAATGGATTTGCTTTAAGATCAATTCTTGGTGAGTCTATGTGAGCACCAACAATGTTTAATCCATTTTCCATTGACTCTGTACCTAAAACGCATAAAACCACTGATTTATCCATGTTTACTGCATAAACCTTATCTCCTGCTGAAAGTTTTCCATTTTCTGCTAAAATTTTATCAAGTGACTTAAAGCCGTGTTTTTCAGCCTCAGTCACTGCATAGTGAACGCATTCTCTCTCTGTTTTACAAGCTGATAAGAATTTTCTGTAATCCTCACAAAAATTCATAATTTGACTTTTTTCTTCTTCTGAATATTGTCCCCAAAGATTTGTTTCCATATCTCTCTCCTTTACATTTTATTTAATAATGAATATATTCTTTTTGGAACATCATCCAACTTTTCTTGATATTCCACTGCCCCCAGGTCATATGCGACCTTCGGCATCCCATAGACCACGCAGGTGGATTCGTCC
>CATLBG010000062.1 GCA_949878595.1 uncultured Clostridia bacterium
TTTAGGAGTAAAATTTATGTTTGATTGGGATAATTTTGATAAAAGCATAGGACATGACTTGATTTCTAATGAAGATGGAAAAGTATTAGAAATCGCCGCCCCTACTGTTAGTGGTCTCACACTAGTTAAAGAAAATAATGGAAGCTATGAAACATTTTATGAAATAAAAAATATTGACGAACTTGTTTTGAAAGGTATTCATGATCATGATGAAATATGGAATCATCTTCTTAATACAAATTTTGTTTCAAAAAGAAAAGATTCTCCACTAGATCTTAGAAAAAACATATCTAAAACTTGGGATGAAAAATTTCCTGTTGGAACATTTCTAGCTTATGGAAGAGAAGCTGCAATTGCAGTTAAATCTAACCAAGGTGAGGAAGTTGTTATGGGTATTTATGATATGAGAAATCATGAATTTGTAGAGAATGAAAGTTTTTCAATTAAGTCACTCATGGCTAATGGAAACCCATATTTAAACTATAATCGAGAAGCACTCTTTACACTTTGTGATGACCCATCAAAACTTGCAGATTTCTTTAAACAAAATGGTTCACCAAAAACAAATGAAGCCAAACTTATGTTTTATGACCTAGCAAATAGAGTGATTAATCTTATGAGCAATAATAATTTGAAAGAAATTCATTCAGCACTTCACAACGAAGAATCACCTGCAAACGAAAAACAATAAATAAAAAGAGCTAAACTTAGCTCTTTTTATTTTTGCAATAATATATTTTGATTTCTAAAAATAAATTGCATTAAAATTTTATTGAATTTTTCATTCAAAAATTTAGTTTCTTTAATAGCCACCTAGAAGTTTATCTATACTACGGCAGCTAATTTGAACTTGAGTTTTTCCACTCCCTCCTTAACAATCCACCCACACCCCGGTGAACACCCTAAGTATAACACAAAAATGGATATTTGTCTTGTCAACCTGACAGAATTTTAAAAAATATTTTTATTTTTCATATTGTCTTATTGAATAGTAGTTGAAATATCTAGCCGTTTTAAAAATTTGATTCCGTTTTTTGCGGTTGAAATTTTTCAACGAGGGGCACAAGTCTGCTCAGAATGACAATTTATAAATAAGGTCAAAAATAGTGTTAAATAAAACTAAATAAACGGCGAAAATGATTAAAGAGCAAGGCACAAAAAATTCTCACGCACGATTTTACTAGATGTAAATGAGTGTGTGAGAACTTTTTTAGTAACATAGCTATTTGATTATTTTTCGCTTTTTATTTTCCACAGCATTGTTTATACTTTTTGCCGCTGCCACAAGGACATGGGTCATTTCTGCCTGGTTCTTTTTTCTTTGTGGTTGGAGCAGCTGGAGCATCTCCGCCCGCATTATTTGTTTTTAAATTTGCCTTTTGTGCTTGACGAATTTTGACAAGTTGCTCAGGTGAAACACCTATTCTGATGTTTATGCCCATCATAAAGTTTGCAACATCTCTTCTAACTGCCCCTATCATTTCGTCAAACATCTCAAAACCTTCTGCCTGATAAACAATAACTGGATTTTTGTTGCCATAGCCACGAAGACCAATACCAGTTCTAAGGTTATCCATATCATCAATGTGGTCTACCCAACGTCTATCAAGAGTTCTGAGAAGCACATCTCTTTCTACTGCACCAAAATTGATGCCTTGGCTCTCATATTCTGCCTTACGCTTTTCATAGCGAGCCACTGCCCTCTTATAAACCTCTTCAGCAATTTCATCTGAAGTGTAGTCTGCTACGATTTCATGAGTAATGAAATTTGTGCCTGCGTCGAGCAATCTCTTTTCTAATTCTGCATTATATGCCTCAACATCTACTTGCTCTGGTTTTTGGAAACCTGAAAAATCATAAACGATTTCATACGCAACATCTTTTATCATGCTGAGAATATTGTCATGAACATCTGCACCATCTAAAATCTTGTTTCTTTCGCCATAAATTTCTTCTCTCTGACGATTTAAAACATTATCATATTCAACAACGTTTTTACGAATTGAATAGTTGCTGCCCTCAACTTTTCTTTGAGCAGTTTCTATATTTCTAGAGAAAAATTTCCAGTTGATTGAAGTGTCGTTATCAAGCCTAAGCACTTCTGCCATTCTCTTTAATCTTTCACTTCCAAAAACCCTTGCAAGGTCATCGTCTGCTGAAATATAGAAAACAGACTCACCTGGGTCACCTTGTCTTCCGGCACGTCCACGGAGCTGGTTGTCAATACGTCTACTCTCATGTCTTTCAGTTCCTATAATTCTTAATCCACCAAGTGCTTGAACTTTTGCTTTTTCTTCTTTGATTATATCATCATATTTATCTTTAGCTTTGAAATAGAGTTCTCTAGCCTGCTCTTGTTCTTCAGTTTCTATTGGGAAGAAAGAAGAAGCAATGTCTATGGTTTCATCATCAAAGCCTTTTTTCTTTAACTCTTGTTTTGCCATGAAATCACTATTTCCACCAAGCATGATATCGGTTCCACGACCAGCCATGTTTGTGGCAATTGTGACTGCACCAAGTTTGCCTGCCTGAGCAATTATTTCGGCTTCTTTTAAGTGGTTTTTTGCGTTGAGAACATTATGCTTGACGCCCATTTTTGTTAATGCTTTTGAAAGTTCTTCAGATTTTGCAACTGAAAGTGTGCCGACCAAAACTGGCTGACCAGTTTCATGGGTTTTTTTGATATCTTCACAAATTGCATTAATTTTTGCTTCATGCGAGAAGAAGAACACATCATTTTCGTCACTTCTCTTTGATGGAAGATTTGTTGGAATAGTTACAACATCTAGACCATAAATTTCTCTAAACTCACCTTCTTCTGTTTTTGCAGTTCCGGTCATACCAGAAATTTTGTTATAGAGTTTGAAAAAGTTTTGGAAAGTTACGGTTGCAAAAGTTTTATTTTCACCCTGAATTTTTACACCCTCTTTTGCTTCAATTGCCTGATGAAGACCATCGCTATAGCGTCTGCCGACCATTACACGACCCGTGAATTCATCTACAATCAATACCTCGCCATCACGAACAATATATTCACTATTTTTCTTCATTAAAAATCTAGCTCTAATAGCATTATTAATGTTATGGTTGATGTCTGTATTTTCTACATCGGCAAGGTTTTCTAATCTATAATATCTTTCTGCTCTTGAAATGCCTGACTCTGTTAAATGTATTGTCTTTTTCTTTTCATCAATCTCAACATCTTCTTCTGAGAGAGTTTTAGCAAACTTTGCAGCAGTTACATATTGGTCTGATGACTCTCCTGATGGACCAGAAATAATTAAAGGTGTTCTGGCTTCATCAATTAAGATTGAGTCGACCTCGTCAATAATGGCAAACTCTAGCCCTCTGCCAACCATTTCTTTTCTGCTGGTGCACATGTTGTCACGAAGATAATCAAAACCAAATTCACTATTTGTTCCATAAGTTATATCTGCATTATAAGCTCTCTTTTTTTCATTTGGTTCTTGTGCATTGTAAATGTAACCAACAGTGAGTCCCAAAAATCTATGAACCTTGCCCATGAGCTCTGCGTCACGCTTTGCAAGATATTCATTTACAGTTACAACATGAACAGGTTTGCCTGAAATTGCATTTAAATATGCTGGAAGAGTTGAAACAAGAGTTTTTCCTTCACCAGTGCACATTTCAGCAATACGTCCTTGGTGAAGCACAATACCACCCAAGATTTGAACATGGAAGTGTCTGAGCTTTAGCACTCTTGTTGATGCCTCACGAACAACTGCAAAAGCATCTGGCAAAAGTTCATCTAATGTTTCACCATTTGCATATCTTTCTTTTAATATACCAGTTTGTGCCTTGAGTTCTTCATCACCCATAGCTTTATATCTTTCAGCTAAAGATTCTACCTTTTCAGCTATCTTTTCAAGTTTTTTCAAACTTCTATTATTATCAAAATTGCTTAGTAGTCCCATAAATTCTCCTTACCCCAAAATTATAGTTGATTTTTTTTGCTTTGTAAAGTTAACAAATCTCAAATTTAACCATTAGGCATTAAATTTTATCTAAAAAGTCATTAATTTAGCGAATTTAGTTTTGTTTTGGCAAATGTGAGAGTGATGACAGACTTTGGTTTTGCTCTATTTATTTCTTTTGCACACTCAGAAAGCGTTGTTCCTGTGGTGAATACATCATCAATAATTAATATATTTTTGTTTTTAAGTTCTGATGAAACTTTATCTTTTAAGTGAAAAGTTCCAGCTAAGTTTTTAAGTCTTTCAGTGCGGCTAAGACCTGCTTGAGAATGCTTAGCTTCATCTTTTGAAAGTGCATCTAAAACTGGAATGCCAGTAAGTTTTGAAATTTCTTTAGAAATAAGATCTGCTTGGTTGAAACCTCTTGAGCTTAACTTTTTATCTGAAATTGGAACATAGACAAATTTGTCAATCTTGCTAAAACCATCAAAGTTGTCAAACATCAGTTTTGCAATGTGTTTGGCATAATACTTTCTGCCACTATACTTAAAATTTTTAACAACACTTGCAGCAGTGTCATTATAATAAAAACAAGAATGGTTAGAATCAAAAGAATAATGTTTATCTTTGCAGAGGTCACAAATCATGCTTTCACCATTTAGTTCATCACCACACCTAACACATAGAAACCTTCCTGCAATTCTATTTAGACTTTTGTAACAATCATTACAAAGAAAATATGGAGCATCATCTGACACCTCTCTGTCACAAGCAAGACATGAATGGTTAGTCATGAAACTATCTTCAAAATTTTTATATAACTTTTTTATTCTTACCATAAAATCCATAAATTAATTATCGCTTTTTGCAAAAATTTTGTCAATTTTTGTTAAGGGTTTGACATTATTTTAATTTAAGTTTAATATTTATTCAAGGAGAAATTATGATTAATATTGCAGTTGACGGCTTCTCTGGCAGTGGCAAAGGAGAGCTTTGCAGAGGGCTATCTGAAAAACTAAACTTAAAGCACCTTGACACAGGTGCAATTCTTAGAGCCATGGGACTCTATTTTTATAAACTGGGCTTCACAGAAATTTCTGAAGAGCTAGTTGAAGAACATTTAAATAATCTAAACATAACAGTTGATTTTGAAGGCGACAAGCAGATAACCAAACTCAACGACGAAGATGTGTCTCTTGAAATTAGACAAGAAATTATTGGACAAATGGCATCTAGAGTTGCAGTAAGACAGAAGGCTATGATGAAACTCATTGAAATCAGCAGAGAGTTTGCTGAAAAATATGACTGTATTTTAGACGGCAGAAACATCACAAGCGAAGTTTTGCCTGACGCTGACGTTAAATTCTTTTTGACTGCTTCACTTGATTGCAGGGCTAAAAGAAGACATGACTTTGCTATTTCTAAGGGATTTGAAAGTAACCTTCAAGAAGTTAAAGAAAGCCTTGCTGAAAGAGATGACAGAGATATTCACAGAGATTTCTCACCTATGATTCAAACTGAAGACAGCATCTTGGTTGACAACACCAACATGACTATTCAAGAGACTATTGATTATTGCTATGACCTCACCATTCAAAAACTAAGCACACTTGGAAAACTAAAAAGCTAAGCAAAACTATAAAAATACTTGCAAATCGCAAAAAATGTATGGTATATTAAGAATATAAGTTAGGAGGAAATTTTTGTGGTAGTAGATTATGTTATTGGTGGAATCATAATTGCACTTATTGTTATTGCAATTATCGTTGGAATTGTTAATTCTGTTAAAAAAGCAAAAAAGAGAGCTGAAGAAAAAACTAGAGAAGTTGATGATGTTATAATTAAACATGGCGTGAGATATACACCAGAGGCAACAATTGTTGATGAACAAGGAAATGATAACGTATCCTTTGTTAAAGGAGACATTATTATTAAACCAAGAAAGGTTGTTAAGGTTGGCAAAAAAGAAGATATTAAACCAGGAAAATGGACAGTGCTTGCAAGCAACGAATCTGCAACAACTTTTAACATTAGAGTTGGCAACTATGTTCAAGAATATAGACATGGTCAAGAAATTATTCTTAGTGAAGGCGATGAAATTTGCCCAACAAGCACAACTATAATTTTAAGATAATTTTTAAGCTAAAAAATAAACACATCTCTGTGTTTATTTTTTTTATTTTTTAGCAGATTAGATCTTTCGACTACGCTCAAGATGACAAAATAAAAAATCTAACTATGTGTGGTTAGATTTTTATTTTCTTAAATATAGATTATAGGCTCCTACATCAATTTTTATGAAATTATTATTAAGATAACTATTTTCTCCACTATCTGCTGTTTTTAAAATTTTGACAACTTTTGCATTTGCAAGCAATCCCCCATCAGCCTCTGCACTTGTTGCTGAATTTGCTATACTTTCACTATCTATTGTAACACTTGTCAAATTTATGCAATCATATAACAATCAGCTAAGCCATATTGAAATACTAAAATATAACAATAATAAATTTTTGAATTATTTAAGCGATTGAGTTAATTTATTATAATTTTTTAAATAAAAGCAAAATCCTTTATTAATTAATTTTTAAAATTTAT
>CATLBG010000063.1 GCA_949878595.1 uncultured Clostridia bacterium
CTTTTTATTGTTGTTTGCAGTATTTAATTTTAAATATTTTTCAATTTCTTCATTTTCTTTAATTCCTCTTTCATGCAAATCAGAGAGGATTCTGCTAAGGTAAGTTGTTTGGTTAGATTTTTCTTTAATTAGTTTAGCAACAAGAATAATATTTTCGTGAGCAAATCCCCAGTTTTGAATCCAATTTTTATAAAGTTCACGGTCACTGCTGTTGATGGTTCTAAGAAGTCCAAGAGTTTCAAGCACTTCACGAATCTGTTCGTCATTTTTTAATATGGTTTCAATATATTGTTTAATAGATTCAAGTGAAATTAGTCCAAGCTTAAAGAATTTTTGAACAACCACGTTCATACCTTCTAAGGTTCTGAGACTCTGTTTAAAACAATATTCACTTATAAATATTAGTGATTCACGCTCATAGCCTTTATTAAACCAGTCTGAAATATAGTTTTTAACCACACTTTCATAATTGCCATAATATACACCTATAATTTTGCAAACTTCTTTGGCAAGTTCAAACATTTCATCTTGTCTTTCACTAAACAGGGCGATGTCTTCCATACTAAAGAGTTTTTGTTCATAATAGCTGGTTAAAACTTCATCAAGTCTAGCAAATCCTCCACGTTTGTTTTGCATTTTTGCAACTTGAACAATCATTCCATGAGTGAAGCCATATTTTTGTATCCATTTAATATAAGTGTTGCGTTCGTCAAGATCGGCATTTCTTTTTATTCCAAGAGCATTTAACACTTGTTTAATTTCACTTCCAGCTTTTTCTTGTTCAATAATTTTTTGTTCAATTGCCTCATACGTTTTAAGACCATCAGCTTCAAAACTTCTGGCAGTTGCCAAAATATAAGGGTAGCCGATTGCTTTATTAGAAGTGTATCTAGCACAATGACTTGCAATCAAAATAACAGCCTCTGGCTCAAAGTGCTTTGTTTCAACAAGTGAATAATAATGATTATATTCAGCAGGGGTGATTTGTCTGCCAGAGATAACATCTTGAATAGCCTTATTAAATTCAGTCCATTTTTCAGGCTTTCTAAGTTTTGATGAACCAGAATACATAGAGATTGGCAAATATCTAATTTCAGTAGGATTTTTTGATACAATCTGAACTAGTCCCATTTCTTGCCAATACTCAAAAGCCTTAACAACTTTGTCTTCAGTTAAGGATAAAACTCTGCTAATATTGTCAAGATTATTGTCTTCAGCATTAGGGTTTGCACAAAGGCTTAGGCCATAAAGATAAACTTTAACATCATCACCAGTTGACTGTGGCAAGAATTCGTTAAAGAAAGTATTTTCAATTACTGTGTAACCGTCCATAGCAAGACCACTAGAGTATGAGCAAAGTGCCATTGATATTTCTCCCTGCGATTAAATTTGTTTGCAAAATTAAGTTAGCTAGTTTATAATAACACTAATAAAACAAAATTTCAACAATAAGTTTAGTTAAATTTTAAGTTAAGGAGATAGTTTTGTGAAATTTTTACATACTGCAGACTGGCATTTAGGTGTAAAGACCAATGGAAGAGATAGACTTCCTGAACAAAAAAAGGTGCTAGATGAGATACTTTCGATAGCAAATTATGAAAATGTAGATTGTGTATTAATTGCAGGAGATATTTTTAACTCTGCGAATCCTTCAGCTGATGCAGAAGAACTATTTTTTGATTGCATAGAAAAGCTTTCTTGCGGTGGCGATAGATTTGTTTTGGTGCTCGCAGGTAATCATGACGATCCAACTAGAATTGCTGCGGGTCTTCCTTTAGCAAGCAAACACAATATTGCTTTAGTTGGTGACCTTAATGCACTAAACGAAAAAACATTTATTCATGGTGGTCTTGTAGATGTTGTAGAAACAGGTAAGGGTTATATTAAAATTCAAAAAGGTTTAGAGACGGCTGTCATTGCTTATTTGCCATATCCAAGCGAATCAAGAATATCAGAAAAGCTTGATGACGGATTAAGCTATTCAGAAAAAATTAAGGCTTGGTCAGAAATTGGTTCAGGTGCATTTAGTTTCGACTCAGCAAATATTTTTGTTTCACATTTATTTTTGGTTGGTTCAAAAACAAGAACAGGAGAGGTTAGGGTTGGAGATAGCTTAGCTATTCCAGCAAATGCACTTCCAAAGGCAGACTATGTTGCTCTTGGTCATTTGCACACTCCACAAATGCCAGCGAAAAATGTTTATTATAGTGGTGCAATTACTTCGCTTACAGTAAATCAAAAGGGTTTTGGAGTAAATGTGTTTGAAACCAATAATGGAAAAGTTGAAAATATTCAATCAGTTAAACTTCAAAATATTGCAAAGTATGAAACTGTAAATGTAAATTCGTTGATAGAAGCAGAAGAGAAACTTTTAGACTTTGATGATAATGACATTGTTGAACTTGTGGTGCATCAGAGCGAGCCACTTTCTTCGTCTGCACTAAAAACTTTAAAGAAAAAATTCGCTTGCATATCAAGCATAGCATTTATTAAAGATGAAACTGCTGAAGAGGTTCTTTCTAACGGAAGAAGTCGCAAGTTCTTAAGTGATGAAGAACTCTTTAAAAACTTCTATAAATCTGTTCGTGGATATGAGGCGAGTGAAGAACTTATAGAAATGTTCAATCTATGCAAAGGAGAAGAAGATGAAGCCGATTAATCTTGTGATTGAGGGTCTTAATAGTTTTGAAACAAAGCAGGAATTAGATTTCACAAAACTAGGAGACGGAGTTTTTGGAATCTTTGGAAAGACTGGCAGTGGAAAATCAACAATTTTAGATGCTATAACTTTGGCACTGTATGGCGAAGTGGGTAGATCCAAACAGAATATTGATTTTATAAACACAAAATGCAAAAAAGCAAATGTTTCACTTTTGTTTGAAATTTATGTTTCAGGTAAAACCAAAAAATATAAAGTTTGCAGAACTTTTAGTGTGCGTAAAAATGGAAAAGATGTAGAATCTACTGCTAACCTTTATGAGATTAAAGGCGAGAATGAGAACCTTATTTATGAGGGTGTTTATAAAGTTAACGAGCAAGTTTTTAGAATCGTTGGTCTTGGACAAAATGAGTTTTCAAAATGTATTGCACTTCCACAAGGTGAGTTTTCTGCATTTTTAAAAGCAAAGCAAAGTGAGAGAACTGAAATCATGAGCAATATTTTTGACCTTTCAAAATACGGTGAAAAATTATGTGAAAAAGTTAGAAAAAAAGTTTCTGAGTTAGACAAACAAGTAACTGCTCTTTCTGCAAGCTTAGAGCTTGTTGAATATGCAAATGATGAGGTTTTGACAAGTGCAAAGACAAGCTTTAAGTCAGTCACAAATTCTTATGAAACTGTGAAAAAAGAGCTTTTAGAAAAAAATGAAATTTATGCAAAGGCATCATCATCGCTTGAAAAGAGAAATAAACTTTTAGAGATTGAAGAAAAGTTAAAATCTCTTAATAAAAAGAAACAAGAAATTGAAAAAATTGAAAGAGAAATAGAACGCAACCAAAGTGCAAATGATGTAAAATCTGACTATGAAAACATTCAAAAGTGCAGAGCCGATGAAAGAGAACTTTCAGAAAAAATTTCAGAGCTAAATGAAGCAAAACTCAAAGCTCAATCAGATCATATTGGTCTAACAAATGAGCTCAATGAGTTTAGAGTTGTTTATAATGCAAAACTAGTTGAACTTAACAGCAAGCTTGGCAGAATAAGTGAATTAACTAGTTTTGAAGATGATGAAAAAGCACTGCTTAAAGAAGAAGAAAAGATTCAAGAAGATATTGCAATATTAAAGCAAAAAATAGCTGAAAAACAAGAAGAAATAGGCTTTTTAACCCAAAATATTGAAAAAATTGATGAAGAAATTGAAAAAATTAATGACTTTATTGAAGCAAATAAAACTGATGTTAATCTAAGTTATGCCCTAGAGCAAACAAAGGGAATCGAAAGCGAACTGATTTTAATTGACGATTTTTATACTAAACTTGAAAAATTAATAGACCAAACTAACGATGATTTAAAAGCTGTTCAAGAAGAATATAATAGTGCAATTGCTGAAGAAAAAAGCATAAGTGAAACTAGAGAAAAAATACAAAATTCAATTCAAGTTGCTTTTGAAGAATATGACACAACTGATTTTAAAAAACTTAGAAGTTGTGATAGTCAGCTAGAGGAAATGAGAGAGGTTCAAGTGCTAACAGAGAGAATTGATGAACTTATTGAACAGCTTTCAGAGGACTCAGAAAAACGCTTAAATGCACTTGCTGAAATTGATGAAGAAATTACAATTTCACAAAACAATTTAACAGCTAGTGAATCAGAGATTACTGATAAAACAGTTTATATTAATAAGTCAAGAGAAGAAAGAGAAGAAATGCTTGGAGATAACTTTTTTGCTCTAGTTTCAAATCACTTAAATATTGGTGAAAATTGCCCAATTTGTGGTGGAAAAGTTTTGCAAAAAAATTATGGTGAAGTCATAGATATTAAAAGTATAACTTCAAACATAGAATCTGCTTCTAATGAACTTAAAAGTCAAAGATTTGAAAGAGATAAAATTTTTGAAAAATTAATTTCGCTCGAAACAAGAAGAGACTTTGAAAGAATACAGATTGAAAATAATAATATCGAAATTCAAAGACTTAGTGAAGAGAAAGAAAAACTATATCAAAGATTTGTAGATGTAAACGATAAGAGCAAAGAAAACTTTGATGAGCTTTATGATCTCATTTTGAACACAGCAAATAGTTTAGAGGCACTTATTAACCTTCAAAATGAATTAAGAGATGCGGAACTAAGAGTTATTATTAATAAAACTCAAAGTGGAACAAAAGTTACAATATATAGAAATTATCTTGAAAGTTTGATTGATGTAATTTATGATCTTCAAAAGAAAAAAGCTGAAAGAGAGTTTGCTATATATAACATGAACGAAAAGTTTGAAAATTTAAATGAATACAAAAAGCAAATAGCCGAAGGCAAGAGTATTGAGCTTGTCATAGATTCTAAGAAAGAAGAGAAATATACTCTTCGTGAAAATCAATATAAGATTACTGGAGAAAAAGCAGTTGCTGATAGAGAGATGGCTGTCCTTAATAGTGAACTCAATGTTCAAAATGAAAAACTAGCAAATGTTGAAAAACAGATTACCAACATAAAATCAAAAATTGCAGCAAATGGTGTGCCTGAAGGTGTTATGGTTTCTGAAGAGCAACACACAATAAAAGAGGCTATTGCAAAATTAGGCTATGACTTAGAGCAAAAAGAACAAGCTCTCACCACAAGTAAAGATCATCTCTCTAGAACAGAGAATGAATATAATGTAACATATTCAATTTTAGCTGATAAGAGAAGTGAGATAATTAAGTGTGAAGCAGCAGTTAATAGTGCACTTAAAGATGGCGAGTTTTCAGGACATGCAGAACTTGAAAATTATTTCATTTCTGGGGCAGAACTCAAGGCAAAACAAAACATTGTTAATGATTTTAACGGCGAACTTAGACTTGCAGAAATTCAAAAACAAGAGCTTGAAAATGAAGACATTCAAAGTGTTTCAGAAGCTGAACTTAAAAAACTTAAAGACGAAATTGAGCAACTAAGTGTCAAAGTTCAAAAACTCTCTGAGTCTGTCGGCAGACAAGGTGCAGAATATTCAAGACTTGAAGAGGATAATAAAAAGAGAAAAGAAATTCTTAGCAGCGTAGACAAGGCAAGAAAAGACTATGACCTTGCAAAAGAGCTTTCGCTAGTGCTTAAAGGTAAAGCTCTTGCAGAATATGTTGCAGAAGAATTTTTGCAAGAAATTACTGTCACTGCAAATCAAAAACTTAATCTTTTGATGGACGGAAGATATAACCTCAAATTCATGGATAA
Organism: uncultured Clostridia bacterium; assembly: GCA_949878595.1. Taxonomy (GTDB): domain Bacteria; phylum Bacillota; class Clostridia; order Christensenellales; family UBA1242; genus RGIG1681. The sequence goes on from CATLBG010000063.1 coordinate 5,864, forward strand.
AGATTTTTATGTTGAAGATAACTTTAATGATGGACTGGTTCGCCCTGCTGGCACACTCTCTGGTGGTGAAACTTTCCTTGTAAGTTTAAGTTTAGCGTTTGCAATTTCTGATGCAATTTCACTATTGTCTTCAAGAAATATGGAGTTCTTCTTCTTAGACGAAGGTTTTGGAACTCTAGATGCAGAGCTTTGTGAAGCGGTTGTTTCAGCCCTCTATAAACTTGAGAGTCAAAACCTAAAAATTGGTTTAATTTCTCATGTTGCAGAACTTGAAGAATCAATCAAAAACAGAGTTTATGTAACCAAAACAAACACTGGCTCAAAAATCAGACTTGAGCATAGTTTATAAATCTGTAAATTAATACTTATAAAATCCCACCTTTATATAGGGTGGGTTTTATAATGCGAAAACGCAAAAACATTCAATAAGAGAAAAAGAAATATTATAATTAAAATATAAAAGTATGCAAAAACGCAGAAAAACCTAATAAAAATGATTCAAACCACTTGAAATTTGCCGGGGGGGGGGCGTATACTTAGGGTAATATTTGGTCGAGAAGAAAGGACACCATGCATAACAATAAGCAAGGTGTCAAAAAATAAAAACAAAGGAGAACCCTCATG
>CATLBG010000064.1 GCA_949878595.1 uncultured Clostridia bacterium
TGCTTTAATAATTTGTAAAAATTTAATTAATTTGATATATTATTTGTATGAGCGAGACTAATGAAAAAATCTTAAGTAAACTTAGGGAAATTGAAGAAGAGTATGATGAAACTATATCTCTTTTAGAGGCAAATGAAATTGTTTGCGACAATAAACTTTTTTTATTTTATTCAAAGCAAAAAAAACAACTTGAACCATTTGCCTTAGGTTATAAAAATTATAAAAAAGTTTTAGATGAAATTGAAGAAAATAAAGAGCTCTTAAAAATAGAGACTGATGAAAAAATAAAGATTCAATTAAAAAATGATATTGAAAATTTGAATCTGCAAGCAGTTAAAAAATTAGATGATTTAAAAATAGTTTTGGCAAGTTCAAAAAATTTATCTAAACAAAAAATAATAATTGAGATTTCATCTAAGCAAAAAAATGAAAAACTTTCTGATTTAAGATTCATGTTTGAAAACTTTGCAAAAGTAAGCAAGATAGATTTCAAATTAGAAAATCTTGGTGAAAATAGATTTAATATTTTTCTTAATGGAAACGGAGTTTATGATAAACTTAAAATATTTTCAGGGAATACAAAGTTCATTATTCGAGGAAATGAAATATCTGCTACAATTGTTGTTTTGAATGATGAGAGTGAAGAATTTGAAATAAATTCTGAAGATATAGAAATTCAAACTCTAAAGTCAGGTGGTGCGGGTGGTCAGCATATAAACAAAACTGAAAGTGCTGTTAGAGCCATTCATATTCCAACAGGAATAGTCTCTGAGTGTGAAGATGAACGCTCTCAAACTGCAAACAAAGAGAGAGCAATTGCTAATTTAAAGAAAAAAATCTCAGAAAAAATGCAGCAGGATTATGAAAAAAATATAGAAAATCAACGAAAGTCTCTTAAAAATGCGGTTTTTTCTGATACTGCAAACATGATTTTAGACTATGATAAAAACATTTTTATGTATTGCCCAACTAAAGCAATATATAAGTTAAGTGAAATTTTAAATGGAGAAATAAGCTTACTTATAAGTGAACAGCAAATTTAATGGGAAAAGAATTTTTGAATTATGAAGTAAATACAGGCAAAACTTTTCTATCTAGTGAATCTAGAATTTATAAAACAGAAAAGTTCTTTTTCCAAACAAAAAAACTTGCTGGAGTTAATAATTTCATATTAAAAATTGCAGAAACTTTTCAAAGTAAATTTTCTGAAATCAAGAAAAATTTTTCAGAAGATTTATCAAATAAATTATTGAAAATTCAGACTATTGATGGTCAATTTTGTTTTTATGCAGTCTTTGGTTTTCAAATTCATAACAATTATCAAATTCAAAGCAATGATATTATTTTTGCTAGTGCTGAAAAACTTAGTGGTTTAAAGCAAAATGATCAAAGAATAAATTTTTATTTAAAGGCATCAAAAATTTTCACTGTAGTTCTAAGCGTTTCTGAGCAAACTTTAATAGAAGATGACTTTAAAAAACTATACTTAATTTCTGGTTCAGAATATGTTAATTTTCCTCTTTTAAGCAGCGAGCAAGAAGCCTTAGTTGAAATTGAAAATCAAAACGTTTTAATTCAAGGTGTTGCAGGTAGTGGAAAAACTAATATTTGTTATAGCAAGCTAATCTATACTGCTTGCAGAAACTACTCAGGCAAGGTTTTATATACAACATATTCAAGGGGTCTTTTAATTGACACAAAAAATAAAATAGAATTATATAAAGCTTCTATAAAAAAAATAATAGAAGATTATAAGCTTGGTCGCATTATATTTTTAGATAGAGACCACAAAAAGGCAATAGAAAACAGACTTGGAATTTATATTGTGGCAGATAGCGAGATAAATATATTAAAAAAACTCACACAAATTTCAGACTTTTTAGAAAAAAATGTTGAGTATAAATTAATTAGCGATTTATATTTTGATTATTTTTCAGAAGAATTCAATGAATCAAATGAGATTGTTTTTATAAATGAGTTTTTAGAAAACTTAAACAATCATCAGTTGAAGGTTAAGTTAGAAAAAATAAAAAACATCTCTGTTTCAGTTATTTATAAAGAAATCTATGGCATGATTTTTGGTGGATTTGTTGATGAAAACTTAAAAATTATGAGTTTAAATGAATATAAAGAAAAACGTAAAAATAGTTTTTCTTCGGCTGAGTGTGAAATAATTTATGATTTAGCAATGGCATTTGAAAGGTTCCAAACAGCAAGTGGATTTACAGATAGCAATAAAATTTCAAGACAAATTTTATCTTCAGATCAAAAGTTAAACAAATATTCACTAATTATTGCAGATGAGGTTCAAGATTTCACAGAGGTGAATTTATGGTTATTTAAAAATTTAGCTCTCAAAATCTTTGCTGTTGGTGATGCCCTTCAAATGATTAATCCATCATATTTCAGCTTTGCTTATCTAAAAAAATTACTTTATAGAGAAGATGTTACAAATGTAATTGAGTTAGAGTGTAATTATAGAAACAATAAGAAAATAGTTGAAATTTTAGATGAACTTGCAAAAATAAACATTAGTCAGTTTGGAACACATAGTTTTGTGTTATCTGCCAAGAGCATTGATAGTGGTGAGGGAACAAATGCAATTTATTGTCAAAGCTTTGATCTAGTTAACAGGCTTGCAAAAGAAAAATTGATTGACTATACATTTTTGGTTAGTGATGAAACAGAAAAGCAAAAACTTAGAGAAATTTGCAAAAAACAAGAAATCTTAACTATTTCTGAAATTAAGGGTCTAGAAAGGGAAACAGTTGTTCTTGTAAATGTGTTATCTAGCAATCAAGATAAGTGGAACTCACTAAAGCAGATTAACATAAACCACAAAACTGCTGATGAAAATTCAGTTTATAGATATTATTTTAATTTATTTTATGTTGGATTATCGCGTGCAAAACATAATATATTTGTTGTTGAAGAAAATGAAATTTCTTTATTTAATGATTTCTTTAGAGTAAATTTTGAAAATTTATCTGTTAACGAAACCCTTAACAGATTTAGTGAAGTTGTATCTAAACAAGAAATTGATGAAGATGAAATTTATGAAAGAATTAATGAATTTATTAAACTTGGTCAATTTGACAATGCTAAATTCTATGCAATTAAACTTGGTGGCTATGAAGAAATTCAACAACTTGAAAAGATTGAGGCATATAAAAATTTTGTGTTTAGAGGCAAAAATAAAGAGGCTGGAATAAAACTCTGGAAAGCAGGGCTTACACTTGAAGCTAGGCAACAGTTTGAAATTTCTGGAGACACAAAACTTATTGAGTTTTTAGATAATCTTGAAACGAGCAATCAATCAAGTCTTGATGGAGAAATTGTTAAATTTTGGAATGATTTTGAAGATAATGAAGATGCAAAAGCTCTTATTATTGATACATTAAAACAAGAACTAGAACAGCTTAAACTTGTTCATGCAGATAACAAATTTAGGCTTAGCAAATTTAAGGAGAAAAATTATGGAAATAAAAGAAGTTGATTCACTTATTGAAGCATTTGTTGGTTATAGAGAAATGCTTGTTCCAATTCAAGGAGAGCTTCATGATTTTTTGATGACTTATGATGCACTAAAAGATTCAGTTGATAAACTAAGAACTTCTTTTTCTGATGACGCCAAGGAAAAACTTAATGAAATTTATAGGTCACTAAGTTCTCAAGCAAAAAAGTCTGAAGAAATGGCACTTAAGGTTGATGAATTTTTAAAGAGCTCAGCAAGATATACAGAGGGTTTAAACAAACTAGTTTCAACCTTTGATGGAATAAATGACAAACTTGCCAGTGTAAACGAAATTGAAGAAAGAGCTGAAGAACAGATAGGCAAACTTGAAGAACTTATTGAAGAGAAAAAAAAGAATTATAACCTTAAAGAACTTCAAAGAAGTTTAGAGCAATATAATGCAAATATTGAGGCAACTAGTGATTTTATTAATAAAGATATCGCAGTTAGTGTTGTTGAAAGTGCAAAGATGGTTCAGTCAATCAAAGATGGCAGTGAAAATATTGTTAAATATCTTGAAGATGAAAAAAAGAATGTGGCAGAGCTTGCTGAAAATTATCAGAGGTCAAGTGAACTACTCAGAAAAATTGTAGAAAAAAATGATGTTAATGAAGAGTATATTTTTGACATTCTAGATAGATGGGCAGAAAACAGAAATATTAAATTTAAGAAGAAATAGATATGGAAAATTTGCAACTTAAAAAATTGTATAATGCAATAAAAAGTGATAACGTAAAAGTTTTCACTTCATTTATGTTGCAAGAAAAATGTTTTAATTTGAGTTTTGGAAGATTTCCAATTTTATCACTTTTATATATGTTTAAAAGTTATAAAATTCTAGATAAGTTTGAAAGAAAACTTCTTCCAATATCTAGCTTTAAAACTGTAGAAGAATATGGTGAAACGTATTTAAAATTTAAAAAGCTTGCAAAGAAATCTATTAGATATTTTGTTGCAGAAAATCAAAGAATAATCTATCCAATTTTTGTTTTAGCAATACAAATGGATAATGACACAATTAGAAAAAATTATGACATAATTTATAAAAACGCAGAAATTAACGAAATTTTATGCAAAATCTATGCAAATAATCGTGAAAATAGTGTAAAAATTGCAGTAAATAAATTTTCTTCAAAGCAAAATAAGCATAGCATTAAGCAAAAAATTTTTCTAGGTATAGTGTCTGTGGCAATGTGTCTGCTCATGGCTTTGCCATGGGTGGCTGTAAGTTTTGTTGGTGGAAGCACTGGACTTGGAACAGGGTCTTCACCAATTAAAGTTGGCTCTGAGAAAGAGTTTGTTTTGGCACTTGAAAAAGGAAGTAAGAATTATATATTAACTAATGATATTGAGCTTTCTAATGAAATTAATGTATCTAGTTTTTCAGGGAAATTAGATGGAAATGATCATAGCGTTAAGATTAGTGAAAATCAATCTAAACCTTTAATTGAAAATCTTTCAGGGATAATTTCAAATATTAGTTTTGAAGTAAATATAAGTGATATTAACCTAACAAATGACTTTGCTATTATTGCAAATCAAAACTCAGGCACTATACAAAATAGTGATGTCAGCGGTGAAATTTCTGCACAAATAAATGGCACAGATGACATGTATGTTTCCATTTTTTCAGTGCAAAACTCAGGTACAATTTCAAGCTGTGTTTCTAGCACAAATATTGTTGTTAATAATGCTTCAGATAAAAATGCTTTTGTTTCAGTTTTTGCAGGAAAAAATAATGGAACAATTTCTGATTCAGAAACCGCAAAAGGAATCATCTTGGCAGATACTATTGATGCGGCTGGCATTGCAGCAGAGAATAATGGAAAGATAATTAATTCTATAAATAGATTAGATATTTCACAAACTTCATCTAAGCTTTGGCACCCAAACACTGCTGGAATCGTTTTAAATAACAATGGTGAAATTTCTGGTGCAAAAAATTATGGAAACATATCATGCATATCGCTTAATGAAGAACAAGATTCAGAACAAAATAAAAATGGGTTTGCTCTCTATGCGGCAGGAATTGCATGCAATAGCATAAATACAATAGAGGCTTCAAGAAATTATGGAGATATTGTTGCCAAGGCAAAAACTGCAACCATTTATGCAGGTGGCATTGTGGCGATGAATGCAATTTCTGATGATACAATGGGAACAATTTCAGATTGTAAATCATTCTGCAACATAATTGCAGAAAATTTAGATATTGAAAGAGAGGTTTTTGTTGGCGGACTTTGTGGTGCATCAAACACAAATATTTCTGGCTCTGGCTTTGAGGGAAAAATCTCTTTAAAGTCTGCAGGAAGAGCAGATGCAGGTGGTCTTGTTGGTGCACATTATCAGGGTGTTTTTAATAAATATATTACAGCAATAATGAATTGCTATAGTGCGGCAACATTTTCAGTTGAAAATAATAATAGTGAAGTATATTTAGGAAAAATAGTTGGCACATGCACAACAGGTGAGGGCGTTCCACTTATCTATATTTCAATCAACAACTATTATGTTTCTGGTTCAGAAAATCCAATGTATCATATAATTCAATATGATGAGGATACCCAAAGTGCACCGGCTGGTGTGAATAGTTCTGAGTGTGGAACAAGATATTTCAGCACACTTGAAGAATTAAAACGAAATGCAATTGGAGTGAAGTTTGATGATTAGTATTTTTTGTAAACTTAAGCGAGATAAATTATTTTTAAGTTTATGCATTGTGTGTTTAGCGGTGTGTTTGTTAGATATAGCTTTAATTATTTTTGATGTTATAGAGATTGTGTCTATACAATCAAATTCAGCTGCTATTTCTAATGGATTTTTAGCATTCAATTTATTTGTTTTTGCAGCTAATGTATGTGGACTTATTTTTTTAATTGTTTATTTTGTTTTAAAATCACGAACAAAAACTAAAATATTAGACAAAAAATAAGTTATATGATATTTGACTTAATTATATAAAAATAATATAAT
>CATLBG010000065.1 GCA_949878595.1 uncultured Clostridia bacterium
TATCTTTCTCCTAAATCTCCATAAACTACACTAAAATCATAACACTATCAATAAACGTGCTAAAATTATAAGTGGTTTGTGATATTAAAATTTCATACTGACTAGAATAAGTAATAGAAAAATTAAAGATTAAATTGTTATCTTCAATAGATAAAGATAAATCAAAAGAAACTTCCAAATCATTATAAACTACAACAAAAGAAACTTTATCAGTATTAGTAATCGAAAGGCTATAACCACCAAAAGAATTATCAACTAATTCATTATTATCATTATCATAATAAAGAGTGTTAGAGCCATCACTATTATCAATAGTAAAACATAGAGTTCCAAAATTTACCTTTACTTTATCAGTATCAGTAAATAAATGAGAATCAGCCCTAAATGTATGGTTAAAAATAGAAGTTTCATTATTTTTAGAAGTATAAACGCTATCAAAAATTGATAAACCATATTCACTAGATAAAGTAGTCCAAGTTCCAAACTTTGCAGTATATGTAATACTTGAAGTTACTGCTTTTGAACTAATATTTTCAACAATATTTTGTCCGTCTAATGTCCAACCAACAAATCTATCGTCAGTAATTGTTGGAATAGAAGTTACAAAACCACCATTATCAACCATAAGTGTAGAAACAACATTATTACCATTTTTAAATGTAACTTCAAAACCTACAAATTCATAAACGGCAACAAAAGTTGTTTTTTCTTCAATAGAATATGTATCTAAATCAACAATATCTTGTCCATCTATTGACCAACCTAAAAAGTTGTAACCATCTTTTTCAGGACTTGGAACATTAGTAACGGACTTGCTTTTTTCAACAACTTTTACAGCACATAAAATTTCACCATTGTAAAAATCAACTTCGTAAACTTCACCAATCTCGTCTAAATAATCATTTACAAGCCCTGTTAAACGTGTAATTTCATTTTCTAAATCAACAATTTCATTCCTTAATGTAGCAATATTTTCATTGCTTTGTTGATTATCACTTTCCAATTTGTTATATTCAAATTGTAATTGTGAATTAGTTTCTATCAATTTCATATAAACGTCTTCAATTTGTTTATAATAATCTAATTTTTCTAAATAAGCATTTTCATTTACGTTTGCGTCAGCATAACCCTTATTATAGTTATCTTCAATTTGTTCGGCAGTATATATTTTTGAGCCACTAAAAACTGCTTTCAAATTCTGCCAATTAAGACCAACAAATAAACCAACTGCAATTACCACAATAGCAATAGCAATAACACCTATAATTTTCTTTGTCATAGTTTTTCACCTACCTTATAAACTCTCATATCAAAGCCATAGGAATTAAAATAACTAAGCCAATAACTATTTGCCTGAACACCACCTGTTGTTGTCATTTTTAATAAAGTGCTACCACTATAAAAATCAATAGTAATAGTTAATGTATCAGTCAATAAATCTTGATTGTTTGTGCCAATAAAGGTCATTTCTAATTCACACTTAAACTCACCATATTCAAATATTGAACTTGCAAAACAACGTCCATTAAGTTCAAAACTATATTCATATTTTTCAGCGTCAAATGTATTATCCACTTGATAAACTGACGAAAAAGAACGTTCAACTGAATATGTTTTATGAGTTGTATCACTTGTATCTTCCGTCAAAACTATTGTAGGGGACTGAATAACAAATACTAAATTTTCACTTACGCTTTGTGGTGTTCCCGTAATAATCGTATCGGCAGTATAAGTGCGAACAACCCAAAAACTACAAACGACAGCAACAGCCAAAGTGATTAACCAAATCAAAAACTCGTGTAATTTCATTTCTTCCATTTACGCCACCACCTTTAACTCAATATTCACATTGTCATAAATAACCAAGTCCAAGCCACTTGAATATTGAATTGAGTTTACTTTAATATTGCTTAAACTTTCAGGCAAAAAATGGAATGTTTGATTTTCACCAATAATTGTAATATCGTAATAATCTAAACCATCTAAACCATAAGCACTAATTCCAACTACATTTTCAAACTTGCTTAAATCAATAACCAAATGTATACGCAAGTTCTCATAATTTTTTAATCTTGTAATTGTTTCATTGTCTATTGACAAAAAATTTCCATCATAATATGACGAATATCTTGGTTTTAAACTTTCACTTCCAATAGTTACATTTTCTTGTGCTTTCCAAAATGTTTTTTCACTTTCGTCAACTTCAAAACTAACTGAGCCATTATTTTCAGCAACCATACCAAAAATTGACTGATTACGTGTCATAATTCCATTATCTTCAACATTTACCTTTGCTGTTACATAAGTAAATTGAGTATCTTGCGTCAAAACGTTAAATTGACCATTTTCGTCTTGCAAATAAATATCAAAAAACTCACCCAAATCAAATGTTAAATAATAAGTTCCTGCATCTAATGAAGAAACCGACCTATGAATAGAGTTAATCATATAATTCATAGAAACTAAATCATAACAAGCCCAGTTACTAATCCAGTTATCATAATGACCAAACCATTCATTAAGATAATATTTATTATCTACAACTTGATTTCTAAATCTAAGTTGTGCAAGTTGAAGATTATCACCAGTTCCAACACTAACAACAATAACACTATCGTTATTCATAGCAGTTGGAGAAGAATAAGCAATTCCTTCACCTTTATCATAAGAAACGTCATAAAAATATGAATTTTCTATTGCTAAATCGTGCCAAAGATAAAAGTTTGTCCAAACACCAAAAAATTTTTTATTCCTTTCAGTCTTATAACTTGCATAATGCACAGTATTATAATCTCCAACAATTTGAACACCTTTTGTAAATTTGGCATTTGTATTTGTGCCTTGATATGAAGTGAAACCTAACTCAAATAGTTCTTGCCCTGAGTTATCTTTATTTTTCAACATTTGTATATCTAACACAATAGTTGCGTCTTCCAATGGCGTATCTTCTTCGTCCAACGCCGACAAAGAATTGACATAAGTCGTTGCTACTGTTTGTGGTTTTGGTGTAAAGAAATAAAGCCAAATAAATACTGCAATAACCAAAACCGAAAGTATACCAACACCACGCCAACACCACGCTAAAACTTTTCCCATAATTTATTTTTCCTTTTTTATTTTTATAAAAAGCACTAAAAAGAATTGTCCGTCCCTGTTAGTGCTTTTCTACGACTTTTATTTTTTTTCTAAACCAAACCTGTCCAATTAAAGAAATCTAAGGTTTTCGCTAGCCATTTTAGAGCAATTCCAATATACTCAAATATTGTGCCTAAAATGTTTAATGGCCACGCTCCAAATAGCACAACCAAAACCACTATTAAGATTATAAGAATTAACTTTTTCATAATCTTAACCCTTTATTTGACCGATTGAGCCAAACCACTCAGTAATTTGTTCACCAAAAGTAATATGATTAACTGCACCTGCAATACCAACAACTGCACTAATAAGACCCATAACAACAACTGCACCAAGTAGCATTAGGCATACAATTTTAAAAGTTTTCATACTTCTGCTCCTTTTTCCTAAAATTTTTGTTTAAAATATTGACTTTTCATAAATAATTACATATAATACAAGTAATCAAAGTAAATATTTTATTTCTTTACACGTTGTCGTTATATAGTTAGACAACGTGTTTCTTTTTTTTATTTGTTATAATTTTTATAGGCAAATTTTTTAATTTTATCTGCTTGTAATTTTGATAAATATCTTTTATTAACTTTAACAACGTCTTTATCTAGCAAATCAATTTTATTGCCTTTTTTATTCCTTGAATAATAGTAATTTTTAACACCAGTAGGCGTTTCAAATTCTTTAAGTTTAGTAACCATTATGTTGCCACGCTTAACTTGTTTAAACCTATCTTCGTCCTTATAATACAAATGAGTTAATGCAACAGCACGATTTTCTCTATTTTTTCTATCATAATAAACTGCGTATGTATGAACACCATCAGGGTTATCACTATTAAACAAATATTTATTTCTTATTTTTACTAGTCGCATAATACGAACTCCCAAAAATTTATTTTTTTATTTGAGCCATTAAACCATTTCTATAACCATTAAGGTCAGCAAGTTTAATAGACTTTTCTTTTGAATTTTTAATATTTTTCTTAACATAATTTATTTCATTATTGACAGCAGATAAATTTTGTCTAGGGTGGGTATCTGTAAAACCATCACACCAACCACTAGAATAACACCTACTCTTAATGTCAATTTTAGAAATTTGAGAAGAACGCAATCTATGATACTCAAACTTTTCTTTTACTGAATATATCTTTTTATTTTTTGCCATAATTACTCCAATTTTTTACTTTTGAATTTTTAGGTTTTAAATAACAATCTTTATGAACAGAAAAATTCCAAGGCAAATTATGTTTTTTTGCAGTTTCATTACTTCTATTTAATTGTTCTGCTAATTTTCTTTTTGCTTCGTGCATTGAACATTCATAACCAATACACGAACCATAAGAAACTTTATGCCCATTAAAATCGTTTTCAACAAAAGTTGTTTGCCAAAAACCTTTACTATTTTTAAAAACCCTAATTTCATTTGGTTTATAAATATGTTTCATAAAACACCCCTAAAATTTAAATTAAGTAACCTGACTTTCGTGCAAGTTTAACAATTTCACCAAGCCTAATTACTTGTATTGTTCCATCAGCAAATTCCATAGAAAGAGTAATAAAACCATCTGCACTTTTTCCAATTTTGCTTGGAACATAATAACCATTTTTCAACTTATTATTTTTAGTAACATTCAACACCAAAATTTTATCTTCTACGACTTCCATAATTCTTCCTTTTTCGTTTTTTAAACTCAGGTGTATTACTATAAAGCATTGAATATTCAATATCTTTATGCAAAGACATTTCTTTTTTCAATGCTTTTTCATTACCTTGTTGAGCAGCGTCTTTTAAACGACTTTCACTAGCGACATAAAACCTTTTTAATTCTTCGCTTGTGCAACACTTTGCAAAAGCCTTTTGTTTTCTACTAAAAAAACCCATTTGCTACTCCTACACAATTTCAGCGATTTGCTGAATTTTCTTTTTAACTTCCATATACAACTCATTTGTAAGAATGACCGTAGAAACGCCTTTTGCGTCAATTCCAACCTCAATACACGCTGTCAAATCATTACACAAAGAGATAGAACAAATTTTTGATAGGGGAATTAAGACCTTAATATTTTCACTTTTTTCAGTTATTTCAATAAACATAACCTTATACCACCTTTAAAAATTATTGTTTTGCCCTTAACTGATTTAAAAGCATTCCAAGTAAAGCCTTGTCGCTATCTCTTGATGGTTTAACGCCACAAGTATATTCAATACCAAACTCGTCAATAGTTCTAACTTGATATGAAACATATTTTGTCTTTTTACCACTTGCGTCTGTCATTGTTTCATTTGTCATTAAAAGTTCAGCCTTTGGAGAAACTTCAAAAACAATATCTAGTGGTTCATAACCACCTTTGTCTTTTGGAGCAAAGTCAACTTTAATATTTCTTTCACGAACTTTGCCTTTTACGACATAAGCCCAATATTCTTTTCCGTCATTTCCTTTAAAACTTTCACGCTCAACAAAGAGTTGTGTTGTTTGCACTTCTTCTTGTGCAGTTTCCTTAATTTCTTCTACATTTACATTTTCGTTTATTTTCTTTTCCATAATTTTACCTTTCCTTTTTAAATAATTTTTAATAATAATTCTTGTTTTTTTGACTTATGACAAGGTGCATTAAACCGCAATGTAAAACAAGAAAACTCAATATATCAACTTGTAAGTATTGATTATGTGCCTACTACTACGTTCATAGGACTTACACTTCTATTCAGTTGTTAAAAAAATCATTTTTACGATTTTTTATATTTTCTATTTCTTACTAACTTGACATTTTTTCTATCAACACGAAACGTGCAACCATAAGGAGCAGGAAGATAAGCATATTTTGAATTAACCTTAAACGCTTCAACACGTGAACCTTTTGGGTATGTAAAATCAAGTCCATAAATTTTCAAATCTTTTGTAGTTTCTACTCTCATTTTCTTTTTCTACCTTAATAAAATTTGTTGTAAGCACGTTTTTTTGCAAAATTTAATGCTTTACTTCTACTTGAAAAATCATAATAACCTTGCGACCAACAATTAGACTTTTTATCATAGCCAAAACCAACTGCATAATCAGGAGAAGTAAACACACCTTTCTTACGCTCAACGACAACATACGTTCTGCCATCTTTTCCATTTATCATATTAACAATTTGCATATTATCATTAATTTTGCCATATCTTGACTTACGTGGCTTATTCATATAAATACCCCCAACATAATTTTAACTTTTACTTGATTACCGACTAAATCAAGGCAAGAAATATTAAATTAAGCAATAAAAAAAGTTGTTATCCTTACGACAACAACATTAGCACCATACATTTCCTCAGAAATTTCAACAAAATTAGATTTTTTATTGAC
>CATLBG010000066.1 GCA_949878595.1 uncultured Clostridia bacterium
ACAGAGGGATACGAGAAAGAGACATTCCATATAGATGGAGCAGAACTAGTAGGAGTAGTATATGTAGTTAAAGGCAACTTAACAATAGAATACACAGAAAGCAGATTAGCATATACACTAGGAACCATTCCAAGTGGAGTGACAGTCACAAGAGGAGATGAAACCTTAACAGGTAACATCAAGGTATACTATGGTGACACGCTAACATTCACATATACAACTATAACAGAGAGAATAAGCAACACTAAACAAGAAAATGGATATAACTATTCAGAGAAGGAAACCACAACTTACACACTTAAAGTTAATGGTTTAATAACTAATACAGGGGCAAACATATCTGTTTCAGATAACATAACACTAGAGCTTTCACATAATATATCAAAAGAATGGATACAAGGTTCAAGAATAGAATACAAACTAGGAACAATTCCAAATGGAGTAGTAGTTCAAAGAAACGGAACGCCTCTCACAACAGGTTCAATTTTATACTATTATGATTTATTAACATTTAGTTATTCTGAAAATTCTACTAGTTATACAGGAAACACCAAACAAGAAAAGGGTTATAATTATTCTGAAATAGAAACAATAAATTATACACTTAAGGTTAATGGATCAGTGGTTGGTAGTGGTTCTGTTGTGGCTGTTACAAATGATGTAATACTAAGTTTGACTTCAGCATCATCAAAAGTTTGGGAACAGGGTAGTAGGATAGAATATAGTTTAAGTACAATTCCTGAGGGGGTAATAGTCAAGCAAGGAGAAGAAACTATAAATAGTAATACAAAATTTTATTACGGAGAACAATTAACAATAACATATGATACAGATTATGATGTAGTAGAATTTAAAATTAATGGAGCAGATATAATTTCCAAAGATACATATAGTATAACAGATAATATAAATATTATATTTAACGCTACTTGGAAAAATAGTTATTACTATTTAACATTTTCTGAGTGTGAAGGTGGTGTAGAAGTGTCAGCCTTTGATAATTCAGTGACTGAGGTGACAATTCCATCGACATATAAGGGACAGCCAGTTATTGGAATAAAACAGTCATCAATTTTTAATAGTGGAGTTTTTGAACAATCATCAATAACTTCAGTAGTGATAATGGATGGTGTTAAAAATATAGGTAGCTCAGCATTTAACAAGTGTGATAGTTTGACTTCAGTTGTATTGGGGAATGGTGTAACTAAAATAGGAAATTGCGCGTTTCAATATTGTAGTAATTTAACTTCAGTTACGATTCCAACAAGTGTCACTGACATAAATGCATATGCATTTGGATCTTGTAAGGGACTGAATTCATTAATCATTCCAAAAAATGTTAAAGTTTTGGGGACAGGTGCATTTTGGTATTGTGAAAATTTAACTTCTGTCACATTTGAAGAAGGTATCACAAGTATAGGAACTGGTGATGGTAGTGGTATATTTTTTGGCTGTAGTAGTCTGACTTCAGTTACAATTCCATCAAGTGTTACTAAAATTGTAAAGCGTTCATTTTCTAATTGTAATAGTTTAACTTCTTTAAAAGTTTCAGATAAAAATAAGATATATACAAGTAGAGATTTATCAGGTAATGAATTAAATTGTATTATAGAAAAAGAAACAAAAATATTATTACAAGGTTGTAATGTAACAATAATTCCATCAGATGGATCTATTTCTAGTATAGGGGATTTGTCTTTTGAATATTGTAATGGTTTAAGTTCAATCGTAATTCCAGAAGGTGTTTTTAGTATTGGGAATTCATTTATGGATTGTAGTAATTTAACTTCAATTATTCTTCCATCAAGTCTTACCAGTATAGGTAGTTATGCATTTTCATATTGCACTGAATTATCTTCAATCACAATTCCAAGAAATGTAGTAAGCATAGGCGGAAATGCATTTGATCATTGTGATAAATTATATTCTGTGACATTTGAGAATAGTACAGGTTGGAGGGTAGATGATGTAGCAATTAATATTACAAGTACATCACAGGCTGCCTCTTATTTAAGAAATACTTATAAGGGAAAAAAGTGGACGCGCTCAGACTCTTAATGAAACTCTTCAAAACAAAAATCTAACCAAAATGGTTAGATTTTTATTTATAATTTAAATACAATTGACTTCTTTTTTGTTGACAAAAAATATAAATTTACGATTAATATTTCAATAAAAAAACATTATTGTTTTCGTGAGTTTATGTATTGTTGTTATAAAATTTAATCATGGAATATTATCTATCATTTTTTATAGCAGCCTTAGTGCTTGATTTTTCAGTTTTATATATAATTTGCAGATTGTTTAGCTTAAGGATTGGCAAGTGTGAATTTTTGATGCTTGGGCTTTTTAATTCAATTCCACAGCTTATTTTTGTTTTTTGTGAGCTTTGGTTTGGTTTTTATTTT
The DNA here is from genome assembly GCA_949878595.1 of uncultured Clostridia bacterium. Classification (GTDB taxonomy): domain Bacteria; phylum Bacillota; class Clostridia; order Christensenellales; family UBA1242; genus RGIG1681. Next base: position 2,409 of record CATLBG010000066.1, read on the forward strand.
TTAATGAAGTTAGGCTTCTATCTTTTTACTAGCATTTTTATATGTGATAAGTTTAATGTTAAACGAATTTTAATAATCTTTGCAAGCAGCATTGGTTTGATGTTTTCAGTCTTTGGTTTTGGTTATATGTTTGTTCTTTATATTAGGGCAATTTTTTCAAGCCTTTTCAAAAGGCAAATGAAAGTTTTTTATGATTGCATTGTTGTTATAGGTTTAGTTTTCTATATTTTCATGCTCATAAAATTAACTGACTTTTTGTCTAAAAAAAGAAAGATAAATACTTTTTTAGCAAAAGTGTCATTTTCATTATTTGGCAGGCATATAGAGATTACAGGTTTGATAGACTCAGGAAACTCACTTTGTGATACAAAAACCAAAAAACCAGTAATTGTTGTTCCACTTGCAGTGCTCGCCAAATATTTAACAGAAAGTGAGTGTAACATGATTAAATCAGAAAATTATTTTGGGTTAAATATATCACATGAGCTTGAATATGTTTCAGTTGGTGGGGCTAAAGGGAGAATGCCAATTTCCGACATTGGTGAAATTAAACTTTCTAGAAATGGTAAAGAAGAATCTTTTGATTGTGTTCTTGGAATTGTCTGTGAAAACCTAACAGAAGACAAAGATTATGATTGTTTGCTTCATAGAGATTTTTTGTAAGGAGAATTTATGTTTAAGTTTTTGTTGAGTTTTTTTAAGAAAAAGCTAAATCCAACCAGCATTTATTATATTGCGAATGGAAGCGAGATTTTGCCTGAAAAATTGGATTCTGACAGAGAATATGAACTTGTAAGTGAAATGAAAGAAGGCTCTGAGCAGGCAAGAAATGAGCTTATTGAACGCAATTTAAGACTTGTTGTTTACACTGCTCAAAAGTTTGATAATACTGGGGTAAATATTGAAGATTTAATTAGTATTGGCACAATTGGGCTGATTAAGGCAGTTGGTTCTTTTGATAATGAAAAGAAAATAAAAATGGCTACTTATGCATCAAGATGTATTGAAAATGAAATTTTGATGCATCTAAGAAAAACATCTAAGCTTAGAAGAGAAGTTTCACTTGATGAGCCTCTCAACACGGACTCAGAAGGTAATGAGCTTTGCATTGGAGATATTATTTCTGGAGACCCAAATGAGGTTTCAAAAAATATGGATAAGGAAGATGAAAAAGCAAATTTAAGGGAAGTGCTTAACAACTTAACTGAAAAAGAAAAAGAAATCATGTGTATGCGTTATGGTCTTAAAGGTGGAGAAGAAATGACACAAAAACAAGTGGCAGACTACTTTGAAATTTCTCAGTCTTATATTTCAAGAATAGAAAAGAAAATTTTAGATAAAATGAAGATTGAAATTCTGAAACTTGCATAACAAAAAATTAAATAAAAAATAATAAAAAAACGCAAATTTAACCATAATTAAGTTAAATTTGCGTTTTTCATATTTAGTTTACATTTTCTTTAATTTCTTTTAGAGCGTCTTTTTCAAGTCTAGAAACTTGTGCTTGACTTATTCCGATAATATTAGAAATTTCCATTTGGGTTTTTCCTGAAAAATATCTTAAAAACAAAATTTGCTGCTCACGCTTTCCAAGCTTTTTAAGTGCTTGTTTTAAGATTGTTCGCTCTATAATTTTGTCATCAGATGAGTCATCTTTAATTTGATCCATAATAAGCATAGAGTCGCCATCATCATGAAATACAGTATCATAAAGTGAAATAGGTTCGCTTATTGCGTCCAATGCCTCTGCAATTTGTTTTTCAGAAATTCCAGTTTCTTTTGCAATTTCTGAAATTGTGGGTTCAGCACTTGTTGTGTTTAATATTCTTTCTTTTGCTTGCAGAGCTTTATAGGCGATATCTCTAATACTTCTAGTAACCTTAATGCTACTGCTATCTCTTAAAAATTTTCTAATCTCACCAATAATCATTGGCACAGCATAAGTTGAAAATTTAACGCCAACATTCATATCAAAGTTATCAATTGATTTAAGTAGACCAATTACGCCAACTTGAAAAATATCATCGGCATTATTTCTTCCTGCAGAAAATCTTTTAACAATAGAAAGAACTAATCTCATGTTATAGATAACAAATTCTTCTCTTGCGTCTTTGTCTCCACTCTTAACTCTTGTCATAAGCTCAGTAAGTTTTTCGTTTGTGCATTTTGGAAGGGTAGAAGTATCAATACCACAAATAACAACTTTATTAGACATAACAACCTCTGAGTTTATGGTTTGCTAAAATTTATTTTTTATTCAATGTGTTACAATTGCTTAGTTTGGAATATAATTAGGTATGGAAGTAACTTATTTAGACTTAAAAGAAAAAGAAGTAATAAATGTTTTTAATGGCAAAAAGCTTGGCAGAATTATGGATATTGTGTTTGACAGCACAAATGGATCAGTTTTAGGCTTGGTTGTTCCAGGTGATAAGAAAATTTTTAGAAAGGGCGATGATGTTTTTATACCATTAGATAAAATTAAACGTATTGGTAATGACGTAATTTTAGTTGGCCTTCAGACGGAAAATTTTTATTCTTCAAAAAATTTTAGAGAACAGCCAAAGCAAAACGGTTACAATGAAAGATTTTATGGCATGGGGTCAGTTGAGAATTATGCCCAAGAGAATTCTTATGCTCCAACAAAACAAAATTTAAATTATTCAGCTCAAAGAAAAAACAATAGTCAAAATCAGTCAAATGGTTCTTTTGTTAGAATTAGACCACTTGAAAGTAAGAAATATAAATAACTTGATTTTGTTTTAATTTTCTTGTATTATATAAGAGTAGAGGAAAATTAATTATGAAATGTATTTATTGTGGCTCTGAAGAGAGCAGAGTTATGGATTCAAGAGTATCAGAAGAACTTAATGCAATTAAAAGAAGAAGAGAGTGTCTTGGTTGTGGTAGAAGATTTAATACTTTCGAAACAATTGAAGTTACCCCAATTATGGTTATTAAAAATAATGGCGATAGGGAAAGATTTTCTTCAGGAAAGGTAAAAAGCGGAATTGTTAAGTCATGTGAAAAACGTCCAGTTTCTATGGCAGATATAGACAAACTTGTTTCAGAAATTGAAAAGAAAGTTTATGGTAGCCTTGAAGAAGAAATTTCATCTCAAGTTATTGGTGAGTATGTTATGGAAGGACTTAGAGAACTTGATGAAGTTTCTTATATAAGATTTGCATCTGTTTATAAAAAATTTAAGGACATCACAACTTTCTTTGATTTTGTAAATGACTTTGAAACAATTTTAAAAGAAAAAAATGTTGTTTCTAAACCAATAAACATGAAATCAAAGTCTGTGCCATCTAAGAAAATAAAAAACTAAAATTAAAAATAACTCGTTTATTGAGTTATTTTTTTTATGCCTAAAAAATAAAATTTAATATGAATAATATTTTGTTATCTAATGCAAATTCAAACCATACTTACATAATAAAAAAAATTAACATAGAGGATAAAAGCCTTTTGCAACAACTAAATAATATTGGTTTAACTGTTGGAGAAGAGATTACTCTTTTCAAGACTAATTATGGAAAAAAATCTTTTTTAGTAAAAGTTATGAATGTTAATTTTGCAATAGATAAACAGATTTTAGATAAGGTGGAAGTGACCCATGCATAAAATTATTTTGGTTGGCAATCCCAATGTTGGAAAGACCACACTATTCAATACGCTAACAAGAGGACATGAAAAGGCAAGCAATTGGCATGGTGTTACAGTTGCTGAAAAACAAAAAAAAATTAAATTTAAAGAAAATGAATATATAGTTGTAGATCTTCCTGGAATGTATTCAATGCATGGTTTTTCTAACGAAGAAAAAATTGCAAATAAATTTTTAGAAGAAAACAAAGAAGATCTTATTGTTAATATTTTAGATGCAAATAACTTAGAGAGAAATCTTAAGCTTACAAAAGAATTAATTGATGCTGGTTTAAAAGTTTTGATTGCAGTTAATATG
>CATLBG010000067.1 GCA_949878595.1 uncultured Clostridia bacterium
TTTATTTTTATTTTCAATTTTTTTATTTTACTATATAATAAACATATAGTAATTTTTATGTTGGAGTATCTTATGACTAACGAAAATGAAATTGTTAAAAAAGCAAAGTATTGCTTAAACTGCTCTACCAAACCTTGTAGCTCTGGTTGTCCACTTGGAAACGACACTGCAGGTTTTATTGCTCTTGCCAAAGAACAAAAATATGAAGAAGCCTATAAACTTCTTTGCAAAACCACAGTCCTGCCAGCCCTTTGTGGAAAAATTTGTCCCCACTCTAAGCAGTGTCAAGGCAGCTGTGTTAGAAGATTTAAGGGCGAACCTGTTGAAATTGGAGAAATTGAGGCATACATTGGAAAACTTGCCATAGAGAATAATTGGTCAATAAATGATGAACCTATCACAAAATCAAATAAAAAAGTAGCAATTATTGGTGGAGGTCCTGCAGGATTAACATGTGCTGCATTTCTTGCTATTCATGGCATAAATGTCACAATCTATGAAAAACATAATTATCTTGGTGGACTTTTAGTTCATGGTATTCCTGATTTTAGATTAGATAAAAACTTAGTTAACAAAACAATTGAAAAAATTATAAAACTTGGCATAGAAGTTAAACTCAACCAAGAGCTCGGCAAAAATATTTCACTTAAAAATCTAAAAGAAAACTATGATGCAATATATCTTTCTTTTGGTGCAAATATTCATGGAAACATGAATATTGATGGTGAAAATCTTGATGGTGTTGTTGGCGGAAATGAATATCTAGAACAAAATATTACACTTCCACTCTCAGGCAAAATTGCCATTGTTTCAGGTGGAGGAAATGTTGCAATGGACGTTTCAAGAACACTAAAAAGACAAGGTGCAGAAAAAGTTTATGTTGTATATCGCAGAAGTGAAAACGAAATGCCTGCAGAACGCAAAGAGATTGAAGACGCTAAATTTGAAGGTGTTGATTTTTTATTTCAACACAACATTGTTCAAATTAATGGAAAAGATAAAGTTGAATCAATTGAACTAATCAAAACTAACCTTGTTCAAAAAGAATGTGATTCAAGACTATCACCCGTTAATATTGAGGGCAGCAACTATACCATTCTAGCGGACTATGTTTTTATGGCAATTGGTTCAAATGCAGAAAAATCTCTCACCTCCTCACTTGGTTTAGAACTAAACAAATATGGGAATATTATTATTAATGAAAACTGTGAAACTTCTGACCCAAAAGTCTTTGCCGGAGGAGATCTTTCTACTTTCAAAAAGACAGGAACTGTTGCATGGGCAGCACGTTCTGGCAGAGAGGCTAGTGAGCACATTTTAAACTATCTTGGCATATAAAAATATAGGAGCTTATATGACAAAAATAAATAAAAAATATGACTTAAAAAACTTATATTATGTTGCTGCAATCTGTTTATGCATAGTGGCTGTTTGCATGATGTTTGTAACATCAGTTAGCCTTGGTGCTAAATCTAGCAAGATGGAAATCACCTTCACACCTGCCTACTTCACAGGCATTGAAGCAGTTTTTGGAAGTGAAGGTAACCTCAAATTTTCATTCATGAACTTGTTAACTTATATCATTGTTCTAGCTGCAATAGTAATTCTTATTTTAAAAGCTTCAGGATTAAAAAAATGCAGCATATTAAACTATATTCCTCTAATATTACTCACAATAGCTGGAATATTCTTCTTTTGTAGTGGAGTTTTCTTGGTTCGTGAAAGTTCACTTGCCATCAAGGGAATAACCATAACAAAAAATATTGAAACTGGTGCAGCCGTTGCAGGAATAATGTGCTTGCTTGCAGGGTTAACATCAATCATTCCACTAATAAATAGCGGAAAACACAAAAGAAGATAAAATAAAAAACAGCAAAACTGCTGTTTTTTTATTTGCAATTAATTCTATTTCAAACAATCTTTAAGCATTTTAAATACATCTTCATCAGTAAGTTCATCGCTTGGAAACTCATCAATATCTGCCTGAATAGCCTCATCTGATGGAATATTTTCATATTCATCAAAATATGCAGGAACACCATATTCTTCAAGCATTTTTATAAGCTTATTATAACCTGCTTTGATTGTGTCTTTTTTAGTTTTTTTATCTTCAATCCCCAAAACTTCATGAACATATTTATAAACATCTTCTTCATGATATTTTGCACGAGAAAGCAGCCATCTTGGAAAAAATATAGTAAATGTTTTTCTATAAGAAAGCCCCATAAGTCTTCTGAAATGTTCAACTTCTTCATAAACAGACATCGCCCAAGAATTATCTTTGCCAAGACTAAGAAGACCCATTGTTGTCATTGCAGAAGCCCACATTTGATTTCCACGAGCTGTAAAATCTTTTGGATTTTTTAAACACTTATTTAAGCTATCTAAAATTATTCTTAAAATTTCTTTTGTAAAACTTTCAGCAATCTCACTTGAACCACCAAGAAAGTTTACACTTGCCTGCATAAAAGTTACAAGTGCTGCAAAAGCAGTATTTTTCTCATTTAAAGAATATGTAAATTCTGGATTAAGACAAGCATAGTCTGCATAAATTCCATACAAACTTCCATGAACACCATTTGGAAGATTGTCAACTTCACTAGCACTATTAATTTCTGAACCTCCAGATGGATAGGTTGGAATCATAACAAGTGGAAGTGCATCACCATTTTTAGGAGATTTTTCAAGTCTTAAATAATCCTCTAAATCATCATGCAAAACACCAAATGCAATAATTTTAGCTATATCCATGCATGTGCAACCACCAATTCCAATAACAACTTCAACATTATTATTTTTAGCAACATCAATACCAGACAAAACATATTTATATTTTGGATCAGCAATACCACCAAAATCAATCAAGTTGAAACCCTGAAGAGTGTTAACTATTTCATCATAAACTCCATTAGATTTTATTGACTTTTCACCATAGACAAGCATCAAATTTTTTTTGTGAGACTTTTTTAAGACCTTAGCAAGTTCATGAACTGAGTCAGTTCCAAAAAACACTTTAACGGGATTGTTATAATAAAAACTTTCCATAACCTTTCTCCTTAAGTTTATTATAACAAATTTATTTTGTGCCGTCTATATTTTTTTAGAGTTTTAAAATATTACAAAGTTGTAACAATTTAATTTTTGCTTTTTATATATTCTTCCAAAATTTCCATAAAATCACACTGTCCACTTTCCTTTTTCATTAACATAAATTCAGCGGCAATCATAACTCCGTCAGCAAAGGCATCTCTTGAAAATGCCTGATGCTTGACACTAATTAATTCGTTTCCAAAATAAAAATCTATATCATGAGTTCCAATTTCCCTTCCGCCTCTTTCAGACAAAATTGGAATTTCTCTATCATATTTTTTCTTAATAAAATTTTCAAGTTCAATGGCTGTTCCACTTGGACAATCCTTTTTTTCTATGTGATGTTTTTCTAAAATTGTAATACTAGGGTCAACCAAACTTAAGATTATTTCAGATAATTTTTTTTGCAAAAAAATGCCAACAGAAAAATTTTTACAAATCAAAGTTGGAATATTTTTTGTATAGTCATATATTTTTAACATCTGCTCTTCACTCTGTCCAGTAGAGCCAATTATTAGTGGTATATTATTTTCACAGCAAAATTCTGCAGAATTAACAGAAGATTCTGCACATGCAAAATCAATAATTAAATTCGCACTTTTTGCATTTTTTATGGGAAAATCAATGTCTATTTCTAAAATTTTATAATAATTTTGCAGTTTTTTGCAAACACAGGCACCCATTTTGCCTTTTGCTCCAACCACAGCTATAACTTTTTTTTGCATAATTTATTTTATGTTAAAAAATAATTTTTGCTCAAAAAAAGCACAATCTACTTTGTGATTTTTGATTTTTTGCTCTTTGATTTATTTTGAGTTTTGTTCTTAGTTAATGCAGGTTCACTAATTTCTTCTTTATCTTGAACCCCTAAACTGTTGCCTTCATTAATTTCCTGAGAAATATTAGTTTTAACTTCAATTTCATTTTTATTATTAACTATATTTTCTTTTTCTTCTTGTGGCTGCTTTAACTGTTCTTTTTTTACTGAGTTAAATCTCTTGATTACATTCATGTCTTCAATACTAATATTTTTAACTTTATGCAAAACAACACAGAGTGCACAGGCACAAAGCGAACCAATTGAATCTAAGATTAAATCTTTCATTGTATCCATGAGTGCCGCTTGTCCAATTAATGGTTCACCTCTCGCACCACCATCAGCAATTGATTGATAAGCTCTTTGCATATTAGACCCAAAAAGTAAGTCTGCTAAAAATTCTATAATCTCCCAAAGAACACCTATTGCAATCGTTAATGAAAAAGCAAACAAAACAGTGAACCAAATATTTAATTTAAAATTTTCGTTCTTATGATTTAAAAGTGAAATTAATGAAAAACTTATAAATGTTAAAACAAAGCCTGAGAATGTGTGGAGCAATGAATCCCACCAAGAAATCTTAGCAAAAAATCCACAAATCTCACCCAAGAAAAAATGAGCAGACATAAATAACACAAATACAATATAAACAACATCAGGAATTTCAAATTGCAACTTCTTTAATATGGTTGGCGTAAATGAAACAATCAAAAATAAAAATGCTTGAACTGCATTAAAAACATAAATAGATTTTACTGATGCATCTTTATTTATAATTGAACCAACAACACTTATTGCCAAAATTAAACCCATTAAAACCCAGTGACAAACATAAGTAATTTTTCTTGCTCTTGTTAATTTTTTTCCTTTCATGATCTATTTTATCCTTTGTAAAAAATTAATGTTAATTATACCAAACAAAAATAAAAATGTCTATACCAAAATCTATTATTTGCTCCGTTTATTTATATTTATAATATAATTTACAATGACAAAATCCTTCAAAATTAGGGTCTTTGATTTGTCCACGAAATTCTTCACACATACACTTATTTTCTGGTTTTTTACCAACCTTGCATGGGCAATATCCACCCTTAGCTTCAAGCCCCTCTTTTATAGTTTTAACCATTTCTTCATCTGGATTAAATATAACTTTCATATTTCCCTCTCAAATTTATTATACCACATTGATTAATTTCTACAAATAAAAAAAGACAAAACTAAGTTTTGTCTTTTTATACAAATCTATATACCTTTAATCAAGTCTTTTATTTTTTCATTAGAGTTGATAAGAGGGCTTAAGCTTTCGTCATTATGAAGTGTGCTAATTAATTTTGCAACAAATTTTTCTATTTCAACGATTTTAAGCCATTCTCTTTTTTTCATTTCATCTGAAACATAGCTTGCATTTGTGCAATATATTTGTTTTATTAATCCTTCTTTAACATAGCCATCAAACTTTTCTAAACCTTCTGTGAAGAAAGCAAAAGAACAAACTGCAATAACATTTTTTGCACCACGAGCCTTGAGCTCTCTTGCAACATCAACTAAGCTTTCGCCAGATGCAATCATATCGTCAACAATCAAAACATCTTTATCAGCAACATCTGGCCCATTGTATTCATGTGCAATAATAGGGTTTTTTCCGTTAACTATTTTAGTGTAATCTCTGCGTTTATAAAACATTCCAACATTAAGTTTAAGCATGCTTGCATATGCAATAGCTCTTGCCATCGCACCATTATCTGGACTAATTACAACCATTTTCTCAGAATTAATTATTGATTTGTTTTCTAAAACAAATTGCTTTAAAACTGGGTATAGTGGAAAAATTGAATCGAAACTTGCAGTTGGCGTAACATTTTGAATGTTAGGGTCATGAACATCAAAAGTAATAATTGAATTAATTCCAAGATTTTCAAGTTGTCTTAGAGACATTGCACAATCAAGTGATTCTCTGCCCTGTCTGCGATGTTGCCTAGAAGAGTATAAAAGAGGCATAATCAAAGTGATTCTCTTTGCCTTGCCTGCCATAGCAGAAATTGTTCTAATTATATCTTGAAAATGTTCATCAGGGCTCATGTGATTTTCAAAGCCATACATTTTATAAGTTATGCTATAGTTAGAAACATCAGAAATAATATAAACATCTTTGCCTCTAACAGTGTCCTCAAGCTTAACTTTGCCCTCACCATTACTAAACTTAACAGGATTAATATGAATAACATAGTCCACATTCTTTGTTTTTAGTTGAGCATTAATTTCAGCATTAACATTGTCAATTCTGTCTGCATAATTTGAAAGACAAACAATTCTGAGGTCGCTTTCACTTCTATTTAACTTGTTAGCCTTTTCGTTAGTCCCCTTTTCTTTTTTGATTTTTTCAGCCTCACTATAACCTTTTTTCTCTTTTTTAGATAAACCAAACATAAA
>CATLBG010000068.1 GCA_949878595.1 uncultured Clostridia bacterium
AAAGTTTTTGCATTGGAGTTAACAATAAAATTATTTTCATCTTACAATGAAAGTTCATAAAAAATTTCAAAGAAATGTTTTTTTCTTGAAGAAATAGTTCCAAGACTAAGTCCTGTTTCTCTTGAAATTTGATTTAAAGACTTTCCATCACCAAAATATGCTTCAGCAAAATCTTGATGAATAGTAGGCATTGAGGATAAAATTTTTCTAAGTTTATTTGCAGAAATGTTTAATTTAAGTCCACTTATGCTTAGGTTTTGCAGAGCCTTAAGTAGTTGATTATTTATATTAATCTTCTTATTCAAGTCTTCAAGTAAAAAATTATTCTCATTAATAATTTCATTTTCATCAATATGCAGGTTTTTAGATATTTGTTTAGGGTTTAGTGGTAGATATGATAATGTTAAATCTATTAAAATGGCACGCTGTGTTTCAGTGAGAGAATTTGCATAAACATTAAAAATATAATCTTTTCCGCCTGCTTGTTCCACAAGCTTGTCTATTTCAAGTTTTTTAGGATACATTTTATCTAACAAATCTATTGCTTCAAATTCATAACTATCAATTTTATCATATGTTATGCCTAATTCCTGCTTAAGTTTTTCTCTGTTTGGATTTTGAGTAAGCATATAGTTTAATATTATGATACGATAGTTATTTGGCAATGCATTAGCCATAGATTCAATAGACTCTCTGCCGCCATAGTGTTTAAGTAAATATTCAATTTCTTGTTTTCTTGAAAACTGTACTTGTGCGATGTCAAGAATTTTTTCTGATTCTTTAATAACATTTGTTGCAGAAAGTCCAATTCCAGTGCAGATAGAAAAAGAAGATCTTTCATTTCTATTCAAAAATTGATTAAAAATAACAGCCTGTGTTTTAGAAAAACATGGAAAAAGGTCTTGCTTTGGATTTAACTCCACAAGCAATTTATCTAGACGATTTTGCAATTCACTTCGTTTTAGTTGAACTTCTGCTTCTTTCATAATTTATTATTTTTAATATTAAGGAAAATATTTTTAATTGTGTCTAGTCAATTTTATAAAGTCTAAAGTTTAATTTTAGTTTTTTTCAATTTTGCTTACTTTTTCAAAAATATCTTTTATGTCTTGGTCACTAAAAACGAAGCCACTGCGATTATCATAGTTGTGCACAAAACAAATTGCTCCATTTTGAAGTATAACTACACCTCTATATCCGCAAAGTCTAATATTTTTTGATAATTCCATGCCATTTTTAAATCGGCCCTCAACATTTTGTGTATCAACAAATTCTCCAATCCAACAAGTTTGATAAATTGGGGCATTTACATTATTGTGTTGATAGAAAACATTTTTTTCCTCATTATTATCAAATTGAAAATAAATTAGGCCTTTCTTCTTTATATTTTCAATAGAACCAAAACTTAAAATGTAATCTTCTGGTGAAGTATCAGATGCAACTTTTCCCACAACTTCTTTTGCGGCATTAAAAGCATAAGCATCAGGTGAAACATATGCTTTACCTTTTTCTTTAACCTTTTCAATTTCTTCAGGTGTTTTTAAAAAGTGACTAATAACTCTTTTCAATTTGTTTTACTTCCTAACTTTATTTTACCAAATTAGGCTATCAAAGTCAATATTGAAATTTTGTTATAGGAGTTGATTGAAAGATGATAATGATTATTCAGCAGAATGGGGGATAAAAAAAGAGGTGAGAACCTCTTAAATTGTTTTTAAGTTATTTTTTTGTTTTTCAATAAATTTGTCTAATTTAGGTAAAATTCTTTCAGTTCCAGAATAATAAGAACTATTTCTCAGCAAAGCTTTAAATTCCTTATAATCAAACCACTTTAAAGTATCGCTTTCATCAGATACCACAAAATTTTCTTCTGGAGTTGTAAAAACAAACCTAACATCATAGTGTTTATGCTCTGGTTCACTTTTAAATGGATTATTAGGAATGGTATGTATATCAATATCAAGTATTTTTCCATCAAGAGTATCAATATTGGTTATTCCTGATTCTTCTATAACTTCTCTTAATGCAACATTAAGCGAGTTGGATTCACCATCAGAGTGTCCACCAAAGGGAAGCCAAAATCCAAGAGCCTTGTGATGTGTTAACAAAATTTTATCTAAACTCTCATTAAATAAAAAGGCATCAGCAACAATATGTCTTTCTAAATTAGTTCTAGAAAATTGATTTTCACCATTTTCCAAAAAATCAATATAAGTTTTTAAATATTCAGTTTCTTTTTCATCAAATGGCTTATATTTTTTAAGTTCATCAATAAGTTCAAAATTTTTCATAATACTTTCCAATAAATTTTATTTTTTCAAAACAGCAGTCAATTCTATCTCTATTTTTGCACCATCATTAACCATTCTGTTAACTTCAACTAGGGTAGAAGAAGGTTTTGAATTTTTAAAGTAATCTGCTCTAATTTTAGAAACTACATCAAAATCTTTCATATCAGTTACATAAATTACGGCTTTAACCACATCATCAAAAGTTGCACCAGCATTTTCTAAAATGCTTCCAATAACATTAAAAACTTCATGTGTTTGATGTGCAATATCTTGTTTTGTGTCGCTTGCTTGAATTCCTGAAACAAATATTAAATAGCAATTTCCTAAATCTATTTTCTTTGCTGGTGAATAAAATCCTTTAACTTGTTCACCTTTTTGTGCGATGCTTTCAATCATATCAATTCCTCCATAAATTTATTATAACATAAAATTTTTAAACTTTAAAATAATTTGAGTATAGATTTTATTGTTTAAAAATTAACTTTTCAATTTGCTTCCAATCACTAACTCTAATGCAATTTTCTGGTAAAACAAAATTCTTGTTTTCTTCAGTAGTGAATAAAAATGATTTTAAATTTAATTCGCTTGCTGAAGTTATTGTTGATATAGAGTCATCAATAACAATATCTATATTATTGTTTAGCATTGCTGATTTTTTGTCTTGCTGACCAATTATAAGAACATCAAAATAGATTTTTTGTTTATCAAGCCAAGCTTTTGTATATTTGTATGCCTCATAATATATATCAGGTCTAGCTGAAACTATTATTATTTTGTATCCATTGTTTTTCAAATTTTTAATAACTTTTGCACAATTTTTCTGTGGTTTGCAGTTTAATTGTTCTTCTGTTCCAATATCATGCCAAAATTTTATGCAAGAATCTAGTGGCCAATTAGCAACTTTTGCGGATTTTGTGCAATTAATATCTATAATTTTATAAGGTAATTTATTATCTTTTATATATTTTTTTATTAAATTGTTTCTCTTATATAAAAAATCAGTTAATGTGTCATCAACATCAATCAAAATATTTTTCATATTTACTCCTAAGCAAAAGTATAATATAAGTTTAATTTTTTAGCAAACAAAAACACCTTAACCATAATGGGAAAGGTGTTTTTAACTGGTGGCTCATCCGGGAGTCGAACCCGGGACAACTTGATTAAAAGTCAAGTGCTCTACCATCTGAGCTAATGAACCATATTAAGTTTTTTGTTACCTCAAAACCGCTAACATTTACATTATAATTAAATTATGAGTTTTTGCAAGTGTTTTTTGTAAATTTTTGTAGGTTTTAAATTTTGGCTGGGGTGGAAGGTTTCGAACCCTCGAATGTGGGAGTCAGAGTCCCATGCCTTACCACTTGGCGACACCCCAATGTTTTAGGGTAGCTAGCCCAAAATTAAATTGGCTGGGGTAGCTGGATTCGAACCAACGAATGACAGAGTCAAAGTCTGTTGCCTTACCGCTTGGCTATACCCCAATATAAAGTGTGGGGTGGGAAGTGGGATTTGAACCCACGACCTCAAGATCCACAATCTTGCGCTCTAACCAACTGCGCTATACCCACCATAAACTGGTGTGTCTTGAGGGATTCGAACCCCCGACCCTCGCCTTAGAAGGGCGATGCTCTATCCAGCTGAGCTAAAGACACATGTGAAAATAATTTGGAGCGGGTGAAGGGAATCGGACCCTCGCAACCAGCTTGGAAGGCTGACGCTCTACCATTGAGCTACACCCGCATGCAAATTTCACTCCATTATGTTAGCACAAAAAAAGTAGGGTGTCAATAAAAAATCTAATTTTGTTGAAATTTCTGAGGAAATTATTAAATTAAATTTATTGATTTTTAGATACGTTAACTATATAATAGTTATGTGGATATTAAAAATATCCTATACAAAAATAGTATGCTGATGTGGCGAAATGGCAGACGCACAAGGTTCAGGTCCTTGTGAGAGCAATCTCATGCAGGTTCAAGTCCTGTCATCAGCACCAAAAATTCATATGCACATTAGGTGCATAAGAATTTTTTGCCTGAGGGCAGACTTGACTAAACAAGATTTCCGTGACGATAAATTTATATAAAGTAAAAAGACTATGCGAGAAAACGGAGAATAGCAGATTTGCTTAGATTTTTGAGATAAAAGGGCACAAGCAGGTTCCTGATAGAGGTGGCTCATCAGTGGTTCTGATTGGGGCATTTTAGCCAAAAAGATGAGTGAAGATGCGTGTGCTTGGTTCGGCGGTTCGGTAGAGAGCCGAAACAGAAAAGTGTTCAAGTCCTGTCATCAGCACCAAATCTGATTTTCGCGAAATCAAAAGTGCAAATCATAAAACGACTTTTTTATAGAAAACATACACCAAAATTCACATACACATCTGCAAAGGTTATTTAAAGTAATAAAAAATTCACGAAGAAATTCGTGGATTTTTATTAAAAATTAAAATTGAATATTTTATAATTTTTTTACAGATAGAGCACAGTTTGCATAAATGCCAACAGTGACTGTCCTAGGGTTATTAGTTGAAAGTGCAAGACCAATAGTGTCACCAACATATAATGAAACAAATGTTTTAGCACTTAAATTAGAAATGAAACTTCCACTAGCTGATTCGGTTGCGGTTACAGAAGTTGTGGTTGTTTCAACTTCAGTATTATTTTTGAGTATTGTGGCTTTATATGTTCTGCTGGTTCCAAAAACGTTAATATTATAGTATAGTTCATAGACACCAGCTTTTGTGATAACCATCTCATTAGTTTGCATGTCAACATTTAATGATGGACCATTGCTGTTTAATGCTAGTTGTTCAATGTGTCTTCGGTGGCTAGGTCTATAACTTGAGTTTCAGTATTATATTTCTCGCCATATACCTTAATGTTATTGCATGAAGGTTTAGTTGAGCAGCTGCTTTTGCAGCAACAGTTATTGTTTGATTTTTTTGTCATTTGTTATACCTCGCTTTGGGGCAAATGCCCCTACTACAAGATATGAACATAATATTAAAAATGTTCCTTTTATATTTAAATATTTTAGATTTAACTAAAATTAAATTAAGTGGGTTAATTACTTTGAAAAATTAAATAGTCTATTCATGAAAATCTCTTGCAAATATTTTATATTTAATTATATTTGAGAGTAGAAAGATTATTATCATAAAATAAAGGAGAGAAAAATGCTTGATAATGAAATGTGGGTTTTATATGACAAAAACTTTAAACCATTAAATAAAATTGTTCCAAGATATACTCCACTTTCAAAAGATGAATATGAACTCGGTGTTCATATTTGGATAAAGGTAAAAGGGAAATACTTAATTTTTCAACGTTCTGAAACAAAGAGAACATTTCCAGGTTTTTTTGAAATGATAGGTGGTGGAATAAATGGTTATGATGATCCACTAGATTCTGCAATAAGAGAAGTTAAAGAAGAGTCTGGACTTGATATAAAAGATAGGAATCCACAGCTAATATTCATGTCTAGAGTTGATTATGGCAATGGAATTATTTATCCAGAACATACCTATGTTTATATGGTTGAAATGAATGATATTTCAATTGAAGATATTGAGATTGAAGAAGGTAAAAATTTAAACCCTAAATTTTTAAGCAAATATGAAATTTTAAAGTTGATTGATGACGGTGTTTTTGTTCCAGTTGTAACATATAGAGATAGAATAGAAAAGCTTTTTTAAAAATGAAATTTTAATAAAAAACGCAAAATTGGCTTAAAAATAGTGCAAAATTAATAAAAATATGCAAAAATGCAAAGTTTTTATATTCAAGTTTATTGTGAAAGTATATAAAGGCTTAAAGTTTAAAAGTTGATT
>CATLBG010000069.1 GCA_949878595.1 uncultured Clostridia bacterium
TAATAAATAATGCAGGTGTAATTTTAGAGGGTGACGTAGAAAAGAGTTCTGATGCAGAAATTGCAAATGTTATAGAGGTTAACTGCATTGGCACATTAGATTTAACAAAAAAATTTCTCAGAATAAGAAATAAGCAAGAACTTTTTGAAGTTTTGACAATTGCAAGTGTTGCAGCAAGTTATCCAATTCCACATATGGCGGTTTATGCAGCCACAAAATCATTTTTAGTTAGTATAATGACATCTCTTTCTATTGAGTTTAAGGGTCAAAAAGTAACTTTTACCACTGTTTTACCTGGAGGAATGGCAACATCAGACGCAATGAAAGAATCTATAAAGTCTATGGGGCTTGGAGGAAAACTTTCTTGTACAGATACAAAAAAGGTGGCAAAAACGTCTTTAAGAGCACTAAAAAGGCGTAAAAATACTATTGTAACAGGTGGGTTTAATAAGTTTTTAGACTTTTTAAGCAAAATTTTTCCAAAAAAGTTTTTGGCTAAAAACGCAGGAAAAATCTATGGAAAGAGTCAAAAGAAAAGAGGCTTTTGATATGTTTTCATAATTTTTTTTTAAAATGGGGTTGACAAAAATTGTTATATAATTATAATGTAGGCTATGAAACAGATAAACACAAATGAAACCAATTTATTTTCAAAATCAATAGTAGAAATTAAACTAATTGCAGACCGTATTGCT
This sequence comes from uncultured Clostridia bacterium, assembly GCA_949878595.1. Lineage (GTDB taxonomy): Bacteria > Bacillota > Clostridia > Christensenellales > UBA1242 > RGIG1681. Next base: position 696 of record CATLBG010000069.1, read on the forward strand.
GAGGGGAAAGGCGAAGAAGCGGGCATTTTTAGTAATATGCACCAAATTCTTTATATCTTAGATAAAAAGGATACTGTTACGCCTCGTGAACTTATTATGGAACTCAATATTGCAAAATCAAATCTTGCAATCTTAGCTAAAAAGATGATTAAAGATGGCTATATTGAAAGTCACAAAGATAAAATCAATAAAAGAGAAATATTTTATAATATCACAGATCTCGGCAGGGAAATTCTTCAAAAGAAATTGAGCAACATTGACACAATTTGCACAGGAGACACCAAAAAAGTAACAACAATCTTAGCTCGTGCAATTGAAGAGCTTAGAAAGCTTGAAGAAAAACCATCAAATAAGAAAAAGAAAACAAATGCTGTTTAAGGCATTTGTTTTTTATTATAAAACAAAAAGCAAGGCGAATTTTGCTTTGTTTTTTATTTTAGTTAAAAGAAACTAAATTTTATTTATTGCAATTTTTGTTTGAAAACTTAAAAAATAGTTATATAATATATTTGGCATAATAAGGAGAAAAATTTATGAGAAAAGTAATACCAATAACATTGCTCACAGGTTATCTTGGAGCAGGGAAAACAACACTGCTTAATCATGTGTTAAACAATAAAGAAAATTATAAAGTAGCAGTTATCGTAAATGATATTGGCGAGGTCAATATTGATGCGAGTTTAATTGGGGCAGAGAATGTTGTGTCTCAAAAAGATGATAGTTTAGTTCCTCTTCAAAATGGTTGCATTTGTTGCACACTTTCACAGGACCTTATGAAACAGATTGCACAGCTTGTTGCATCAAATAAATTTGATTATATTTTGATTGAGGCATCAGGCATATGCGAGCCCATTCCAATTGTTCAATCAATCACACTAGTTTCAGATGCAAGTGAAGAATATAATCTTCCAAGCATTTGCAGATTAGATAACGTTGTTTCTGTTGTAGACACTCTTCGTTTGGCAAAAGAATTTGGCGATGGTGAAAACCTTTTAAATGAAAACATTGAAGATGAAGATATTGAAAATCTTATCATTCAACAAATTGAATTTTGCACAAAAATAATACTTAACAAAGTAGACCAAGTAACAGAAGAAGAAAAAAATAGAGTTAAAGCTGTCATAAAAAAACTTCAACCAGAAGCAGAAATAATAGAGGCTGAGTTTGGAAAAGTTCCAGTTGGAAAGATTATGGGAACAAACTCTTTTGACTTTGACAAAGCTTGTGCATCAGCAGGATGGATGAAAGAGCTTGGCAAAGATGTTGAAGATGAAGATGAGCACGAACATCATCACCACAAAGATGAAGATGAGCACGAGCATCACCATCACCATGAAGATGAAGAACATGAGCATCATGGACACCATCACCATCATCACCACGGAGAAGGTGAAACAGAAGAATATGGAATTGGTTCATTTGTATACTATAGAAGACGCCCAATAGTTCAATCAAAATTTAGAGCATTCCTAAACAAAATGCCAAAGAATATTATTAGAACAAAAGGCATCATGTGGTATTCAAACGACAATGACAATATGTATATTTTTGAGCAAGCTGGTCCACAAAAAAATTCTTATCAAGCTGATGTTTGGATTGATACACTTCCAGAAGCAGAAAAGAAAGAATTTATTAAACAAAACCCAGACATCAAAAAAGATTGGGACGAAAAGGTTGGTGACCGAATGGTTAAGCTTGTGTTTATTGGTCAGAAGATGAACAAAGAGCAAATAATAAAAGATTTAGATAATTGTTTAGATAAATAATAATAAAAAACCAGCAATGTTGCTGGTTTTTTATTGTTTTAAAAATTCTTATAAATGCTGTGTTTTTCAGGTGTTATGTTACGCATAATACCTTATTTTTTTATTGTTAATATAAAAATGTATATATAAAAAACTCACAAGAAAATTTTCTGTGTATTTCAATATAAATCTCCTGCGTTTTCGCCGAGTTTGATTAAAAACTTGCGTTTTCGCATATACTAAAGCCAAGGGGGATTTACATATGATAAAATTTGGAGAAAGATTAAAGGAGCTGAGAATTGAAAAGAATTTATCAGCAACAGATTTATCAAAAATGGTTGGTGTTAGTGACAGCACAATAATAAGATGGGAAAGCTTAAGTATGCTTCCAACAATTGATAAACTAGACGCCATTTGTGATGTTTTTGGAGTGACAGCAGATTATATGATTGGAAGAGAAGATTAATTTTCAAAGGAAAAGCATATGAGAAAATTTAGTGAAAATTTAAAAAGATTAAGAATAGAAAAAGGTTTAACTTTGCAAGAGTTAAGTGAAGAACTTGGCATAAGCATTGCAACACTTTCAAGATGGGAGAATGGCATAAATGACATTGGTAGTGATAACATAATTGTGCTCTCAAATTATTTTGGTATCTCAGCAGATGAACTTATTGGTCTTAGTTAAATGATAAATAAAAATATAAAATTTTAGCACTCTTTACTTGACAGTGCTAAAAATCAGTGGTATATTATTTCTTGTTTAGGAGAATAATTTTTCTATAAATGAGCTTGAATTAGAATTGCAAGCTTTGGAAAAATTTCTTTTGAACAAGATTTTTTATTGGGAGGAAAAATATGGATTTTGAAAAATGGACAAAAAAATCACAGGAAGCATTTATTACTTCCCAAAATATAGCTAAAGAAAATGGCAATAGTGAAATAACAGAGGAGCATTTGTTATTTAGTTTAATTGCTCAAGAAGAAGGGCTTATTTCAGAAATTATGAAAGCAATGGGCGTAGATCTTGAAACAATTCTTGAAGAGCTCAACCAAAAGATTAGCAGACTTTCAAAGGTTTCTGGGCAAACAAATGTTTATATGGAAAGTGATTTAAATAGTGCATTAATTGAAGCCGAAAAACAGGCAAAGGCAATGCAAGATGACTATGTGTCTGTTGAGCATTTAATGCTTGGTTTACTTGCAAAACCAAACAGAGCAGTTAAAGACACCTTTGAAAAATTTAGCATAACTAAAGACAAATTTTTAAAGTTGCTCAGAGAGATTAGAGGAAACCAAAGGGTATCTTCTGAGAATCCAGAGGATACATATAATGTGCTAAAAAAATATGGTCAAATGCTCACTGATAGCGTTAGAACCGGCAAACTAGATCCTGTCATTGGCAGAGATGACGAAATTAGAAATGTAATCAGAATTTTGTCACGCAAAACAAAAAATAATCCAGTTTTGATTGGTGAAGCTGGAGTTGGAAAAACTGCAATCGCAGAGGGTCTTGCTCAAAGAATTGTTGCAGGTGATGTTCCAAGTTCTCTAAAAAATCATGAAGTGTTTGCATTGGATATGGGAAGTTTAGTTGCTGGTGCAAAATATAGAGGTGAGTTTGAAGAAAGGCTCAAAGCTGTGCTTGGAGAAGTTAAAAAGAGCGAAGGAAAAATTATTCTGTTTATTGATGAACTTCATCTTATTGTTGGTGCAGGCAAAACAGATGGAGCCATGGACGCAGGCAACATATTAAAGCCAATGCTTGCACGCGGAGAACTTCATTGCATAGGTGCAACAACACTAGATGAATATAGAAAGTATATTGAAAAAGATCCAGCGTTGGAGAGACGTTTTCAAACTGTTATGGTTGAGGAGCCAACAGTAGAAGATACCATCACAATTCTTCGTGGAATAAAAGAAAGATTTGAAGTTTTTCATGGTGTAAAAATTGCAGATAGTTCACTTGTTGCTGCTGCCACGCTTTCAAATAGATATATAACTGATAGATTTTTGCCAGATAAGGCAATTGATCTTGTTGATGAGGCATGTGCAACTATCAAAACAGAAATTGACTCCATGCCAACTGAAATGGACGAAATTAACAGAAAGATTATAGCTCTTCAAATTGAAGAAACAGGACTAAAAAAAGAAACAGATAATATATCTAAATCTAGACTTGAAAAAATCCAAAAAGAAATTTCAATTCAAAAAGAAAAGTATGATCAAATGACAGCAAAGTGGAAAAATGAAAAGCAGGTCATTGAAAACATAAACAAATTAAAAGAACAAATTGAAAAGACAAAGTCCGATATTGAAAGAGCAAAAAAAGAGTATGACTTAAATAAGGCGGCAGAACTGTCTTATAGCACATTGCCAAATCTTGAAAAACAGCTTGAAGCTGAAGAAAAAGTTTATGAAAAAAACTCAGTGAATAATTTGCTTAGAAATAAGGTTACTGAAGAAGAGATTTCAAAAATTGTTTCTCGTTGGACAGGCATTCCAATTTCAAAACTCAGTAGCAGTGAAAAGGAAAAAGTTTTACACTTAGACGGGGTTTTGCATAAGCGAGTGATTGGACAAGATGTTGCAGTCACAAAAGTTGCTGAGGCAATTCTTAGAAATAAAGCAGGCATTGCAGATCAAAGCAAGCCAATTGGTTCTTTCTTATTTTTAGGTCCAACTGGTGTTGGAAAAACAGAGCTTTCAAAAGCACTCGCTGAGGCTCTATTTGATGATGAAAAGAATATTGTCAGAATAGATATGAGTGAATATATGGAAAAGTTTTCTGTTTCTAGGCTAATTGGTGCACCTCCAGGTTATGTGGGCTATGATGAAGGTGGACAACTCACAGAAGCAGTTCGCAGACACCCATATTCAGTTGTGCTTTTTGATGAAATTGAAAAGGCACACCCAGATGTGTTTAACATTCTTTTGCAAATGCTAGATGATGGAAGAATAACTGACAGTCAGGGTAGAACAGTTGATTTTAAAAACACAATAATAATTTTAACATCAAATCTTGGTGCAAATATTATTTTAGATGGCATAAGCTCAGATGGTTCAGTTTCTGCTGAGGCGACTAATGAAGTTCATAGTCTTTTAAAACAGTCTTTCAGACCAGAACTTTTAAATAGGTTAGATGAGATTATAATGTTTAATCCACTCACAAAAAAGCAAACAATTGCTATTATTGATTTGCTTCTTCAGAGTCTATCAAAAAGATTAGCCGAGAAACAACTTCAATTAGTTGTAACTGACAATGCGAAGGAGCAGATTGTTGAGCAAGGTTATGATGCAAACTTTGGTGCAAGACCCCTTAAAAGATTTATTCAACATGAGATAGAAACACTTATTGCAAAATATATCTTGTCTGAGAATCCTGAGCCAAACACAAAACTTACTTTAGACTATAAGTCAGAATTTATTATTAAATTAGAAAAACTATAAAAAATGAGCACAGTTTATCTGTGCTTTTTTATGCTAAAAATTTTTAGTCAAAAAGTGTGGAAGTATTTTAGTTTTAAAAAAAAGCGAAAACGCAATATAATCCCTTATATAAAGAAAATATATTATAATTAAGATATAAAAGTATGCAAAAACGCAGAAAACCTAATAAAAAAGAGTCAAACCACTTGAAATTTATCGGGGGGGGGG
>CATLBG010000070.1 GCA_949878595.1 uncultured Clostridia bacterium
CTCAATATTATAATATCATAAAATTTTTGAAAATAAAAAACAAATTTTACAAAATAAAAAAAGAATTAGCAAAAGCTAACCCTTTGATATAATCCATTCTATGAATTTTTTAGATGCATAGGCAAGAGTATCTGTTATATATCCGCAATAAATATCGAGTTTTGGAAGAGTAAAGTTTATATCAAATTTTTTGAGAGAACCATTTTCAATTTCCTCTTTAACATAGTCTTCTTGAATATATCCAATACCATTTTCTTTTTTAACAAGTTTCAAGACCGATTCAGCTGTCCAAGCTTCAATTATTGGATTTATTTTTAAGTCAGATACACAGGCTTTTAGTTGCTTAATTTCTTCAGAAGAATTTGAAGAAATTATAAGAGGCATAGAATTTATTGTGTCAACACCAACTCTTTTATCTACATAAAATTTATTTGTTGTTATAAAACAATGTGAAAATGATTTTAGATATTTAACTTCAGTTTTTCCTTTTTCAATTGCAATTGGCTGACTGTCTATTAAAACGTCAATATTTTGTGTTTGAAGCATATTAGTAAGGTCTAATGTTGGTTTGCTCACAATTTCTATTTTAATATTTGGGTGAAACTTTCTAAATTCTGTTATTATATCTGATAAATATAAAACAGATAAATATGAAGGAATTCCAATCTTAACAATGCCAGTTTTAAGCTCTGCCATATCAGAAATTGTGAGTTCTCCCTTCCAAATAGAGTTGAAAGCACTTGAGATATATTTATAAAGAATTTCAGCTTCGCTTGTTGCGTTCATTCCGTTGGCTTTTTTATAGAAAAGCTGAATGCCAAGTTGTTTTTCAAGTTCTTTAATATTGTGGCTGACAGCAGGTTGAGAGATATATAATAGCTCAGCCGCTTTTGAAATGTTTCTTGTTTCAAAAACAACCAAAAAACTTTTATATAGGTTATAATTTATATTAGAAAATTGCATAAAAATTTTTCTCCGTAAACACAGCATATTATAAACAGAAATAATTTTAAAGTCAATAGGTATAAATAAAAATTATTATTGGGATTTGGTATAAATTTAGCTCTTTAGTTTGATTTTAGTGCTTATTTTTGGCTTTCTATTTACAAAAGTAAAATAATATATTAAAATATGAATGAGGTGCAAAGATGGATAATTGCAAGGATATTATTGAAAAAAGAAAAAGCGTACGTTCTTTTAATGACAAAGAGGTTTCAAATGAAGATATTTTGAAAATTTTGGACAGTGCAAGGCTTGCACCATCTGCAAAAAATAGACAGCCATGGCGTTTCAGAATTTTGAGCGAATATGAAAAAGAAAAATTTATTAGCATTTTTGAAGAAAGATTGAAGAAAGAAAATTCTGAAGAAACTGGATTTGCCACTATTAGAATTTTGAAAGAGTCTAGCAAGGTTGTGCTTGTGTTTATGGATTATAAGGAAATAACAAACCTTGGGCTTAGTATTGAACCATATTATTTTTCAATGGGTGCTGCTATACAAAATGCTCTTCTCAGGGCAACAGAACTTGGAATTGGATCTCTTTGGATATATGATGCTATTGCAATAAGAGAAGAACTTGAAGAGATGTTTGCGGAAGGAAAAATGTTTATATCAACACTTTGTTTTGGTTATGAAGACAAGGTTTTGCCTAGAGCAAAGAAAAAATCTTTAGAAGAAATAATTTTAAAATAAAAGGGAGAAAATTATGGATTGGAAGAGTATAAGAAAAAATCAAAATGCATTGCCAAATAATGAAATTTTAGCGGATTTATATTCATTAAGCAGGAAAATCAAGGGAACTGAGGTTAACACCACAATCTCAACTGCAGAGGTTATGAGAGGTGGAGAAAAAACAGTTAATAAAATGTCAAATCAATTTTTTATGAATAATTTTGGGCAAATTTCATTTATGTCGCCAGGTTGCAAAATTGGTCAATGTTGTTTTTGCTCATATGGAGCAAGTGATGTTAAGCTTACTCCAAAAATAGTAGCTGAAGAAATGGACAAATTTAAAGTTGCTCTTCTTAAAAAGCATAGTGAAGGGAATGATATATATGTAATTTTGCTAGACTCCGTTGGATCAATTTTAGATTCAAATGAATTTCCTGCAGATTGCTTAGATGTTGTTTTTGAAAAACTTGATGAGATTTTAGAAGAAGTTAAAACCATTGAGAGTGTTAGTTTTGAAACACACTATCAGACACTTGGCTCTTATGATGAAAATGGAAAATATGTTGCTTCTGAGGCTATAGAAAATTTAATAGAATTTAAAAAGAGCCACCCAGAAATTGGAACTTTTGTTATTGAGCTTGGCTTTGAAACTGCAAACTCAGAACTTAGAGATACGCTTTTATTTAAGCATATTGATGATGATACCTATAAAAAATCTGTTGAGCTTCTGCATCAAAATGGAATAGAAGTTGAAGTTAATGTTATGGCGACGCTTCCATTTTTGTCGGGCAGAGAACAGATTGAGCAAAGTGCGAATAGCATTGTTCAGGCACTCACACCATATTCAGAAAATGGTTATGGCGTTGACTCAGTTACACTATTTCCATTAAATGTAAGAAAGCATACTTTCTGTAATTATGCTTTTGATGTTCAGGAAGCATATAATTCTAAACACAAAACCAAATCTCCAAAATGGATGCAAAAAGAGTTTCCTATTTGGTCGATGGTTGCTTCGTTGAATGCACTAATTGAAATGGGTAGGGAAGATTTGCTTGAAAAAGTTAGCGTTGCATGGTTTGGCGGCAGAGCAATTTCAAATGATGGCTCAGAGATTTATCCAAAAGATTGGCAGGAAACATATGAAGATTTTGTTATGTATCGAAAAAATCTTAAAGATGAAAATAGTAGAGCAAATATAATTAAGAGGCTTGCAAAACACCCAAAGTTTATTCAGTTTATTGAAGAAATAAAAAAGGAACCAGAACTGGATTTAGGTTATGAAGAAAGAGCATCATATTTGCATCAGTTGATTAGTGAAATGAATATTCCATATATTGAAGAGTGCAAATGCAAAACAGCAGAATAAAAAAATAGCATGATGTCATGCTATTTTTTATTGCTTGAAATATTGAGATTATAATTTGCATTTTGAAGTAATAAAGCCGTTTTTATCTAAACTGCTCTCTAAAATTGGAGTAAATAGATTTTTCATTTTTTCTGTCATAACAAATAAAGTGTCATCTCTTAGAACATATGCTCCAACAACTCCTTCAATTAAATCCTTTGCAACAGAGTATCTTGCGTAAAGTTTTGGAAGAGTAAGAAAATCTTCTTTTGTTATTACATATTGCTTAATATCAGTTGGAGCAAACTCTTCAATAATTGGAGTGCCATTACTATCTCTTCCTGTAATTTTGTTTTTAAACAAAATTATTGCAGAGGCATTGCTTGGAATTCTATAATCTTCTATATTAAAAGAATCTACTTCTGATATTGCTTCTGGCGATAGTTTTATTTCATGTTTTTCATTTGAACTATTGTATATATTGCTTACTGCATAAACAAAGTTGGCTGTCATAATTTTTGCTCCTTAATGTTATAATTAATTTTAAATTATATTATTTATTTTAGATATTTCCAATTAGGAATTTTTAGGAAAAATAAAAAAAACAGACGAAATATCTGTTTTTTAATATTTTATGAAGAAGCAAACATTATGTTACTTATTATTTTCAATGGCTTGAACAGTTTGACTCATAAGAGATGCGATTGTCATAGGGCCAACACCACCAGGAACTGGTGTGTAATATGAAGCCTTTGCATAAGCCTCATGATCAACATCTCCAACATTTCCAGAGTTATAACCGGCGTCAACAATAATTTGGCCTTCAGTAAACCAGTCAGCTTTAACAAATTCAGCTTTGCCAATTGCAACTATAACGATTTTAAAATTTTTAATCATTGAAGGTAGGTCTCTTGTTCTTGAGTGTGCAACTGTTACGGTTGCACCAGCCTTCATAAGCATAACTGCAAGTGGAAGACCAACAATTTGGCTTTTTCCAATCATCAAAACTTCTTCACCAACAAGATTAATATTATAGCTTTCAAATAGCTTCATAATTCCAAGTGCAGTTGCAGGAACAAATATAGGAGCACTTTGAGCAATAAGTCCAAAGCTTTCAGCAGAAAGTCCATCAACGTCCTTTTCAGCTGGAATTAAATTAAAACATCTTTGCTCGTTGATATGTCTTGGGAGTGGGTGTTGAATCATAATACCGGCAAAGCTATCATCACCAGCAAGTTCTTTAACTTTATTTTCAACTTCTTCTTGAGTTACCTCATTTTCAAAATGAAAAACTTCACAGCCTATTCCAATATATTCAGCTTTCTTTTTCTTCATATTACAATAAACTGCAGAGCCATAGTCGTCACCAACTGAAACAATTGCAAGTTTCTTATTTGTTGGGTTTTTCTCTAACTTTTGTTTAAGTTCTTCAATGATGTTTTTAGATGTTTCCTTTCCATCTAGAATAATATTTTCCATTGTTACTCCATATTGTCATATTTTGTTTTCATTTCAGCTTGTTTTCCACAGCAAAGCCTGCCCTCTGGACAAACGCCAAAAGTATAGCAGCTTGGGCCAAAGCCAGCAAATAGGTCCTTGTCAGCACTTTTGAGTTGTTTTAGCATTTTTTCTGCGAGATATCTAATTTCCCATTGAGCTCTGTTGCAAGTTCTAAGATTAACAAAGTGCAAAAGCTCTCTAGCATTTAGTGTAGACACAAAGTTTATAGCGGTTGCATGTGGTGTGATATAAATCATTAAATAAGGATTAAGATTTTCTGAAACAAGCAAGTTATAAAGTTTTCTATTTTTCTTTATTGCTGCTTCAAAAATTGCCTTAAATTCTGGGTTAGCACTTATGCTTTCAGGCATAACAAATTTGTTACTATTTGCCATTACATGTATTGGTGCGGTTGAAAGTGATTGCATTCTATGGCGAGTGTAGTGCTTTAAAACTATGAGTGAAAAGTTTTCAACTTTAAATGTATAGTTAAAATGCTCTAAAAGTTTAGAAAGTTTATTGTCTTTAAGTGCTGTTTTAAAATCAAATTTATCATATCCACAAAATTTTGCAAAGTCTGAAAGTTTTTCTGAGGCATTTTCGGTGCTAGACACAAGCTCAGCAGAGTGGGTAACATATTCTGGTTTTCCACATGGTTCATTTTTAACATTTAAACAACAAGAAAGGTCATCAGTATAATATTTAGCACTTGCTTCAATAAGTCCTGGATATCTCTCATCAAATTGATTTTTGAGTTGTTGCCCTAATGCAAAAACTTCACTATAGTGTTTTCCTCTTCCGTAAATCATTGTGCAAATAACATGAATAAGTTCTCTTGCGTTAAGGCTCATATAAATATTTGTTTTAAGTCCATATGGCAAGATAAATCTTGCATCTTCAACAGGAATTCCACCTTCTACAAATTTGTCATAGATTTTAAACATTTCCTTGTAGTGAGATTTAATCTTTGCTTTTTGTGAATCTGTAAATTCATCAGGAAGGTTAAAACCAGCTTTAGAAAAATTTACATATCTTCCAGATTTAATTGTATATGATGCAAGTCTAAATTCAATAAGATATTGCTCAATAAATATGCTAACATTATTAAATGCAATATTGAAATGATGATGTTCAAGAATTGTTTTGTGCCCAGAAGACACAACCTTAGATATTAAGTTTAGATTTTTTTCTTTATCAGTTGCACTTTTATAAAGCTCAACAGCAGTGCCAGGTCTAGTAGAAATTCTTCCACCACAAGAAACGATTTTTTCTCCGTTTTTAGTTTCACTTAAAATAAAAGCTCCACTTTCATTAATTTTCATATGTAGCCCCCTAAATTTTCATCTAATAATATTGTAATAAATATAAAAAGTTTCGTCAATTTAAAACTGAAATAAGTTAAACAAAAATTAATAAAAAATAAAAATACA
>CATLBG010000071.1 GCA_949878595.1 uncultured Clostridia bacterium
ATGTCTACTTTTTCTCATATAAAATTTCTATTTGATTTTGAGCCAAGCTAAAGTTGTTTGCTTTTTTTTCACTTAAAAGAGAAACAAATGATGACTCTAGCTTTATGTCTAACTCAGACTCTTTTAAGTTTGTTAAAACAATAACATGCTCTGTTTTTGAATATCTTTCAAAAATAAATTTTCCGTTTTTTGAAAAGAGTATGTTGAGTTCACCATCTTTGAAAACTGAAAGCTGTCTGATTTTTGCAAGTTTCTTATACCATTCAAAAATTTCATTATTATAAGCTTTCCAATCAAAGCAACCACGAGAACTGCCATCGTTATTTTCCATTCCATATTCATCACCATAAAAAATAGAAGGAACACCTGGAAGTGTGAACATTATGCCCGTAGCAATTTTGAGGTAATTTTTAGCAAGCTCTCTGTCTCCGTTTGTAAGAAATAATATTTCTGAGAAGATTCTGCTAGTGTCATGTGTAGTTAAAAAATTCATAAGGTTATCTAAAACAACTTTTGGATAACCATTAAGAAGGAGTCTAAGTGTTGAATTTAAATCATATGGTTCTTTGCATCTTAAATAATTTATGATTGATTCTTTAACTGGGTAGTTCATAACAGAGTTAAGTTCATTTTCTGTGAAATATTTTCTTCTTGCAGAATAACTTGTTTTGGTTGAGGCATCTTCCCAAACTTCGCCAATAACTGGGGCATTTTTGCTGTAGGATCTAACTTTTTTTGAAATCTTTTGAGTGAATTCATCTGTTATTTCATCAACAACATCTAGCCTAAAACCACTAACTCCCATATTCATATATTTTTCAATTACGCCGCCTTCACCAGCAATGTAGTCTTGAAAATCATAACTATCGCTTTTTATGTGTGGCAGAGTATCTATTCCCCACCAACTGCCATAACTATCTGGATAATTATCAAAATCATACCAACTATAAAACTTTGATTCTTTGCTATTATAGGCACCAAGCGTTGGATAACGCTTATTTTTATTAAAGTATATGCTATCGCTGCCAGTATGGTTATATACTCCATCTAAAACAACTTTTATTCCTTTCTCTTTTGCCTTTGCCACGAGCTCTGCAAACTGATTATCTGTACCATACATACTGTCTACATGCATATAATCAGCAGTATCATATTTGTGATTGCTGTTTGCCATGCAAATTGGATTAAAATATATTGTTGTTATGCCAAGGTCTTTTAAGTAACTTAGTTTACTCTGAACTCCAGCAAAATTTCCTCCAAAAACCTCTAAGTTTATAATTAGTGGGTCTTCTGTATTTTTTTTAATTGAACCACCCCAATCTTCTCTATAAATTAATGGTTCTCTTGGAGTAACCTCACCTGCTTTGCAAAATCTATCAACTAAAATTTGGTAAATTATGCCACCTTGCAGCGAGTCTGTGCACTCATACTCTTTTTCAGTAACAAGTTGAAGAAAATCTTCTCCCTTATTATCCAATACCTCTGAAAAAGTATTATAGGTCTTGCTGAGATATTTTGAAAAATTATTATAGTTCAATTTAAAATTATACCAAAAATGGCCATGTTCTGTAAAAGGAACATCAACATAAAAAAAGTTATCCTCTCTTTCCATTGAAATATATGTATAATCTACGTCTTCATCTTTTTTAAGCATAAGAAAAGCTTCGTTGCAAACACAATCTAAATTAACTTCAATTTTAAATCTAACTGATTCGCCTTTAGTTATTGCACCCTTTGGACATTTAAAAAGCAAAGGGTCAAAGTAGGCTAAATTTTCCATACAATCCCCCTTTGCCTATTATTCTTCGTTTTTAGTTAAGTTCCATATTTTGTCTACATACTCTTGAACGCTTCTATCTGATGAGAAATAACCCATTGAAGCAATTGACAAAAGTGATCTTCTATTCCATTCTAATTTATCTTTATAAATCTTATCCATCTTGTTGTGAGCTTCAATATATGAATCAAAGTCTGCAAGACACAAATATACATCTCTTGTTGCTGAGTGACCAAGAAGGTAATCAACTATGTCATCAAACCTTTCTCCACCAACGCCAGCACCAAGTTTGTCAATAACTTTTCTGATATTTTCATTTCCAATATAATATTCCATAGCATTGTAGCCACGGCTTTTAATCTTTTCTGCATCTTCACTAGTGAGCCCAAACTCAAACATATTTTCATGTCCACAGTGATCGCATATTTCTATATTTGCACCATCTATTGTGCAAAGCATTAATGCACCATTTAAAACCGCTTTCATATTGCCAGTGCCTGAAGCCTCACGACCAGCTAAAGATATTTGCTCTGAAACTTCTGTTGCTGGCATTAAAATTTCTGACATTGTGACACTATAGTTTTCAAGGAATACTACTTTTATCTTTCCTTGCAAAACAGGATCTTCGTCAATTTCTTTTGCAAGACGAACGATAAGTTCAATTATACGCTTTGCAACCTTGTAGCTTGAAGCAGCCTTCCCTGCAAATATGAAGACTTGTGGAGTAATCTCTTCTGTTGGATTCTCTCTAATCTCACACATTAAATATATTATTTTGAGGACATTTAGAAGTTGTCTTTTATATTCATGTATTCTCTTAACCTGAATGTCAAACCTTGAATTTGGATCAATTTCTATGCCTTGTGTTTTTAAAACATAGTCTGCGAGTCTTTTTTTGTTTTCATATTTTATTTCTGCAAGTCTATTTAAAACTCCTTCATCATTTTCATATTCTTTGAGTTTTTCTAGTTTTGTTGCATCATTATAAAATTCATCACCAATAAGTGAAACAATAAAATCACTTAACATTGGATTTGATTGTGAAAGCCATCTACGATGAGTTATGCCATTGGTAATATTTTTAAATCTCATAGGATAGAGAGCTGCATAATCTTTAAATAGTCTTGTTTGCAAGATTTGACTATGAATTTCTGCAACGCCATTAATATACTCACTGGCATAGATTGAGAGATTTGCCATATAGACACTGTTTCCACTAACAATTGAAAGTTCGTCGATTTTTCTAGAATCATTCTTAAAAAACTCGCCAAGTTCTATTCTGAATCTTCTATCAAGTTCACGGAGAATTAAAGCAATTCTTGGCATATATTTTTCAATTCTTGGCATGTTTTTTATTTCTAATGCCTCACTTAAAATTGTGTGGTTTGTGTAGCTTATTGTCTTTTTAATTGCATTCCATGCGGCGTCCCAACCAAAGTTATATTTATCAATAAGGAGCCTCATAAGCTCTGGAATACAAAGTGCACAATGTGTGTCATTGATATGGATTGAAAGTATTTCTGGAAATTTGCTAAGGCTTTCATGCTCTTTGAAATATCCATTTAAAATATTTTGCATTGATGCTGAAACCAAGAAATATTCTTGAAGAAGTCTTAAAACTTTTCCATTTTCATTATTATCTGCTGGATATAACACTTTGTTTATTGTGTTGATGAAAGATTCATCTTTCAAGGCACTCTCATGCTCACCCATACTAAAAAGTCTAAGATCAATATCTTTTTCTGCCTTTGCTTCCCAAAGTCTTAACACTGAAGATGTGTTTGAATTGTAGCCACTGATAAGCATATCATAAGGAATAGCTCGAACATTGGTTTCATCAACTATCTCATAGTATAAGCCCTTAGTGTCATCATATCGTTCAATAAGTTTTCCACCAATCTTAACTTCTACAATTTGATCCTCTCTTTTATTGAGCCAAACTTCTCCTGTATCTAACCACCTGTCTGACTCTTCAACCTGTTTTCCGTTTACTATTTTTTGTTTAAAAAGACCATATTCATATTTGATTGTGTGACCAACGGCAGGATATCCAAGCTTTGCTAATGAATCAAGATAACATGCAGCAAGACGACCAAGACCCCCATTTCCAAGCCCTGCATCTTGTTCAACTTCATATACTTCAGTTAAACTCTTGCCTGCCTCTGAAAGAAGAGTTTTGTAACATTCTTCAAGACCAAGATTCCAAAGATTATTTTTTAAGCTTCTGCCAAGCAAAAATTCAATAGACATATAATGAACTACTTTTTTCTCTTTATTCTTTTCATTCACCAATTGTCCTCTGTTTTTTTGCATGATGGCATTTGCAACATGAGCAAGTGCTAGATATATCTGCTGGTTTGTTGCTTCTTCTATTGTAACTCCATAGTAGCTTAAAAGATAAGCCTTAAGTTCTTCTTCTGCCAAAACTAACTGTGCTTTTGTAAACATAACTTCTCCTATAACTCTTTATATATATCTATATATTGTTTTGCTGTATTTTTCCAGCTAAAGTCTACAGACATAACCTTTTTAACTTTTTCTGCCCAACCTGATTTGTCTTTATAATCTTGAACTGCTCTTCTTATAGAATATTCAAGATCTCCAACATTTGCGTTTCTGAAGGTGTAACCATTTCCACCACCTGGACAACCAAAATCTTTAATGGTGTCCTTTAATCCACCAGTTTCTCTAACAATTGAAATCACACCATAACGGCTTGCAACAATTTGGCTGAGACCACATGGCTCAGTGAGTGAAGGCATTAAATAAATATCTGAACCTGAATATATTTTTTTGCCAATCTCAAGGCTATAGCCAAGGGAAACATGAACCTTGCTAGGATATTTTGAATTTAAATATCTAAAGAAATCTTCATATACTCTTTCACCTGAGCCAACCCCAACAAATTGAATGTCTAACTCATTAATGAGTTTTTCTATGCAACATTTAATAAGGTCAAACCCTTTATGAACATTCATTCTTGAACAGAATGCAAGTATTGGCTTGTCTGGATTTACATCAAGCCCAAATTCTTTTTGTAAGAACTCTTTATTTTTTGCTTTAACCTCTAAACTATTAGCATCATAATTTGTGTAGATAACTTTATCTGTTTTTGGATTATAGAAATCATAATCTAGTCCATTGAGAATTCCTTTAAGCTTATATTCGTTCTGTTTGACTATTTGATGAAGCCCCGCACCATGCTCTGGAGTTTTGATTTCTTCTGCATAACTTTCACTTACAGTTGTGATTTTGTCTGCAGTTACTATTGCTCCTTTTAAGATATTTACGTCGTTATCATAAATCAAAATACCCGCATATTTTTGATCAACGCCAAGCACATCTGTTAAAATATGTGCACCATATCTTCCTTGATAAATGATGTTGTGGATTGTGAGGACTGTTTTAATATTTTTATATCGCTCGTCCCACTCAGATGTTTTTAAATAGGTTGGGATTAGTGCTGACTGCCAGTCATTTACATGAATAATGTCTGGGAAATAGTCTATTGTTGGAAGAATCTCTAAAACGCTTCTTGAGAAGAAAGCAAATCTTTCTCCATCGTCCATATAACCATATTCGCCGCCATCTCTTTTAAAATATTTCTCATTATCAATGAAATAATACTTTATTCCCTGATAATTATATTCAAACACACCACAATATTCCTTTCTCCAAGAGAGAGTAACATAAATGTGTCCAAGATATTTGAAGTCTTTTCTGAAATAGTCTGGTATGTTGCTATATAGAGGAATTATTGTTCTTATTTCTACTCCTGGGTTTTCATTGACTATTTCTTTTGGCAAGCTTCCACAGACATCAGCAAGACCTCCTGTTGCACAAAAAGGCTGAGCTTCTGATGCTACAAACAATATTCTTTTTTCGATTTTTGTGTTTGAAGCTTTTAATTTTTCAGTCTTTTCTACAGTTTTTGTTTTTGAATTTTTAATTTCTTTTTCCATAATTCTCCATTTTTATGAATTAATTCATTTTTTTATTTTTGAATTTTAGGTCTACCTCTGCCTCTTTTTGGCTTGTTTGCCAGCTCTGGGTCTATTGGCTTTCTTGGTCTGCCCCTATTTCTTTTTGGCTTATTTGCTAGCTCTGGGTCTATTGGCTTTCTTGGCCTGCCACTAGAACTT
>CATLBG010000072.1 GCA_949878595.1 uncultured Clostridia bacterium
TGGAGTTGATTTATAAATGAAACAAAATAAGCTAGTTAATATTTTGATAGAAAAGGGATATAAAATTTCAGCAGCAGAAAGCTGCACGGGTGGGTTATTTGCAAGCAAAATAATAAGTGTACCAGATGCGTCAAAAGTTTTAGATGCAAGCTTCATAACATATTCAAATAATCAGAAAATAAAACTTTGTGGAGTTAGTGAAAACAGCATAAAAACACATGGTGTTGTTAGTGAAAAGGTTGCGGGTGAAATGGCACAGGGTGTTGCAATAAATTTAAAATCAAATATTGGTGTTGGAATTTCAGGAATAGCAGGTCCAACAGGAGGCACTAAAGAAAAACCTATTGGCATGGTTTGCTTTGGATTTTTTGTAGATGGAAGGCTAAAAACTTTCACTAAAATTTTTAAAGGTAATAGAAATTCAATTAGAAGAAAATCAGTTCAATTTGCAATTAATAAATTAATAGAAATTTTATAAAAATAAAAAACACCACAATTTGTGGTGTTTTTATATTTCTTTTAAGTTTGGTTTGAGGTTTTCAAAATTTTCCCATCTGTCATCAGAAAACAATTCAACAATTTTTTCTTTCAAGTTTTCAGCATCAAATAAAACTACATAGTTTTCATTAGAAACATCTGCAAGATAGTTATATTCAATAGGTGATTCATTAACTTCAAAATTCCCATTTTCAAAAAGAGCATAATTCGAATATATTCTATTTGCATTAGCTGTTTCATCAAAGTTAGAAATTGCAGCAATTTGTTCAATTTTGTTTTTTGCTATGCTAGCAGATGAAATGATTCCAGAAAAAAAGCAGTGAGAAATTTTTGATTTAATAGAACTAAAAGTTGTTGTTCCTGCAAGTCCGCTAATATAAACAAGAGAATTTGAAGTTTCTCTGATTTTTAAATCTGCAAAAATATTACTTGAAGAGTAACATTTTGTGATTAGTGAATCATTTAAATATCCTGCAAGTCCACCAATAAGATGTTGGGCTTTTGAGTTTGATTCTTCAATAACATCAATTTTTGAATTTGAATAACTGAGTTTTATTTCAGAGCCGTCTAGTTCGCCAAACAATCCACCAATCAAGAGTGATGCATTTGTATTTTTAGTGCTTATTGCACAACTATCAAAAACTTCACAATTTGAGATTTCTGAATTTTTAGCATAGCCAGCAATAAGTCCAACACTTAACGAAATTGGATTATCTTTAGAATTAGCATTGCTCTCATAAATGATTTTAACATTGTTAAGCTTTAGTCCAGAAATTTTCGCTCCATCAAGCCTAGCAAAAAGTCCAATATAATTATTATCTTGCAAATTAGCTTTTACAATGTTTAGGTTTTTAATTTCATGTCCATTTCCGCGTAATGCTCCAGCGAAAAACTTATTGCCACCAATTGGAGAAATTGTTTTATTTTTAAAGTCAAGATCATTTTTTAAGATGATAGTTGTTTTATAATATTTAGAATTTTGTGTAATGTTTAATAACTCTTGAACTGAAGAAATTTCAATTGTTGCAGGAATATCTTGATTTTCTTTGTTCTTAATTATTGTAGAAACAACAAGTCCAATTAACACAACCACAGCAATAAGCCCTGTTATAAAGTAGGCTAGTTTTGAAAAGAAATTTGCTTTAATTCTTTTATTTGCTTCTATATTTTTTTGTTTTTCTTTTTGTTTCTCTTGTTCATTTCTAACTTTTTCTGTTTCATTTTTCAATATATTTAGTTTTTCAAGTTCGTTTTTAACATAAATACGGTCATCATTATCTGCATATTTTAGTGCTGATTTTGCATATTCTTTATAATCGCTTGTGGGTGGCAATTGATTAAAATTGTTTGTTTTTGCTTTAACCACTCCAAGATAACCTTTATAGTTTTTTTCATCATAAGAAATTGCAAGTTTAAATGAATTTTCAGCCTTGGTGTAGTCAGCTTGAAATAGATAAGTTTCACCTTGCTTTATTGCATCACTGAATTTAAGCTTGTTTTCAAGTTCATTTGGCTTAAATTTATTCAAAAATTCAAGGTCATCTTTATCTAAAATTTCACTCAAAAGATGACTTGCACCACAATGCATGCAGGTTATCATTTTAGCTTCTTCATCAACCTGCATTCTTGCACCACAATTTTTACATTTCAAATTAATTTCAGACATATGTTTTTCTCTCTATATAGATATAATAAAAAAAATATGAGCTAATGTAAAATAAAATTAGTTTATAAACTGAATTTTTATTATTCATGAAAGCTAAACTAATAAATATAAATATTTATTAAGTTGACAAAACTTGTTTAACAATTGTAAAATTCAATAGAGAAGAAAATGAAAAAAAATAGGTTATTATCTAAAATAATTATTTTTGCTACTATTATTTCTGCGTGTCTAGCGGTTATCTTTTCTGCTGTAAAATTAGATTTTAAAAATAATAACACACAAAATCAAAAAACCTCGTCTGCAGTCAGCTTTATTGATTCAGATGGTTATATAAGAGAATTGCTGGGTCAAACAAATGAAGTTTCAAGTAAATATAATTTAGTAGATACTTATCCAATTTTTGGTGAAAATCAAACAAATTCAAATCTATGTTGGATATATTCTTCAAGCAAGGCACTAGAAACAGCTTTAATGGTTCAAAAAAACCTTTACTATAATTTTTCAGAAATAGGAACTGCTCTGCTTGGTTATAAAAATGGTGTTTGCTTGTTAAATGACATGGGTGACTTTAAAAAGTTCAATATGATAACCCAAAACTATGGTCTAATTCATGAAAATGATTTAAATAATGATGTTTTTGATTATGTTAATGAAACAAATTTTGAAAATTTCAGTAATGCCATAAACCTTACAGATGAAAACTTTATGGATAGCATTAAGCCAATACTAATTTCAGAGGATAATTTTTTTATTTCTTTAAATTTAGATGAAAAAAAATTAGTTCTCAAAAGATTTATTATGCAATATGGTGGATTTTATTCAGGGCTCAATACAGGCAAGATAACAAATAGTGATAACATTTACACAGAAATTTTACCAGATCCAAACAAACCTACAAATCCATTAGATAGTGTTGTTTCTCCAGACAAGGCAATAAAAACTCCACATGCAGTCTGCATAATTGGTTGGGACGATGAAAAGGGTTGGCTTGCACTAAATAGTTGGGGAAGGTCTTCATTAGACTATCAAACTTTCTATATTCCTTTTGAAGTAAATCATGTTTATGGAACTGCAAGCAGTTATATTTGTGAGAAAGACAATGACATAATCACTCTTTCAAATTCATCAGCGTCAGAGTTTTCACAAGATATAAAAAACAGCAATACAACAACAAAAAATTTATTTGTAAATGGAGAAGAAATAAAACTAGATTATAAAATTTCAGAAAGCTATGATTTTTATGAAGTTTATGTAAATATTTTCTCTGGAACAGAAGATGTTACAAGGTGTTTTGATTTGGATTTTAGTGAGAATGGAATTTTTAAGTTAAATTCGCTATCAGAAAACTTATCAAAATATTCAGGCGAATATCAAATTAGATTCTATGTAAAAGATGAGCTAATTAAAATAGAAAATTTTTATGTTTACACAGGAACAGAACTTTCTTATGTTGAGTTAATTAAAGGTGCTTCTGAAGTTGACAGCGTTCAGCTTAGCAACATTTTCTTATCTTCAAATAAGTCTGCAACATACTATGTTTCTAGCGGTGGTTCAAACGATACAGATTTTAGGCTTGGTTTAGTTGTTCCAGAAACAATTTTAATTCAAGGCAATGTTATCGCTGAAGCGGGCAAAGTATATGAAATTGTTACAACATCTGATGAGTCAGAATCAAAACAAGAAATTTCTTCAGTATCAGTTTCATTAAATCCACAATCAACTAGATTTGAACTTTCTATCTATGGTTTAACTCGTGGCAACTCAGGCAAGCTTATTGAAATCACTGTTAAGCTAACTTCAAAATCAACTGGGTATGAATGTGAATATAATTTTAAATTCTTTATAAGTTCAAATATAGAAGTTACAACAAAAGATGCAAACTATATTTCGTATGTCATTGGTGACGGCAAAAATTCAGAACAAAACATCTCAAAATATCCAGACTATTCAAAGGAAGATATAATTACTGAGTTTGTATTAAAAGCTCCATCTAGCTTAGGATCTTCAGAGTTTTTGGGTTGGTATCTTGACAGCGAGTTTACAAATCAAATAACAAAAATTGATTCTAATCTTACAGGAGACTTAGTTCTATATGCTAAGTGGAAAGAGTCAGAATTAAATTATTTTGAAGCAGATTTTTCAATTGATTCAGTTTTGCATTATGGTGAAAAATCAGAAATGAAGTATAATTCTACTGATGAAATTATTTATGGTGATAGCGTAAATATTTTGCTTAATTTTTCGCCTAATGAAGAAATTCTTGCAGGTTATAATTATTATGTTAGATATGTGTATTATTTAGATAATAAAGATATTAGTTTTGGCATTTTAAAGCAGGCAGAACAAATTAAATTTCTTAACGATTTTTCAAAACTAGCAGCGGGTGAACATAAAGCATCAATCATAATAACCATGAATAGCATAAGCGTAACTAAAGAAATCAGTTTCAGTGTTTCAAAAAGAATAGTTTCTGTAAACTTTAGCGAAACCGAAATTCAATATGATAGAAATTTTCATTCGCCAAAGATGGATTTAAATAATGTGCTTTTGGAAGATAGTGATGTTAGTGCAATTTATGAAATTGAGGGATATCAAGAACTTAATGGAGTAAAAGAAGTTGGAACCTATACATTTATTGTGACTGGAATAAGTAATTTAAATTATAAAATTTCAGAAAATCAAATAACTACATTAAAAATAACAGAGGCTGATTTTTATATAATATGGCAAACTCAGGGCACACTAACTTATAGTGGTTATGCTCAAAAAATTAACTATACACAGAGCAATACTGGTGATGATCTTGTTGAAGTCGGCTTTAAATATTATATTGTTGGAAATGACACAGAACTTTCGCAAAATGATTTTAAAAATGTTGGAACCTATAGAGTTGTTGCAAGCATCACAAGCAAAAACTATAAGCTTGCTGGAATAACTGAAGAGATTTTCACAATCCAGCCAAAAAAAATTACAATTACTTTTGATAATATTGAAGAGAGATATACGGTTGCCCCAAACAACCGAAAAAAAATCTCATACAAAATTAATGGCTTGGTTGGGGCAGACACTGCTAGCAGCTTAATTGTTAGCTATAGCTGTGAAGGCTTAACAGCAGAAAGCAGTGGAACATATCCAATCACAGGCAGATGCACAAGTCAAAATTATGAAGCATCAATAGTAAATGGAACCTATAAAATTTTAGGATTCTATCATGTTTATTACACACTTCCAAATGGTGAAGTTTATGATGAAATTGTTGATGACGGCTATGCTCCAAAGGGAATAACTAGAGATATTTATAAAGCCCCATTTTTATCTAAAATTGTTTATGATAAAGAGCTCGTTCAGGGCGATGGAGACTTAACTGTTAAAGTAAGTTACAAAAGTTATGTTTGGTTGTTTATAACAGGAATAGTTGTTGCGGTAATTGTTGTAGCATATTTGATAATAACAAAAAATATTCGCAGAATGAAAAACAGATAAAAAACTCTAAATCTATAGAGTTTTTTATTTTTGAAATAACAATTAGCATAAAAACATAATTTTGTGTGTAATTTGCTTGAAAATTTAATGCTAATTGATATAATAAAACTATGGAAAAAATAGATATA
>CATLBG010000073.1 GCA_949878595.1 uncultured Clostridia bacterium
AATTTTCTAGTCTTTTTGTTAAAAAAATTATAATTACGTTTGTTGTTTTGATTTTAGCAATTTTAATGATAGGTATAATAATTTTAAGTTTAACAAAAAGAGATAAGAAATCTTGTTTTTCTGAACAAGAGCTTTTTTTTGTTTATACAGAAAAGAATTCAAAGCAGGAAATATTAGAAGTTTCGGCAGATAAAATTAAAAGTCTTGGTGGGGCAGGAAAAATAATTTTTTATAATAACAACTATTATTTGGTGTCTAGTTTATATTTTGATAAAAAAGATGCTGAAGAAGTTGTGGGAAATATTTCTTCAAATTTTCCAGAAAGTGGTGTTTTGACGCTCAAAGTTGAAAAGACTAAAAAACCTATAAAAAAAGCAATTAAGCAAGATGATAAGAGTTTAGCTTTTTATGAATTTTTTTATGAAGCTTGCAATAAAAGTCAAGGTTATATGATTGATTATATGTCTAGAACGCTTAGCCAGAGTGAACTTTCAATGAATATTTTGAAAGATAAGCTGAACCTTGAAGAAATGATTAAATCTTTGGATAAAAAAACTAATTTATCCCAGCAATTTTTTAACTATATGAATATGATAAATTTGTATTATGATAACTTTCTGAGCAGTTTTTTTGAATCAACCAAAAAAGAATCTTTAATTTCTGGACTTGTTGTTGAATTGTCTTTACTTAGGTTAGAAATGGTCAAACATTTGTAAAAATGTCAAAAAATAGCAAAAAATATTGGCTTTTTGCACAAAATATGTTATGATAACGATACTAAGGAGCGAAAAATTATGGGATTTATGAACTGGCTGATGAAAGGTGTTGGCTTTGAAACTGAAGAAGTTTATGATGATACCATTGAAAGACAAAAGAAAAGAGACGAAAAACTTGAACTTCAAAGACAAAAAGCTCAAGAAAAGGCAGAATATAGAGCTAGAAAGGCTCAAGCAAAAGCAGATAGAGCTGCTGAAAAATATTCTTTAACACAGGCAAAAGATGTTGCTATTGAAGAGGAGGATACAACTCCAAAAAGAACATCTACTTCTTATTCTGATAATCCAGAACAATACAACAGGTCTTCATATGTTTCTGCGTCTCCACTTGGCGGATTTGGAACAAATTCATCAAATGTTGGTGGATATGGCACAAAAAATGTTGAGTTTGTTTATCCAACAACATTTGACGAAGTAACAAAAGTTATTAACTTTTTAAAAGAGGGTGAGTCTGTTATGCTTAACCTCAATCAACTTAATGAGTTTGATGCTCAAAGATTATTAGACTGTGTGATTGGTGCAGTTTATGCCTTAAACGGAAATTGCAGACATGTTGACAACAATATTTATTTAATCACACCAGAAGGGTTTAATATAAGAATGCCAGAACAGCAAAACAATATGCCTCCACAATAATAAAAGTATTACAAAATTTTGCATAAATCGACAAAACTTGCACACAATATTGGTAGGAGCGATTTATGGAAGATTTTGGAAATGGAATTAGATTCTCTTTTTATGGCTATGATACTGAGTCTGTCGATGAGATAATTAGGGAGAAGAACAGACGATTAGATGTTCAAGAGCGTGATGTGGAATCACTTAAAAGGGAAATAACTTCACTGAAAAAACAACTTAATAGCTCTAAGCATAATGAGAAGTAAATTTATTTACTTCTTTTTTTTATTTATTTTGAAAAAGTTATTTGTTTGACAAAGAAATTATTAAATACTAAACTATAATTAGGAGAGTGATATGTTTAAAAAATTTATAATAGCCTATGACCATAATGCAAGCAAAAAGATTATAGATAGAGTTAGAGAAACTCTAAGTATTCATGGAATAGAAAGCATTGCTATTGAAGATGATGCAAAAGATAATGATTATCCACTTCTTGCAATCAAAGCATATGAAATTTATAAAGAACAAAAAGCAGATGGTTTATTGCTTTTATGTGGCACAGGTGTTGGAATGAATATTGTTGCAAACAAATGCAAGGGCATTAGGTCTGTGCTTGCAACAAGTGAGGCTGAAACATATTTTTCAAGACGTCATGAAGATGTAAATACATTAGTCCTTGCCACTGGCTATAAAGATGAAAAGTATGAAGTTAAATTCTGTGGCAGAAAAATGGTTAGAATGATAAATGTATTCCTTGAAACAGAATTTCAGGGCGAAGAAAGACATAGTCGAAGAATATCTGAAATTGATAAAATTGATAAAACAGGTAAGGCATAATGACGGAATATGCAAAAGAAGAAAATTTAAAGAAAAAGCTTTGGCTAAATTCATTAAAGCTGTTTTTAAAAATTGCATTAATTATGATAGCAATGTTTTTCTTTGTGATAGCAATTTTGTTTTATTTGGCACCAAAAGTTGATGCAAAAATATTTAACTTTTTTGGACTTACAAAGGTTGAAGAAAAATGCTATGAGCAAATTTATAAAAATAGCGGAAACACAAGTGATTTGTATAACCTCATTATTTTTGATATGGATCATGGCTATATCAAAAATGAGCTTGAAAATATTACAAAAATTTATGAAGCAAAAGACTATGCTGAATTTTGCACTAAACTAGATGCTTCTGGAGTTCAGTCTGCAAACGGAAACAAATCATTATATTGTTATGTTGCTGACACACATGCATTTTTTAAAAATCAAGAAATTAAGTGTGTTTTAGAGCTTGGTTTAAAAGGAAAGTTAGATGACTGGAAAAATAGGACAATTAAGATTGCAATAGATGGTTTATCAGAACAAAATTTGACAGATGTTTCATTTGATAGTCTAATGAGTACTATTGTTTCAACAGAGAAGTTAAATTTTGAAGAAAAGAAAAGTTTTTTAAACTTAATGTCAGAAAAAGTTTCAAATGGGCAAGAGTTAAATGATTTAATTGAAATGAAACTAAACATAATTAAAACAGCTTTTGAAGAATGTAATGATAATGAAGTTCAAAAAATATTATTAAAGAATGCTGAAGTTAAGCTTTTGGCAGGGTCTTATTATTTTGAAATGATTTTAAATAATGGACAGGAAACATCTATTGCTGAGCAAATTAAACAGAATCATACTGTAGCCTTTAGTGAATATAAAAATTTAATAAAATAATATATTATGTTTCACATAATACCGCATATTTTCGGCATTTATGAAGATTTTTCATAAATAAAAACTGGCATATTAGCCAGTTTTTTATTTATAAATTTAAACTAAAATAAAATTTTTTCTTCAACAAATTTAATAAGTTCATCAACATTCATTCTTGTTTGTTGCATGTTGTCACGATCGCGAACAGTGAATGTATCATTTTCCATAGTGTCAAAGTCAATTGTTATTGAATATGGAGTTCCAATTTGATCTTGTCTTCTATATCTTTTTCCAATAGAGCCTGCTTCATCATATGTGCACATAAAGTGTTTAGATAACTTTTTATAAATCTCTCTAGCTTTCTCTGAAAGGTTCTTTTGAAGAGGGAGAACTGCAACTTTATATGGAGCAATTGCAGGGTGGAAGTGATATACAATTCTTGTGTCTCCACCTTCTAAGGTTTCTTCATCATAAAACTCGCAAAGTGTGCAAAGGGTGAGTCTGTCACAACCAATAGAATATTCAACATCATGTGGAATATATTTTTCATTTGTTACTGGGTCAATATAGAACATATTTTTGCCAGAATACTCTTGATGACGAGATAGGTCATAATCTGTTCTATAGTGAATTCCGTTGAGTTCGTTCCAACCAAATGGATAGTTATAAATAATATCGCAAGCTGCTTTTGCATAAAAGGCGAGTTTTTCGTGGTCTTTAAATTTTAAGTGTTCTTTGTTAAAGCCAAGGTCAAGGAGAAACTCCATAGCCTTCTCTTTATATTCATCATAAAACTTGAAACCTTCTTCTTCATTTTTGCAGAAGAGTTGGTGCTCCATTTGCTCAAATTCAATGGTTCTAAAAGTAAAGTTTCCTGGAGTGATTTCGTTTCTAAATGCCTTTCCAATTTGACCAATTCCAAATGGAACTTTTGCTCTTGTTGTTCTTTGAACATTCATAAAGTTTACAAATTCGCCTTGAGCAGTTTCTGGTCTAAGATAAATAACATCATTTTTGTCACCAGTGATATCACGGCTTGTTTGAAACATTAAGTGGAATTGTCTGATTGGGGTCCAGTTAAAGTTTCCGCAAATAGGGCATTTAACTTTATGCTCATTAATGTAAGCTTCCATTTCTTCGTTGCTCATCGCATCAACATCAACAGAGCCCTTTGAGTAAGCCTCAATGAGGTTATCAGCTCTTGTTCTTGCCTTGCAAGATTTGCAGTCCATTTTTGGGTCTGTGAAAGATGCTACGTGGCCAGATGCTTCCCAAACTCTAGGGTTCATCATAATTGCTGCATCAACGCCATAGCTGTTGTCTGATTCTTGAACAAATCTTTTCCACCAAACCTTTTTAATGTTGTTTTTAAGTTCTACACCAACAGGACCATAATCCCAAGTGTTTGCCAGACCATCATAAATGTCTGAACCAGGGTAAACTAGTCCAACATTTTTGCAGTGGCTAACTAGTTTTTCCATAGTAAGTTTATTTCCTTCCATAATATTCTCCTAAAATTTATTTTGTTTTTAAGCCAAAACAAAAGGCCTAATCTTTTCTTCCACTAGCAAAATAGACTATCTATTTTTGCTAAGGGACGAGAGATTAGACCCGTGGTTCCACCCTTATTAGCACTCATATGAATGCTCACTCTTTTTGTATTGCTCCAAAGTGCCTTCGCCAAGTGTTTCCGTTTCTTTACACCAACCAGAAACTCTCTATAGGAAAACGGTCTTAGTTACTCTTCTTTTTCATCGCAATTTATATGGTTATTATATAATAGTAAAATATGTTTGTCAACTATCTAAAGCTTTTAAAAATAATTGTTTTAAATATAAAAAAATAAAAAAATAAGGTGTTATGCAACACATAACACCCGTGTTTTTCAGGATTTAGAACATGTATCTGGTATGATATTTCCTGTGAGTGAAACAATCAATCTTGCCATTTCATCTGAAGATTCTTGGGCACCATCTCTAAGCCATTCAAATAATGTTGAACTTAATGCACTAATATAGAATATAGGAATATACTTTGAAGTTTTGTTCATTTGGTCTATAACAATTTCTTCTTTAAGTTTATACATTGCATTGTATCTTAAAGTTTTTAAAACTTGTGTATTTAGTAGAGAGTGAACAATATCTTTATATTTTTTAAAACCTTCAAATAATTCTTTGATTATGATATATTGATTTATATTATCATATGATTGTATTTTGTTTTTAAAATTATTAATTGAAGCATCAAGCCCTTTAGAAAGAAGATCTTCCTTAGATTCAAAATTGCGGTAGAAAGACATTCTTGATACGCCAGCTTTTTCACAAATATCACAAACTGTGATGCTGTCATAATGTTGCTTGCTAAGCAGAATAAAGAAAGCTTCACAAATGTAATTTTTTGTAGAATTCGAATTTTTGTTCATAATTATTCTCCTTTGTATAGACATATTATATTTTTATTTAAATGTATTTTCAAGTGTTATAACATATAATGTAACAAAATATAAATATAGTTATTATCTATATTTACAATTGTTACAAAATTTAAAATTTGACATAATGTCACTTATAATTGTAACATAAAAAAAATTATATTTTAAAACAAAAAATTATAGTTTCCAAAATCGAAAATATGAAGTATAATATTATCAGAAAAAAAAT
>CATLBG010000074.1 GCA_949878595.1 uncultured Clostridia bacterium
CTAGTTCCATATTCATAATGCTTATTCCTTTATTAAAATTACTCTCTAATTTTATTATACCGTTTGGTATTTGTTAAACTATTTTATTCCGTTTGGAATAAAATTTTTCATAGGAGGAATATTTCTATGAAAATGAAAGTTGAAAATAGATTTAGTGAAATTTTAAAAGAACTGAGATTAGAAAAGGGATTATCACAAGAAGATCTTTCAAAAGAATTAGGGTATTCACAAGCTGCAATAGCAAGATGGGAGAACGGCAAGCAAATACCTAATATTGAGGTGTTGATTTCATGTGTAGAATTTTTTGGTGTAACAGCAGGTTATATGATTGGCTTAGAAGATTAAATTACAATGTCATTCTGAGCCTATTGAAGAATCTTAACCTTATAAAAACGAATGCCAGTTTTTAATTGGACTAGATGTTTCGACTAACGCTCAACATGACAAAATATATATTATTTCTTTAAATGTCATTCTGAGCCTATTGAAGAATCTCAACCTTAAAAATTAGTTTAAAAATTCTTGGCATAGTGTCGAGACAAACCCTCAAAACCATGTTATAATGAGTGTGCACGGGGGCTGGGGTTAATTGTTAAGAAGGGGTGTTTAAAAGGATAAAAAAAATGAATAGCTTTGTTTATATAAAAAAATCAAGACAGTCATTTACTATTAGTAAACTCTTGCCTTGATGTTTTTAAGAAACTGGCTCTTCATTCATTTTAAGCCTTTTAAAGATATGGCTAAATTATAATTGTTATTCTATTGTTTCTGGTGCACAAAAAATGTAAGCATCTTGTGAAAATGTCTCAAATGTTTGAATAAGCTCATCTTCATATGGGAAGTTTTGAATAATCATCATATTTCGTCCCTCCTTATAATCTTAGTATTTTTCGTAATTCAGAAATTTATTCTTTCTTTTCAGAAAAAATGTCAAAATACTTGACAGTCATTAATTATTATTATATAATTCTAATGCTTATGTATTAAAGGAGATGCTCAAAATGAAAGAAACTATTCATCCAAACTATCACAAAATTAAAGTTGTTTGTGCTTGCGGAAACACTTTTGAAACCGGTTCAACAAAAGAGGGCGAAGTTTTAAAGGTTGATATTTGCAACAAATGTCACCCATTCTTCACAGGAACTCAAAAAATCGTTGACGCTGGCGGAAGAGTTGAAAGATTCAACAAGAGATACGGAATCAATAAATAGCTGCAAAGCTTGGTGCAGACGCTTTTCGTCTGCACTTTTTTATGTGCAAAAGATGAGTTTCTTTGCACATTTTTTTTGGAGAAAATATGGAAATACTTTCAAATTATTTTGATATACACAAAAAGTATGACCCCATGTTTGAAGCTGAGGGCATAGAAGAGCTATCAGATATTGATTGGATTATGGTTGAGGTTACGGGCAAAAAGAGAAGTCAACTTCCTCTTTGTGGCAGTTTTTCAACTAAGCAAACCATTGCAATAGAAAATGCATTAAAAGAAAGGTTAAGGCATATTCCACTTGGGCTTATTTTTGGAAAATCTGAGTTTTATGGCAGAAAATTTATTGTTTCAAATAAAGTTCTAATTCCAAGAATGGATACTGAAATTCTGATAGATAAATCTATAAAATCAATTTCAAATAAATCCAAAACACAGGTTGCCCCAGTAATGGTTTTAGACGTTGGCACAGGAAGTGGAGCAATAGCAATAACGCTTCAATTAGAAACGGGTGCAAATGTCACAGCGGTTGACATCAGTGCTGATGCACTTCATGTTGCAAAAGAAAATGCCAAAAGTTTGGGAGCAAATGTTTGCTTTATTCAATCAAATTTATTTGAAAAATTAAAAGGTAAAAAATTTGATGCAATTATCAGCAACCCTCCATATATTGAAACTGAAGTTATAAAAGAGCTTGATAAAGAAGTTAAAGATAATGAACCACATCTTGCACTCGATGGTGGGGCAGATGGGCTCGATTTTTATAGAAAAATAATAAGTGAAGCTCCAAACTATCTAAATAGTGCAGGTGAAATTATTTTTGAAATTGGATTCACTCAAGCAGAGAGGGTTAGCCAGTTTTTGCAAAGTGATTTTGAAGAAATTGAAGTAATAAAAGATTTTGGTGGAAATGATAGAGTGGTTTCCGCCAGACTTAGGAGAAAATTATGATAGAAAGATTGAAACAAATCAAGGAAAAGTTTGATCAGTTAACAGCTGAACTCATTGACCCAAATGTGCTTGCAGATATGAGCGTTTGGCAAAAAAAATCAAAAGAACAATCAAGTCTTGCACCTATTGCAGAAAAATATGACGAGTATGTTAAAGTTGAAACAGATATGAAAGATGCTGAAGTAATGCTTAAATCTGAATCTGATCCAGATATGGTTGCTATGCTTGAAGAAGAATATTATAGTGACAAAGAAAGGCTTAAATCAATTGAAGAAGAACTAAAAATCCTTCTTCTTCCAAAAGATGAAAATGATGAAGGCAACGTTATTGTAGAAATTAGAGCAGGTGTTGGTGGTGATGAAGCGGGGCTTTTTGCTGCAGACTTATTTAGAATGTATAACATGTATGCCGATAGAAATCATTTTGGAGTTGAAATATTAGATGAAGATGCTGGAGAGAATGGTGCAATAAAATTAGTGAGTTTTATGGTTTCAGGTAAGGGTGCTTATGCTAAATTTAAGTATGAAAGTGGCGTTCATAGAGTTCAAAGAATTCCAACCACAGAAAGTTCTGGAAGAATTCACACCTCAACCGCAACTGTTGCAGTTTTGCCAGAAGCAAAAAATGTTGAAATTGAAGTAAACGAAAAAGATTTGCAAATAGACTATTATAGAGCAGGTGGTGCTGGTGGTCAGCATGTAAATAAAACTGAATCAGCAATCAGAATCACACATATTCCTACAGGTATAATTGTTCAATGTCAAGATGAGCGTAGTCAGGGTAAAAATAAGGAAAAGGCAATGAACTGGCTTAAATCTAAACTATATGATTATTATCAATCTCAAGAGGATTCAGCTTATGCAGAAAAGAGAAAACTTCAAGTTGGTGGTGGTGAAAGGTGTGAAAAGATAAGAACCTATAACTACCCACAAAGTCGTGTAACTGACCACAGAATAAATATGACAATTTATTCTCTTGAAAATTTTATGAATGGTGACATTGGCGAAATGGTTAAGTCATTAGAAATTGCTGACCAACAAGCAAAACTTGCAAACATGGAAGAGAACTAACAAAGGTGTTATGCGTTGCATAACACCTTTGTTTTTCTGCATTTATGGCGATTTTTAGTGTTATAATTTTTGCTATTTACATTGGCTTTATTTTGTGATAAAATGAATGTATGGAAGAAAAAATTATTGAAAAAATTTTAGCACATATGTTTTTGGGAGAAGACAAGGTTGATTCAAAACTTGTAAAGAATTTATCTGAGCAATCTTACAATAACTTGCTTCTTGCAATAATTCCAAATTTAAAAAACATTCCAAAATCAAAGACTGCCTCTGGTGATGAAGGTAGGGTTTATTTTTTAGATGAAGACTTTGTAGTTAAAAGATATGTTGGTTCATATCTTTCTAGATATAATCCTGTTGACAGATTTGGAGTTTATGCATTTGACAAATATTGTTCAGAGATGAAAGAGTTTTGGGAAAAGGGTCTCAGTGTGAACAGGTATTATGCGAATGTCACTATTAATCAAGGAAGCGATAGTGGACTTTATATTTTGCAAGAAAGAGCAAAAGGAAAAACTCTTTTTGAAGAAAACACCTTAGAAAAAACATTTAGTTTACTTAAAGATTTTTGCACAAAAGAAGAGTTTAACCTTGCTTTAAAAGAAAGAAAAGGTGAATTATATGAAACCATTGTTAGAATTTTCTTAGATAATTTTTATGAGACTGATAAGGCTCTAGGAAATGTTTCAGATTCTGTTCTTGAAAATTTAATTTTGTCAGACCAAGACCTTTTAAATGATAGCAGATTTGCATATCCTGATATCAAATCAGATAACATTATTTTTGATGGAAAAAGATATACAATTATAGACACAGCATTTTTGTCTAATGCCCATACACATTCTTCAGATGAAGAGGAGTATAACAAGATTATGGTGATGCGTGATATGATTAGTTTGTTTAAGGACAATCTTTTTGCTTACAATTTTATTGATACAAATAAGGCACTTGATGCTAAAAAATTAAAACTAAGCGACTTTGAAATGGAAAATAAACTAATCACAGCAAAGGCAGTCAAAAGATATGTCGCAGCAGTCAATGATTTGGTTAGTCCGATTTTTAGAGAAACTAGAGTTTATGATATTGATGCTTGCAAACAGATGCTCAGCCCAGTAGTATCAAAAGAAGACTTAAATGATATTTTAAATCAGCTTCAAAGAGGATAAATAAAAGGAACCAAAAGTTTGGTTCTTTTTATTATTATAAATTAATTATAATAATAAAAAATGCTTGAAATAATGTCTTATTTCAAGTTATAATAAATTATACATATTTTCGCTGTTTTTGAAAAATTTATTTTTTAATGGGAGTATAGTTAAAACTTTTTTGGAGGAAATTCATGAGCAACAAAAAGAAAAATGGCAAAATTGTTAAATCAATAATTGTTGGTGCTTCAAGCATTATTGCTGTTGCAGCAATTGCAGTTCCAACAGCTCTCACACTAACTAACAAAAATGATGAAACTGATGCAGCAAGTTATGAAATTACAATAAGCACAAATATTGTGGGAATCGAAAGTTATAGTCTAAATGTTAAAGAGGGCACAAATATAAGCGAACTTAAAAGCATGTTCAGAGCAATAGATGGCTATAAAATTTCTGGAGTGTATAAAGATGAAGCACTTCAGCATGAATATTTTGATAATGAATATATCAAAGCAAACTCAAAAATTTATATAAAATTTTCTGTGGCAACTTTTAATGTAAAGGTTTACTCTGATGTCAGAGGAGAAGTAAGTGACTCAGAGGATTATGAGTTAAAGCAACTTGAATCTGAACAAGATGACACAATTGTAGACACCCTAACTGAATTAAAAGAAGTTCTCTTTGAAAGAGAAAAGGAGTTGTTGGTTGCAAAATGGGCAGAGGATTCAGAGAGTGAACTAAAGTATTCAAGTATATCATTTAACTGGGTAAATGCAAGAGGTGAAAAAGTTAACCTCAATGCCATGCAAACCATAACAGAAGATATGGAATTATACCCAAGCTATACACCAGAATTTAAAGATTATCGTTTTGGTTATAGTTTTACACAGAGTGATTTTAGAAATAGTATTCAAGTAACTATTGGCGGAAAAACTGGAACATTAGATAGCAATTATCACTATGGCAGCAAAATCAAACTCAAGGCTCTAGCAAAAGAAGGTTATAGAATTTCTGAGTTTACTGTTAAAAATGGAAATGACGAAGCCATCGACATATTAACTGAAGGAAGAAAAATTGAAGAGAAAGGTCTTGTATATTATGAATATACAATTGAAGCAAATAAAGGGAATTTGTTTATTACATATAATGAAGTTTTAAATCAATTTACTTTAGAAAATGTTCCAGATGGAGTTATTGTTAAAAAAGTAGGAGAAAATGAGCCTCTTCTAACTGGTGATAAAGTTAATAATGGAGACCAACTAGAAATTGCTTACGAAGAATTTGAAGGCTATTATAATGTTACCTTTGGAGTAGTAGGAGCAAAG
>CATLBG010000075.1 GCA_949878595.1 uncultured Clostridia bacterium
GAGGAAGAAAGTATGAAAATTTTAATTAATCCAAGTGATGTTAGAAAAACATTTGATAAAAGAGTGAAAGTAGCAAAAAAGGCAAATGATATTATAAATAAACAAAAAACAAAGCAAGTTAAAAAATATATTCGCCAATATGATGTTGATGTTGAGCAATATTATATTCAAGAGGCTTTGGTGAATCAGATTTGCAGAGAACTTAATATTGAAATTTCTAAACTTAATATAATGGGTGCAAAACTTTTAAAAGGTCCAGTTGATATAATAGACCTTGTGAAACACAGACTATATTCTCAAAATACAATAAATAATGAATATAATATAGAAGCTAAAACAAGTGGTGCATTAAATCCAAACTTGTTGGATATTAGATTTAAGCCATTTATCGAAGAAAAGAAAAAAGAATCTGAAAGCAAATTTCACGCTTGGGGCGACATTGATAACTAATTTTAGGTAAATTATGATAGTTTTTAAAAATGACACATCAAATAATATTTCGTTTCCAGCTGAAAGAAGAATGGTTATGCTTCTTCTAGATGGTCAATATTATCGTTTGGAAGTTTTGAGAAATGAGGCTTATGTTGGAAGAGGAAAAAGAAAAAGTTTTGACGAGGCTCAATTATACTATAACTTATATGTTGAAAATAAAAAGAATAAAATTGCTCAAATTCATATAACGCTTTCAACAAATAACAACAATTATAATGAGCATGATCTCATGCATTTTTTGGGACATAGAGAGGTTCCATCAGACTTTTTTGAGCTTAATAGTATTATTGTTGAAGACTCATATCATGGAATTGGCACAGCATTTTTGAGCTACGTTATGAATGACATTGTTAAATTTAATAAGATTCAAGGCAAAACAATCAAAGTTTTGCTTCAAAGAGTAAATTCAGAAATAACAATTCCTTTTTATGATAAGTTTGGTGCTGTAGATAATCATGCGGTTAATTTAAATGATATTCAAGAAGAGTGTATGAAGGAAAATCTAAAGAGAGTTAGATTTATGATTATCAATAAGCCAAAAGTTGTTGGTGAACTGCCAATAGAGCTTGCAGATGACTTTGATTATTCACTTTTTTATGAAAACAATCCTTATATGGGTGTAGAAAGGCAATAAAGGAAGTTAAAATAAGTTTTTGCTATATGTATGGCAATAGTGGATGGGTCAGTATTGTTTGTTTTATTTTGACTATTTTGAGGGTTGTCTTTAGAAATAGAGTTGCAAAGTTTTATTAACTTTCAATTTTTTCTTGTTCTCGTTTATTTTGCTCTTAAATCTTATCAAGTTCAGCTTGAAGCCTTTGATTTTCTCTTTCAAGTTGACCAAAAGATTCTCTTTGCTCAAGAATTTTAAAATAGAAAGCATTTAGTTTATTTAGGTTCTCAAGAGCTTCATCTCGAACTGATTCTTTAGGATTTAGTGATAGATTTGTATAAATCTGATTCATTTTATTGAAATATTTTTCATCATAAACGGTCATGTCGTTTTTAATTTTTACACTTTTGTTGTTTTTTTTTAGAACTTTATCAATTTTTTCCATTACTTTATCCTTATGTGGTATAATTATATCATAAATTGCTCAAAAATTTAATATTTTATGGGATTATATAATTAATTTAAGGGGAGATTCTAATTAGTATATATCTAGGGGGTATTTACAAGCTATTTAAAATATGCTATAATATAACTATAAAGAAAGGAGTTATATGGAAAATTTTAATGAATATTCATCACAGCTTACGCAGAAAGAAATTAATGATTTGAAGGCATTAATTTATAACAGAGATGCTTTTAAAGATTATCAGCAATATGTTGAAAGGCTCATGCGATACGATGATGGAAGCATTGAAGTGAACAATGGTTATTACAATTATTCAAAAGGAAATGGCACAGATTTCGCTAGTGTATCTATTGAACTTATTTTTAATGATACAGATTGCTATGCAAGACACAGCTCTACAGTTTCAGGCATAGAAGTTTTAAAACCATACTTTGATCTAAGTTTTAAGAGATTTATGTTTCAAAAATTTAAAGAAGATCAAAAATATGTAAGTCTTTTAATGGCTAAATTAATTAAAGATAGAGAAGAAATTGGTAAACTTGATTCACAAGAAAGTAAAGAAATTCTATTAGAATTAGACAAGTTTGAAACTGAACTTTTTGGTGCCACTATTGATACTTTAGTTAAGATGGCTGAAAGAAGTGCTAAGCAAACCGCAACAAACAAAGGTAAAGAAAAATCTGAGACTGATGGTAATTCTTCTCATAAAGAATAATATCTAGATAAACAAGAGATAAAGGAGTGTGTTATGGAAGATATTTCAAGTTATGAAGAACATGTTAAAATTCAAATGAAGCTTTTAAATGATACTTTTGATAAAGAAAATGAAATTAAACAGTTGATTATTAAGCTTAATTCATCAATTGTTCAGCTCAACATTTTAAATGCAAAAATGGGTAAAGGAGTTGTTGATATTGGTAAGTTTGTAATTAATGACATGATTACTCAAGCTACACTAAATGATAATTATGAAACAGCTTACTCAAACTCTCATAATAGTGGAGAAACTGGACAATCAAAACCTTTAGGTGATAGCAACAAATATAAGTTTAACAGAGTGATAAATACTGTAAAAATAAGACCTCATTATCCACTGAGCAAACAAGAAAAAGCTGAAATTGAAGAAGCATTAATGAAATAAAAATTAAAACAAACTCTAAATTTAGAGTTTGTTTTTTTGTCGTAAACGCTGAAAACTTCAAATATTATGCGTAACATAGCATTATTGTTTTAAACTTACTGCAGTTGAAGCTTGTCTTCTAATGTTGTCAGAAATTGCAGCATAGTGTTTTTTGGTTGTGTTTACATCTTTGTGTCCTAAAACATCTGCAACAATATAAATATCTTGTGTTGCATGATAAAGTCTTGTGCCATAGGTGCTTCTAAGTTTGTGAGGAGTGATATGCTTTAGTGGTGTAACAATTCCTGCATATTTTTTAACAAGCTTT
The DNA here is from genome assembly GCA_949878595.1 of uncultured Clostridia bacterium. Classification (GTDB taxonomy): domain Bacteria; phylum Bacillota; class Clostridia; order Christensenellales; family UBA1242; genus RGIG1681. The sequence goes on from CATLBG010000075.1 coordinate 3,020, forward strand.
TCAACGGCTCTTGTTGAAATTCTTTTATTTTGAAGGGAAATAAATAAGGCTGGTTCATCAATTAATTGAGGGTTTTTTCCTCGTTCTTCAATCCAATCAAAAAGAGCCACTTTAACTTCATCTGAAAAATATAAAATTACTTGGTTTCCGCCTTTTCTTGTTATGCTGATGGCATTGTTTTTAAAATCAACATCACTAACATTTAGACCAACACATTCAGATACACGAAGACCAGTTCCAAGAAGAAGTGTCATAATTGCAACATCTCTAGTTTTTGTGTGCTTATGGAAGCCTTTTTCGTGACCTGAGAGTCCATAGCCGGTTTCAACAGTGCTGAGATATTTATAAACTTCATTGTCTTCAAGTTTAATTATTGGTTTTTCATGAAGCTTTGGCATTTCAATTTTGCTGGCAACATCAACTGAAATCATTTCACGCCTAAAGAAGTATTTGTAAAATGATCGAACTGCAGCAATTTTTCTAGCTTTTCCACGTTCACCATTAATCATAACTTCGCCATCTTCTTTTGTGTATGAAGAAAGATAACTCATATATCTTTCAAAATGCGTTGTATGTAGTTTTTCAAGGTCACGAACCTCTAAATCTATCATTTCTTTGCCACGAAACAGATTTGTTTCATTTATGACCCAATTAAAGAATGTTCTAAGGTCATAGGCATAGTTAAGTCTAGTAAGTGAACTTGTTTTTCCTTCAATTCCTGTGAAAAAGTCAAGAGCAAAATCAGGGAAGTCTTTTAAAATTTCTCTGAGTTTATTGGTATTTTTTATGTTTTGCTCATTATAATAACTTTGATTTTTTGTTTTCATATTAAAATTATATACCTTATAATTTTGCATTGTCAAATATTTTGCGAATAGTTTTAGTATTTGACATGACTTATGTTTTATTGTATATTATTAAAAGAGGGACTCTATGATAGCATTAAATGAACTAATTGATAATTTAGATTATTTTAAAAAAACTTATAAAAGTTTAAACTTTAAAGCAGATTTAAACAAAATTGTTGAGCTTGAAGAAAAGAGAAAACAGTTTCAATTAAAATTTGAGGGTCTTAGAGCCGAATGTAACAAGCGTTGCAGTGAACTTGCTGAGAGAAAAAATAAAGGGCTAAGCTGCAAAGAAGAGCTAAAGAAGATTGTTTCTATAGATAAACAGATTTCTGTTTTAAACAAAAAATTGATACTTCAAACCAAGCAGATTGATAAAATGTTAAAAAATCTCAGAAATCTACCAGATGAAATAGTTTTAGAGAATAAAGATATAATTTGCTCGCAGAAATTGGTCAAAATAAACGATTTTATAAATAAATTCTGTAAGGATAAAGAAAATATTACTAAAACTGATAAAACAATGAGTTTGGCTATAAAATCAATTTCTAAGAGGCTATTTTATGAGACTGATTTGCCAGAAATCTTAGATTGTAAAGATGGCATTATTTGTTTATTTACTGACTTTGACCTTCAAAATAATTTTAATCGGATTTTAGAAATTTTAAAAGAAAATTCAAAAGAGCTTGTTAGAATTAAGTCTAGTAAAACAGAATTTTCATCAACAGATGAATATAGAGCAAGTTTTGCTGATGGCTTAATTGTGTTAGAGTTAAAAAAAGAATTTTTTACTAGGGAATTTGGAATTAAGTATAAAAATAGCAAAATTGATATGACAAAGTTTGTTAATCAAATCAATTTAAAAATAATAAAAAAATGAGACCAAGTTGTCTCATTTTATTTTTTGTCGTTAAAAGTGTCGCTTTGAACTGCTGTTTTGATAGAGTTAATTAGTGATTCTGACTTTTCATATGGTTGAGCATTGTGTTTTTTTGTTGAACTTTCATTTCTTGTTATTTGCTCGGATTTAATTATTTTGTGCTTGAAGTTTTTTATTTTTTCATCTGATTCATTCAATTTAGACGTTGTGATATCAGATTTTTGTTCTTTAATCTGTGGTTTTGCTTCAATTTTAGCTTGCGTTGGCTCAAAATTAAGTTTAGAGGCGTTAGGCATTGATTTATCATCAGATTTTGTTTGATATGAAGCTTCTGAGTTTAATTTATCATCATTTGGTTGTGATTTTGTTGAGTTTGCTGATTTTGGCTTATAATCATCAGTTTCAATAATATATTCTGACTCACTATTACTACTTTCATTTGAAATATTAATATTATTAGTAGGGCTTTTTGGTTTTTTAATGAACATAACATATAAAATACAAAGTATTACTAAAACAAAAACTATGTCTAGAATGTAGCAAGCAATCAATCCAGCACTTGCTGCACAAATTAAATTGATATTCATAATGGAGACCTCCAAAATTTACAATAACATTATAGCACATGATACAAATTATAAAAATAAATTAAAGGGCTTTTAATGATTTTTTTATAAAAAGCAGTGCTATGTGTGGCATAACAAATTTGATGTTTTTGATTTTAAGGTAAAATATTTAAAAATGAATAAAGCTCTCACAATAAATAAATCAAA
>CATLBG010000076.1 GCA_949878595.1 uncultured Clostridia bacterium
AATAAATATTATATAATATTAATGTTGTGATGAACGAGGTATTTGTTAATTTTTGTGTCATCATAAAGTATCAAACAACAAATAAAAAACTATCTTGAACCAATCAACTCTATAATATAAATCTGATGTTGGTAAATAGTGAACACAAGATAAAGGCTTATCAGATAAGCATAAATAAGGTTTCAAGAGTTAACATTGGCTCAGATAGTGGTTGGGAGAGTTTTTAAAGAAATAAATAAGACATAGCAATTTATGCTATGTCTTTTATTTTATCTTTATTATTTTGAAGGAATTTCTTTATTTTCAGAACTTGAATGGAGCTCTGGAACATAAGGAATAGTTCCTTTTGCTTTTATTGTTTCATCTGAAATTTTAAGCCCTAGGTCATATTGTTCTTTATTTATTTTGCCTATTCTAAGAATATAATCAGGGTAATAATATTCTTGTTCTTTAACTTCTGTTTTGTCTTCTTCTGCATTTGAGTGGGTTTCACCGGTATTTTTGAAAACAGAAAAGAAAGTTTTAAAGATTATTTTTAAATCGTTTGCAAATGTAATTTTATGAGTGTAGGCAATATCTTTTTCAAAAACTTGTTCCCAAGTATTTTTATTTCTACCATTTGCTTGAGTTGGACCAGTGAGACCTGGAGTGATGATATAATATTTATATACGTTTTCATCATAAAAAATCATATCTTTAACAAGTCTCGGTCTTGGACCAACAATGCTCATGTCTCCCTTTAAAATATTAAATAGTTGTGGGAGTTCGTCAAGCGAAGTTTTTCTGAGCAATTTGCCAAACCAAGTTATTCTTTGGCTGTCTGGCAATAAGTTTCCTTCCTTGTCTTTTTTGTTGTTCATTGAGCGAAACTTATAAATACAAAAAACCTTATGATTTTTTCCTGGTCTTGCTTGTTTGTAAATTGCTGGAAATCCCAAAAAGACGAGAGTCATTAAATATGTCAAAATTAAGATTGGAGATAGCACTAAAATTGCAATTAGAGAAATTGAAATATCAAGAAATCTTTTTATAAAAACTGAATAAAAAGTTCTTGTTATATTTAATTCTTTATATATATCTTTTGTTTTCATTTTATTCACCAAATTAAGTATAAAATAATATATTAAAAAAATCAATCAGAAAACATTAATTACTTGATAAATTTGACATCATAATTAAAGATGTTTATTATAATAAATGTAAATAAATACTATAAAATTTGCAATAATATTGGAGAAAACCATGAAAACATTGAAAGATATTTTTGGAATTTACAATAAATTTAAGCCAGCAATAATAATAGGCGTTTGCACATTATTATTATTTTTGTCAACACTTTGGTCTCCATTAATCTATGTTTTATATGTTTTTACATTTTTATTCTATTTAACCTGCAATTTTGGTGAGTTTTTATGCTTCACAATGTATTTTGAGATGTTCTCAGGCATATTGCCATATTTCCTTATCAGTGTTTGTATTGGGTTTGTTATAAATATTGGAAGATATATTTATGACTTAGTTAAAAAACGTGTTAAGTTTTATTTAATTCCATTTGTAATTACTATTGCAATTATTGTAATTTTCTCAGCTATCCATTATAATGTTGATAATATTGGAATTGAACAAGGAATATTATTTATATCACTATTCATTGGCGTATATCTAGCATTTGTATATAGAAAAGAAATTAATTTTAAAAAATGTTTTGAATATTTAAGTATTGGTATTATTGCTTCTATTTTTGTTTCACTTCTATTTTATGCCATTCCAAGTTGCAAGTCTCTTGTTGATTCTAGAGAAGGCTTAACTGTTATGAGTTTAAAAAATTATATATTTACAACTGATATGATAAATAACAGATTGAAGCTTTTAACTTACCACACAAATCATCTTGCAATGATTTGCATGTTTATGATAACTTATGTCATTTATGCTTTATTAAATTTTAAAAATAAAAATAAGTTTCAATATATATACTTTGCTGCAATTTTTGTTGTTTCTTCAGTGTTGGGATTTCTCACTTTATCAAAAGCATTTATTGTAATGTTTTTAATTTTAATGTTATATTCTTTAATATGTTTTGTTATTAGATTTAAGAAAAAATCAATTTACTTTATTGTGCCAATTCTAATTTTATGTGTAATTTTAGGTGTTATATTTAAAAACAAAATAGTAGAGACACTTAAAAGATTTTCGCTTTATGGTGGTTCATTCTTAGATGATTTAACTAGTGGCAGGACAACAATATGGAAAAAGTATTTTGAAAGTATTGGTTCATCATTTGCAAAGCTTGCATTTGGTCACGGATTATTTAATCAAAATATTGTTCCAATAGGTTCTCATAATATTTTTATTGAATTGCTATATCGTTTAGGTATAGTTGGTGTGATAGCGTTTATTGCACTTATAGTATTTTATTACTTAGCATCAGATAGAAAAATCCATTTTACTTATAGAAACTGTTTGCTTTTGATGGTTTTTTTAATCTTTGGTCTTGAGGAGATGATTCTTAGTGAAAGGTTTATTTTCTTCTTAATTTTAGCAATAATGATGCTTGTTAAAGAAGAAGAGGATTCAACTGAAACAATAGAAGCTAACAATATTGAAAATGACAAAAACATAACAGAAGAAAATGAAAAGATCAATGCAAATGAAAATGTTAATTTGCTGAAACAAAAATTATTGAATAGAATAGAATTATAAAATCATAGGAGGAAAAAATTATGCCATCACATAGCAGTTCTAGAGGTAATTTTTCAAGTGGAGGAAGCCGTGGCGGCGGATTTAGTTTTGGAGGAGGTCATAGCCATGGTGGCGGTGGATCATTTAGACCAAGAAGACCATTGCATTTCCATTTTTTTGGAAGTCCAGTAGTTATTTCAACTGGTGCTCAGTCTGGGTTTTTAGGTGGAATTATTTTATTTATTATTGCACTTTTTATAAGCATTATTTGTTTTGGAACAACTAGCAACAATAAAGCTCAAGTTTCAGAATATAAAGGCATATATGCAGAGATTCAGGCAGATAGCAAGTCACATTTAGATATAATTGAAAAGGCAACAAATAGCGACGGAACAGATGGATATGGAATCATAAACAATGCAACTTTTGATACTAAAATAACATATATAAATGATTATAATTACGACTTTAGGGTAGACAACAAAGAAACAGGTGCATACGAATATATAACTAATTTATTTGGTTATCCAAAGTTTTATATTATTTATAGTTTTACTGTTGATGGAAATACTTATAGAGGAGAAACATTTGCTCAATTTACTTCTTCTGAAGTTCTTGCAATGAATGGAAATATCAAAATTGCTTATCATATTCAAGATGGTGAAGTGGATTCTATTAATTTTAATTATTCAGAAGAAAAGAACTTTGAGCTTTATGAGGCTCAAGAAATTATTAAAGATACGGAATCTAGTTTGAAAGTTGTTAGAGTAATTTCTTATGTTTCTGCTGGTATTGCCATACTTACCATTGTTATTATAATTTTAAGTTTTGTTCATACTATTAAAAAATCTAAAGAAGAAAAACAAGAAGAAGCAGAAGAAAAGGAATTTGAAAGAGAGCAAATATTAGACGCAAAAAAGAAGAAATATTGCGTTCATTGTGGCTCTCAGGTTGATGACAATACAAAAAAATGCCCAAGTTGTGGCTCTTCTAAATTTGAAAGAAAATAGGCTTATGCCTATTTTTTTTGCATAAATAAAAGGTAAAAATTTGTAATTTATTGACATAGGAAATCATAAGATTTATAATATATATAAGGAGAAAATTATGATTTGGGTGTGGGCAGTTTTATTTATTTTGACGCTGGTTATTGAAATTGTCACAGTTGAGCTTGTTTCAATTTGGTTTTCTGTTGGCAGCTTAATAGCGTTTATATTGGCACTTTGCGGAGTTGGCATAACTGTGCAAATAATAGTTTTCCTTGCAGTGTCAATAGTTCTTCTTGCAAGTCTCAGATGGGTCTGCATGAAGTTTCTCAAAAACAGCAAAGAGAAAACAAATCTAGATTCACTAGTTGGGCAAGTGTTCAAGCTATCTAAAGCAATTGCTGAAGAAGATCCTGGTGAAATTAAAGTGAATGGAGTTGTTTGGAGAGTTGTTGAAAAAAATAACGATCTTGCTGAAGTTGGGGAAAAGGTTAGGATTTTAGAAGTTCAAGGAAATAAATTTTTAGTAGAAAAGGAGAAAGATTAATATGAGCACAATTGGAATTGTAGCAATAGTAATAGTAGCAGTTTTACTTTTAATAGCACTTACATCAGTAAAGGTAGTGCAACAATCAACATCAAGAGTAGTAGAAAGACTTGGAAAATTTAATAGAATAATTAATAGTGGTGTGCACTTCATTATCCCTATTTTTGAAAGAACAAGAGAAGTTATTTCTTTAAAAGAAAAAGTTGCAGATTTTGACCCTCAATCAGTTATCACAAAAGATAACGTTACAATGCAAATAGACACAGTAGTTTATTATCAAGTTACTGATCCAAAGCTTTATGCTTATGGCGTTGAAAGACCTATGAACGCAATTGAAAACTTAACTGCAACAACTCTTAGAAACATCGTTGGTGAACTTGAGCTTGATGAGACACTCACTTCTCGTGACACCGTTAACGCAAAAATGAGAGCTATTCTTGATGAAGCAACAGATCCATGGGGCATCAAAATTAATCGTGTGGAACTTAAAAACATTCTTCCACCAAAAGATATTCGTGATGCCATGGAAAAACAAATGAGAGCTGAACGTGAAAGACGTGAAGCAATTCTTAGAGCAGAAGGTGAAAAACAAAGTAAAATCCTTGTTGCAGAAGGTGAAAAGCAAAGTAAAATACTTAGAGCTGAAGCAGACAAAGAGGCACAAATTTTGGAAGCGGAAGCAAATAAAGCAACTCTTCAGAAAGAAGCTGAAGGTATGGCAGCAGCTATTAGACTTGTTAATGAAGCAAAACCTAGTGCAGGATATTTAACAATCAAAGGTTATGAAGCTCTTGAAGCTTTAGCCGATGGCAATAGCACAAAACTTATTGTTCCATCAAACATTCAAGATGTTACTGGTTTAATTGCAAGTTTAGCTGAAACAATTAAAAATGAACCGGCAAAAAAAGAATCTGCAAAAAAGCAGGCAGCAAGCAAACAATCACTCACAGCAAAGGTTGATGCAGTTAAAAACAAAATTAAAAAATAAAAACTAGGCAGCATATAGGGCTGCCTTTTTAAGTGGACTAAATTCTTCAACTATGCTCAGGGTGACAAAATATAAATATATGTCATTCTAAGCTTGTTGAAGAATCTCAAACTTTTAAAAACAGCATTTTATATTGTTAACCACCCATTTAGGGTGGTTTTTGTATGCGGAGCTTAAGCGAAAACGCAGAATAGTCCCAAGAATAAAGGGAAAATGTTATATTAAAAGCATAAAAACATGCAAAAACGCAGAAAAACCTAATAAAAATAAGTCAAACCACTTGA
>CATLBG010000077.1 GCA_949878595.1 uncultured Clostridia bacterium
AACAAAATTAAAAAACCAAATTTAAAATTTAATAAATAATAATGTTTTATAACTGATTTCAAAAAATATAGGAAAACCTATAAAAAATGATACAAAATTAGAAAAAGTATGCTATACTACATCTGAGGTAAAATATATGGAATTGACGGCACTTTTACATAAAACAATAAGTGAGAATGGTTTAAATCAATCTTCATTTGCCAAAAGTATCAACTCGACACAAGCTCAAGTAAGCGATTGGTTGGCTAATAAAAGTAAACCTAATTATGAAAATTTACGCAGTATTGCAATGATATATAACATTGATGCAAACTTACTCTTGAATGTTGAGAACAAAAAAACTTTTACAAATGTGGAGCTATTTGCTGGAGCTGGTGGTCTTGCATTAGGTTTAGAGCAAGCAGGGTTTGACAATTTATTGTCTAACGATTTTGATAAAGACTCTTGTGCTACATTAAAAATAAATAGACCAAATTGGAATGTTGTATGTGAATCTGTGGAATTGCTTGCAGAAAAGGATTTACTAACAGAATTGAATTTACAAACTGGAGAACTAGATCTCTTATCTGGTGGCTACCCCTGTCAGTCATTTAGTTATGCTGGTAAAAGGCTTGGCTTAAATGATGTAAGAGGAACAATGTTCTACTATTATGCCAAAGTATTAAAACAATTGATGCCTAAAATGTTTCTGGCCGAGAATGTAAAAGGTTTGGTTGGCCATGACAGCGGCAAAACCTTGGCAACAATGATTAGTGTCTTTGAAGAAATAGGCTACAACGTACAATATAAAGTGTTGAATGCTTGGGATTATGGTGTTGCTGAAAAAAGAGAAAGGATTGTTATTATAGGAACAAGAAAGGAATTGAACATAAATTTTGAATATCCAAAACCACATGAATATAAGCCTGTTTTGAGAGATGTTTTAATTAATGTGCCAAAATCTGAAGGTGCTAAATATCCTCAAAGTAAAAAAGAAGTCTTCGATTTAGTCCCGCCAGGTGGATGTTGGAGGGACTTGCCAGACGATGTTGCCAGAGCGTATATGAAAGGATCTTATGATCTCGGTGGTGGAAAAACTGGGATGGCGAGAAGGATCTCCTGGGATGAACCAAGTTTGACAATTCTCTGTTCGCCTTGTATGAAACAAACAGACAGATGTCATCCAGATGAAACCAGACCATTTACAGTAAGAGAAAGTGCAAGAATTCAATCTTTCCCTGATGATTGGCAATTTTGTGGAAATATGGGAAATCAATATAAACAAATCGGAAATGCTGTGCCAGTAAACTTTGCAAAAGAAATTGGATTAGCGATAATAAAAACATTAAAGGAGATAAAATAATGGCATATTTAAATTTCATAAGTGATGAAAACCTAATCAATCATATAAAGAAAACATTAGCGACATACTCTGATACTATTAAAAGTATTAATTTAGATAAATTTAATAGTAACTTAATTGATCCTATTAAATTAACATTTGATAGTAACGTTTATAATAAAGACCTAGAAACAATTATTAAAGAAGAGATTGCTAGACAGAGAGATAAGACGAATACAAATGCTATTGGATATTTTCATCAAAATATTTTTAAGTATTTTAACAATTGTGAAGTTCCTGAACATGGTTTTGATGTTATCTTTACGAAACCTAACGGTTCAAAAATATATGTTGAATTAAAAAATAAACACAATACAATGAATTCAAGTTCATCTCAAAAAACATACATGAAGTTATCCGCAAAGGCGCTTGAAGATCCAACTTGTGAATGTTATTTAGTTGAAATTATAGCAAGAAGAAGTCAGAATGTTGCTTGGTATGTTTCTTTAGATGGTCAAAGAACTGGATGTGAAAAAGTTAGACGTGTTTCTATTGATAAATTCTACGAAATTGTAACTGGAGATGAAGATGCCTTTTGCAAGCTGTGTAAAGTTCTCCATAGATTGATAAAGGATATTATTTCACAAAACGAACAATTGTCGGTTGAAGAAGATACTGTTATACAAGAATTAAGAGAAAAAGATAATAATTTATTGAAAGCTTTATATCTTTTAGCATTTTCAACATATGAAGGATTTGATAAATTTTAATGAAAGCATTGATTGTCAAGAGACCTTGGGTTGATTATGTTTTAGATGGGAAAAAGACTTGGGAAGTTCGCGGAAGTAATACAACAATACGTGGAGAAATCGAACTGATACAAAGTAGTAGTGGTTTAGTTGTTGGTAAATGTGAAATTATAGGTTGTAAAGAGTTGTCATTAAGTGATTATCAAAACAACAAAGACAAACATTGTATCCCATATACATCAACTTTGCCTTATAAAAGAACTTATGCTTGGATAATAACAAAGGCCGAAAGGTACAGCCAACCTAAAAAATACAAGCATCCGAAAGGCGCAATAACATGGGTGGATTTATGATTAAGTTAGAAGAAGACAAATTAAATAGAAAAGAATTATTAGACAATCTTTTTTCTATATTTTCTACATTTGGTAATCAAGATGGACAAGGTTTAACTATGCTTATTAATGGGAAATATGGAACAGGTAAAAGTACATTATTAAATTTTATAAAAGAAAAAAATTTGAGTGAGAAAAACAAATTTAATATAGTTTCATATGATGCATGGGAATGTAACTATTTTGAAAATCCAATAATTCCCCTAATGTACTCATTAAGTAAATTAGAGAATAACGCAAAAAAAGTGAAGGAGGCGGCTAAAAAAGTTGTAAAAGCCATTCCAATTTCTTTTTTCAAAACACTTGCAAATATAACAAAAATTGATGTTACTGCAATCGCAGAAAAAGAAGCTGATGAATTTAGTGATTTTGACAAATATAAAAATGCTGTGGATAATTATAAGAGTATACTAAAAGAATACTGTAAAGAAAAGAAAACAATTTTTTTGGTTGACGAACTAGATCGATGTCTTCCTGAATACCAAATCAAGGTTCTAGAAAGTATTTACCATGTATTAAACATACCAAATCTAATAGTAGTAATTGCAATTGATAAGGATCAACTAGACACTTCTATAAAAAGTAAATTCGGTATTTATACAGACACATATGGATATCTTTCTAAATTTATTCAATATGAAATTGATTTACCAAAAGGTAACACTTATAGTTATGTACAATCTTTAATGACTTTTGCAGTTGAAGATCCTGAATATATCAAACCTATATTAGCAAACATGTTCCAGTCTATTAATTTACCAATACGAGATTGTCAAATCGTCGTTCAAAAATTAAATTTGATTTGTAAAGAGATCAAAGATAACTGGGGATATACAAGTCCATATTACTATTATTATCCACCGTCTGTACTATTTCTTCTTTTATTAAAACACACTAATCAAAAAATCTATAAGAAATATTTTAGTAAACCCGTTGAAATATCTTATGATAAGAAGAAATCTTCATTCAAAAACACTATTTTTTATAAATTTTTGAACGATATAGATAATACAGAGTTTAAGAATATTTTTGACAACCTTTTGAAAGAAGGCTATGGACAAGCAATTGCATTACAACTAATAAATTTGTTTGATGATGTTGCCTACATAGATGAACAAGAATTGGCTAATTACTTAAATAGATCAGCTGAAGATGTAATACAATTAATAAGTAAATCTAGGTTTAATAATCATTATCCTCAAAGTAGGAATTCACTAATAAGTAAAATAGATATTATTTTATAAAAGGGAAATTAAAGATAAAATGAATTATTTAATTGATGGATAAATTAATTCTTTGTAGATTTTATAAGTAAACTCAATTATTTGGTCAATTTCAAGAGAATGAAGTTGACCTTTTTCTAAGTCGAGGTTAAAGTATTCACGCCATTTGTCTTTTGAAAAGTCTTTGGTGAATTTGTCTTCAAGTTCTACTATTTTTGTCAGTTGAAGCTTGTATTCAGTTGACATTTTTTGCTCATAATATTTTTCTTTAATAATTTCAATAAGAGTTTCGTTTTTCATGGGTTCTTCAAGGTTGTGTGTGTTTTAACTCTTCTAAAAAAGTTTTGCAAGTCATTTTATAAAATTTCTTTTTAAAATTATCACTATCACTTTTTCGAAGAGAAAATTTCTTATAAACAAGAGCGTTATATCTTGACATAAAAATTATTAAATGGACTTGCATAAATTTAATTTTAATAATTTTATTTATTTTTGTTACAAAATTAATAAATGTGTGTTATAATGCAAACAAGAGGTGAATTATGGCAAAAAAATGTGTATTAGAAAATTGCAATGATAATGCATTTGGTTTTTACCCTTTATGTAAAAAACATTTAGAGCAAACTAAAACGGGGCAAGTTTACAAAGATAAAACAGGCAAATGGATTGAGGATAATAAGATAGATTTTTCTAACACATTAACTGATGCTGAAAATGAAAATACAATTAAAGATAACGAAGGTAATAAGTGTAAATTATGTGGAGAACCTATTTCAGATAAGTACACTTACTGCAAAGAATGTTATTATGATATAAATGATAGAATGGATGAACTTGATAAAAATCAAAACCCACAAAAATTAAAAGATTACTATTACAACGCAAAAGATTACGCAATGAGAATTTTTAATGAGGATAAAATTTATTATCAAAAATTAACTATGATTGCAATCACAAATTTATTAAGCCAGTTATATGATGACGATTCTTTGGTTGAAAGATTACATAAAGATATAGAAAAAATCAATGAAAATTTAAAAACGAAAAATGAAAAATTATCAACAAATATTAAAGAAGTTAAAAAGGTAGATGAAATTAAAGCTGATAATGATTTAGATAGGGCTAAAATTAAAAAGACTCAAGATGGTCATTTTGTAGAAAGCGAATTTGAAATCAAGGTGGATGATATTTTATACACGAACAATATTATTCATGCTTATAGTATTAAGGTGGATGAAATTACTGAAAGAACAGTTGTTTGTGACTGGTATTTACCTGTATTAACAGATAAAGGTATTTATATTGAGTTATGGGGAGTGAAAGGAGACGAAAAATACACAAAAAATAAAAGAGAAAAAATTGAACTTTATAATAAGCATAATCTTAGACTCATAGAGATAGAATATGATGAATTAAAAGATAATACACAAAGATTGAGAAGTTCAATAAAAACTCAATATAATAAATATAAAGACGAAATATTAAATTCAATAAAAAGTTAGTAAAAAAATGAAGATTAATTGTCTTCATTTTTATTAGTTTCAAAATTTATATTCATTGCCTCTCTTTTTGAGATAAAAGATAAAGGGGAAAGAATTGGTCACACTTCAAGGTGTGACCTTTTTTTGTGCAACAAAATGGTTAGAATGTGGTTTACAAAATAAAAAGAGTTTTTAATTGATGTAAAATCTTTATA
>CATLBG010000078.1 GCA_949878595.1 uncultured Clostridia bacterium
GCCGCCGCCCCAAAAAAAAGGGCGTATAATTAGGGTAATATTTGGGCGAGAAGGAACATACCATGCATAACAATAAGCAAGGTGTCAAAAAATAAAACAAAGGAGAACCCTCATGTCAAATACTGGGGGGAGATACCCTCACTTTTACTTATGAAGAAAGCACAAGCAGATTAACAGGAAATACCAAGCAAGAAGCAGGATATAACTATAGTGAGAGAGAAACCACCACAACTTATGCATTAAAAGTCAATGGTTCAGCAAAAGCAAGTGGAGCAAGCATATCTGTTTCAGATAACGTCACCTTAGAGCTCACAAGCAGTTCAAGTTTGTCATGGGAACAAGGAAGCAGAATAGAGTATAGTCTAGGGACAATTCCAGAAGGTGTCACTAGTTTTGGAGGATATGTTTTTAATGGGTGCACAAGCTTAAATTATCTTAAAGTTCCAAGCACAGTTATTAAACTTTCACAACCTGGAGCTGGTTATTCAGGTTCAGAACTTGTGATAGATAGTTATTATACTTATTATAATATGAGCTATTCAAATGGATTTGGTTATTCTAATAAAGTTTACGTTTTAAAAAGCATAGATGATGGAACAGCACCATATTTTCATAAGAGCTATACTAAGACTGGAACTGAAGGCAACTATAATGTTTACACTAAAAATAGCTAAATTTAGAGCCATTTAACAAAATAAAAAAGAGCAGGAGTTCTGCTCTTTTTGTTTTGATTAAATTTTTTATTTATCCCTATTTCCGGCGACCAAAAAGGCATAGCTTAGGGCTCTGAGGAAGTAGACAAGTGAAACTGTGAAAGCTGAAAGATAGGTGTAGAGAGCGGCTTTTAAAACCTGCTTTGCGGTGTATAGTTCGTCATTATCAAGGGCATTTAGTTCTTCTAGCATTTTGAGTGCTTTTTTTGATGCGTCTCGCTCTAATGGTAGTGTGATTAAATAAAACAAAAAGCTTAAGCCATAAAGTACTGCACTTGCCCAGCAAATTATGTTGCCGATAGTGGGAAGATAGAAAGCAAAGCTGAGCAGAGTTCCAACGACAATCAGGGGAACAAATGCTCTTGAAACTAAGTTGACTATTGGCACAAAGGTTTGCCTGAATCTAAACAGCCACATTTTTTTGTGGTCTTGAACAGCGTGTCCAATTTCATGAGCAGTTATGCCAAGTGCTGCAACAGAACTTGACCTTATGACAGAAGTTGAAAGTTTTACAACTTTGTGTTTTGAGTCATAGCAGTCTGTTAGTTTTCCGTTAATCTCTGCAACATCAACATTGTCTATTTCAGCATGCTCCAAAAGTTTAACAGCAAGCTCAGCGGCGGTTATATTTTTTCGTGATAAAATCTTTGAGCTTTTATCAAACACAATGTTGATTCTTGCATTGCAAATGCTGCCAAGTATTAGGCAGGGAACAACCAAGATAGACATAACAATATAAACAATATACCAGTCCATAATTTCTCCTAATATTAGTTTAGTTGTTTTGTGATAAATAGTCAACCAAAGGATAAATTTTTAATGTAAAAATAGTTGTTGAAATATAAACAAAAAAAGTGTAAAATAAAGTTGGAGATACAAATGAAGATAGATTATATTTTGTCGGACACAACAAAGGGTGCAACTTCTGCAACCCTAAAAAGAATTACAAGCACTGCTGAGAGCGATATTTTTGGCTCTTATGTTGTCATTGTGCCTGAAACAAAATCTATCATTATTGAAAAAGAACTTTTGAAACTTTCAAAAAATGGAAGTTTTGCAAATGTATATGTTTATAGTTTTGTGAGACTTCTTGACAGGCTTGGTGATATTTCACCAGAAAAAACTCTAAGTAAGCAGGCGGCCGTTATACTCCTTAGAAAGATTATCTATGAAAACTTGTCTAAGCTTTCTTGTTATAAAAAAACGGCTAAAACCATTGGTTTTGCTGAAAAAATTTATGAAACTATTGCACAGTTTAAGTCTAGTGATGTGTCACCAGAAGAGTTGAGTTTGGCTTTATCATCAACAGCGAAATCACTTAGAGCTAAGCTAGAAGACATTGTTTTGATATATACAGAATATGAAAAATGCATTAAAGATAACTTGTTAGATGATTTTGAAAGGCTTGCACTTTTATCTGAGTTTGCAAAAAATAATGAGTTTGTTAAGGACTCTAACTTTTATATTGTTGGGTTTGACAATATTACTTTTGAAATGCAGAGAGTTTTAAAAGACCTTGCAAAAAATGCAAACTCAATAACATTCTCTTCAGTTTATTTTAATGAAAACAGAAAAGATAAACATATACAAAATAATGAGTTATATTTAAAGTTTAAGCACATTGCAGATGAATTAAGGCAACCATATATTCCAACTTATGTTAAGGATTATAAGTCAGGCGATTTTTATAATATTCAAAACTTTGTATATTCAACTGAAAAGCAGAATGCAAAATCCAATGGTGGAATTTGCATTTTTGAAGCTCGAACAAAAAAACAAGAAATTGATTTTGTTGCAAATAACATAATTAATCTTGTTAAAAGTGGCAAAAGATTTTGTGATATTGGTGTGCTTGTAAATAATATGGAACAGGATTTGCCAATAGTAAAAAAATGCTTTGAGCTTTATAATATTCCATATTTTGCAAATCAAGGAATAAGCATTAACAATCATTTTTTGGTTAAGTTTATTAGATCTGCATTTGAAGTTTGTTTGTCACATTTGTCTAGTGAAAAAGTTTTGAAGTTTGCTTCAAATATAATTTTTGATTCTGAAAATTTTTCTGTGTTAATGAATTTTGTAAAAGAAACAGGAACAAATTATTCGGAATTTTTAAAAGAACCAGAGCAAAAGTATATTGAAAAATATAAATCATTCTATGAAAAAACAAAAACTCTTGATGATGAAGAAAACTTGGCTTATTTTGATTTTTCTGCAAAACTTGATAGTTTGCAATCTGATTTGGCTAAACTTAGGTCATTTTTTGTAGAATTTATTCAAAAACTAGACTCGGCAAAGTATGCAAGTGATTATATTTTTGCAATAGAATTTTTGCTTGAAAAGTTTAATGTGGAAACTATGCTTTTAAAAATTTCAACAAGTCAAAGAAACCTTGGAATGATTGTTGAAGCAGAAGTTACTAATGTTATTTTATCTAAATTAAAAAAATTTAATATGCAACTTGTTAGATTTTTAGGAAAAACAGAATTTTCTTCTGAAGAATTTCTTGGCGTTTATTTGTCTGGTATTTCATCTGCCAAAATCAGTGTTGCACCAGTTTCAATAGATACAGTCATTATACAAGAAAATACAGATGGATTTTTTGATATTAAAGATTTATTTATTATTGGAGCAAACGAGGGTGAGTTTCCTAAGCGAATAAATGATAGCGGAATAATTTTGGATAATGAGCTATTTGAAGCAAAGCTTATTATTGGAAAAACTATTGAACCATCTGTTAAAGACATTAATAGAAGGGAAATTTTTAAAGTTTATGAAAGTTTGCTTGAGCCAAGTGAAAAATTATTTATAAGTTATAGCTTAAAATCACTTGGTGGAAAATCTAATAAATCAGCAAGAATTATTTTGAATTTAATTAGACTTTTTGGTGATGACATTTTGACTAAGAATTATGAGCGTCAAGATTTTGTTAACTTTGATATTTTAGAAAGAAAATTTGCTAGACAGGTTAATGAATTTAAAAATGATGAGATTAACTTGTTTGACGTAAACAATACATATTCAAAACTAGTTGGACATGAAAGTTTAGAACTTAAAAATTATTTAGATAGTCTTGAGTTTTCTAAGCCAAAGTTTGAAATTGACTTGGCTGAGAGATTATATTTTTCTGGTGAAAAAACAAGCATAAGCCAACTTCAAACATACTTTGATTGTCCGTATAAATTTTTTGCACTTTATGGCTTAAGGCTTAAAGAGAATAAAGATTCAAAACTTAGTTTTCCAGATATAGGAACAATTATTCACAGAGTTGTTGAACTTTTTGGAAATAATATAAAGAAATATGAAAATTTAACTGATAGTGAATATACCATAAAAATAAAAGAGCTTTTAGATATTTCAATTGAAGAAAATGAATTTAATGTTTTAAAAAATAAATCATTGGTTTTAGAACTTCTTGATGAGTGCATAAGGCTTACTAAGTTTATTACGCTTGAGCAACAAAATAGCAGTTTCAAGATTTCTCAATCAGAGTATTCATTTAAAAATGAAAGAGCAATTAAACTAAGCATTAATGATGATAAAAATTTAAAACTAGAAGGAAAGATTGATAGAATTGATGAATTTGCTGACTACATTAGAATTATAGATTATAAAACAGGCTCAGTTAAAAATGACTTAATGTCAGTATTTAATGGTCAAAAAATTCAGCTTACATCTTACTTTGAAGCAGTTTCTTCTAGCGGGAAAAAACTTGCAGGAGTTTTCTATTTTCCAATCCACAGAGAATATGCAAATAGTGAGGAGACTTTAGACAAAAACTATAAAATGATAGGCTATTTGCTAGATGATATTGACGTCGCTCACCATATGGATAATTCTCTTTCTGAGGAAAATAAAACTAGTTGTTTTGTTCCATTTGCTATCAAGTTTGACAAAAAAACAGGAGAGATTTCTTTCAGTGGAAGAGGAACAAGATATTCAGAGCAAGAATTTGATAACCTAAAAAAATATGTTAAGATTATCTGTGAAAAAGCTTGCACAGAGATTTTGTCTGGCTATGTAGAACCTTCTCCAGTTGCAGATCGCAGTGGAGGAGATATTCCACAATCTTGCACGAATTGCAAGATTGCAGGATTTTGTGGATTAAGCAGGGCAAAGATTAAGACAGGAAGAGCTTTTAGCAAAAAGGTTGATATTCTTAGTTTTGATGTTGGAGGCAACGATGGAAGAGATTAAGTGGACAAAAGAACAACTTGAAGTTATTGAAGATAGGGGCAACAACTTGCTTGTGAGTGCATCTGCTGGTAGTGGAAAAACATTTACAATGACAAAGAGAATTGTTGACCTTATAGTTAATGAAAAAGTTCCAATATCAAATTTTTTGATTGTTACATTTACAAAGACAAGTGCTGAAGACATGAAGAAAAAAATAATAAGCAAACTCTCTGAATGTGAGCAAACTGATTATGTGCTTGAACAGATTGATGCAGTTGCCTCAAGTGATATTTCTGACCTTCATAGTTTTTATTCAAGGCTTGTTTCAACTTATTTTTATGAGGTGCAGCTAGACCCAAATTATCATATTATTGATGAACTTGAGTCATCTTATTTAAAAG
>CATLBG010000079.1 GCA_949878595.1 uncultured Clostridia bacterium
GTTTGTTTTAGAAAATTATGCTAATGATTATGTTAACAAAAGAATCAAATATTAAAAATATAATGATAAAAATACGAATATTATATCATACATAGTATTCGTATTTTTCTAGCTTTATAAGGATTTTTCTATAATTTGTAATTAAGATAACAAACATAATTCAATGTTAAAGTGACAATAAAAAGACTATGTTTCCATAGTCTTTTATTTTATGACTTAACTAATTTTAAAGTAATATTTTCGCCGTTAAGGTCGATTGATGTGCCGTCGGTTTCGCCTATAGTGAGGCTATCAGCAAGAGTTCCGCTTGTGATTTCTGTTTCATATTTTGAAAGCACTACATTTGTCTCTGTGCTAGCATTAACAAAAATATTAATGTGGTCGGTTACCTCAAGACCAATGTCTTTTCTTGTTTGTTGAACCTTTGAAATGAATTCCCTAACAAGGCCAAGCTCAACTAATTCTGTGGTGAGCTCTGTCACAAGCACAGCTGTGATTTTGCCATCACTCTCTGAAACAAAGCCTTCTCTTGAAATTGGAGAAATTAAAAGGTCTTCTTTTGAAAGTTCAACCTCAGTGCCATCAGCATCAAATTTAACTGTTCCACCTGCATTAACAGTATCAACAACTGCAATTGCATCACAAGTGCTTAGATAATTTCTGATTGCACCAAGCTTTGCACCATATTTTGGTCCCAAAACTTTGAGTTGAGGCTTTAGCTCATAGTTTAAGTATTCTTTAGCATCATGCTTGAACTCAACTTCCATAACATTAAGTTCGTCTTCAACTAATGCTTTAAGTTCTTCTGAAAGTGTAAGTTTTTCAGCAGTACATACGATTAATTTGGAAAGTGGTTGTCTGTTTTTAATGTTACTTGCATTTCTTGTGCTTCTACCAAGAACTACAATTTCTAGTACGGTTTCCATACCTTTGTTAAGTTCTTCATCAATCAAACTCTCATCACATTCTGGGAAACTGCTTAGGTGAATTGAAATTGGTGCTGACTTATCTACGCTACAAACAATATTTTGATAGATTTGTTCTGTTATTGATGGAACAAATGGTGCAGCAATCTTGCAAAGATTAACAAGCACATAACAAAGTGTTGTAAAAGCTGCAGTTTTGTCTTCAGTTTCACCACTTGCCCAAAATCTTTCACGGCTTCTTCTAACATACCAATTTGAAAGTGTGTCAGTGAAGTCTGAAATTAGTCTTGCTGGGTCTGTTACCTCATAATTTGAAAGATAGCCATCTACGCTCTTTATGAGCTTGTGGAGTTCTGAAATAATCCACTTATCCATTAAACTAAGCTTAACATCTTTGATAGAATGTTTGCTTCCATCAAATTTATCAATTTCAGCATAGAGAATATAGAAAGCATAAGTATTCCATAGAGTACCCATAAACTTACGTTCAAAGTCTTCTAGAGTTTCCATGTTGAAGTTTGTTGAAATCCATGGAGCATTTGAAATGTAGAAATACCATCTTGCAGCATCACTGCCAGCGGTGTCAAAGACTTCCCATGGAGTGGTAGCATTTCCAAGACTTTTGCTCATTTTTTTGCCATACTTATCATTAACAAGACCAAGTGGCAAACAACGCTTGTATGGAGATTTTCCAAATAACAAAGTGTTTACTGCAAGAAGCGAATAGAACCAACCTCTGGTTTGATCCATGCCCTCGCTAATAAATTCTGCTGGAAAATTCTTTTCAAATAGCTCTTTGTTTTCAAATGGATAATGTAGCTGTGCAAATGGCATGCTTCCGCTATCATACCAACAATCAAGCACTTCAGCAGTTCTTTTCATTATTTTGCCGCACTCTGGACAAGCAAAGGTTATGCCATCAACAAATGGCTTGTGAAGGTCTACTTCTGCGTTTTTATCAAGACCTCCACGCTCTTTAAGCTCTGCTATTGAGCCAACTGCATGAATATGTCCATTTTCACAAACCCAGAATGGAAGTGGTGTGCCCCAATATCTGTTTCTTGCGATGTCCCAATCAATTAAATTTTTGAGGAAACCACCCATTCTTCCCTCACCAATGGTTGCTGGACGCCAATCTACGCTTGCGTTGTTCTCTAGAAGTTTATCTTTTAGAGCTGTGGTTTTAACAAACCAACTGCTTCTAGCGTAATAAATGAGTGGAGTTTTGCAACGCCAGCAGAATGGATATGAGTGAGTGTGTGGCATTTCCTTTAAAAGTTTGCCAGTGGCTTTGAGTTCATCAATTATTGGAGCATCTGCATTCTTTACAAACATTCCAGCAAATTTGCCAGTTTCCTTGCTCATGTTTCCGCTTTCATCAACAAGTTGGACAAATGGCAAATCATATGCCTTGCCAACTTTGCTATCATCCTCACCAAAGGCTGGTGCAATATGAACAATGCCAGTGCCATCAGTTAAAGTTACATAATCTGCATTTGTAATAAACCATGCTTTGCCTTCATATTTATCTTTAACAAAGTCAAAGAGTGGCTCGTATGGACGGCGTTCATAATCTTTGCCCTTTTTTGTTTCAACAACTTCGTAAGCTCCCTCTTCAAAGAGTGTTGGAATAAGAGCATTTGCTATGATGAAGTATTCTTCACAAACCTTAATTTTTGAATAGTCCTCTTGTCCGTTCATGCAAAGTGCTACATTTGATGGAAGTGTCCATGGAGTGGTTGTCCATGCTAAGTAATATGTGTTTTCTGCGTCAAGTGCCTTAAACTTTACAAATACTGTTCTATCTTTAACATCTTGATAGCCTTGAGCAACTTCATGGCTTGAAAGTGAGGTTGCACATCTTGGGCAGTATGGCACAATTCTGTAGCCCTTATAAACTAAACCTTTTTTATGAAACTCAGAAAGTGACCACCAAACTGACTCGATATAGTCATTTGAATATGTAACATAGGCATCATTAATGTCTACGCTATAACCCATGCGGTTAGAAAAACTCTCCCACATATCTTTATATTTCCAAACACTTTCACGGCACATTTTTATAAATGGTTCAACGCCATATTTTTCAATATCACTCTTTCCTGTTGAACCGATTATTTTTTCAACCTCAAGCTCTACTGGAAGACCATGAGTGTCCCAACCAGCTTTACGCAAAATGTTTTTCCCCTTCATGGTGTTATATCTTAAAAATACGTCTTTGATTGTTCTGGTTAAAACGTGACCAATGTGTGGCTTGCCGTTTGCTGTTGGTGGACCCTCATAAAAAGTGTATGGCTCGCCATCTTTGTTTTTTTCAATCATTTTTTTGATAATTTCGTTATCTTTCCAAAATTTTTCAGTTTCTGGTTCACGCTCAGCAAAATTGAGTTTTGTGTCTACCTTTTTATACATAGTGTTCTCTCCTTTTTATTGTTTGTTGAAGTTTTTTATTTTTGCAAATAAAAAACTCCCTTCGCAAAATATAAGAACTATTTCTCTGCATTGCATAGGAAGTTTATAGTTACCACTTATATTAAGCACACTCCAACAAGTGCCACCTTTTTAACGGTCAGTCCCCGTGAATAATTACTTAAAACACTTTTTAGTTTGTTTTGTTTACTATCCCTGCTTGGTTAGTGATACCTTTTGATTTTACTTATTTGCTTTCACCTGCCGCAAACTCTCTTGAAGATATTATTCAAAAAGCGTGTCTAACCTCAAACGCATTTATATGTTGTATGCTATTTATTATAATTTTGATGTTTTGGTTTGTCAAGAAGTCTATTGATTTTTTGGAGATTTTATGCTATAATCAGTCTAACAAAATATGGGAGGACAAGGCTATGTCTATGGTTATTGGAATTGGCGGTGTTAGTGGTGGCAAAAAAAGCACAACTGCTAAACTGTTTGATGAAGAATTAACTGCAATGGGCTATAAAACTGCATGGCCAAAAAAATATATTGTTCGCCCACAGAGAAAAACTGAAGACCCTAATACAATTTGTGTTAGTAGTGAATCTGAAATTCCAAAGAGTGTAACAAAATGGAGTATTGACGGAAAAATTGTAGGCTATGATATTGAAGAAATTAAACAGATGTTGGCAAATGATATTTGGCCTATAGTTCTTAGCTCTAACCTTGAACTTTTGTTTGATATTAAAAAGAATGTTGAGCTTGACGGCAAAAAAGTTATGCCTGAACCAAGCAACAAAGTTGAAGAAGAAAATAAATGGATTTTTGAACAAGTTAGAAATAGCAAGTTTCACTTTATGAGAATATTTTATTGCTCATCATATTTCACTTCTGGTGACCTTTTGAAAAAAGTTATTGATGAACGAAGTGATATTTCTGACAAACTAAAAGATGCTGAATTTAAAAAACGAAGTGCTGAAATTGAATTTTATAAACAGCAAATTCAAAAATATTCTGGTTATCTTGTGTTGCCTAAAAATGTAATTATTACCAAAATTTTTGATGAAGATGTGGTTAGGCTTGAAGACATAAGACAAGATATTAAAATTCACTTATTGCATGATAAAACTCTTGGACCAAAAATTTTTAGCCCAATAGACATTGACAATATGAATAAGTTTTTCCTTTCAACAAATTTTGAAAATATTATTAATAATGAACCAAACCTCAATAATTGGCTGATTGAAAACATTGAGCAATTTGTTGATCAGAAGATAATTTATGACCAAGAAAAATTTGAAATGCCAAGCCAAGCAGTAGCGAAAGAGAGAAAAGAAGATTAAAATAAAAAGCAGAGATAATTCTCTGCTTTTTTGCTAATATAAATTAATCTTCATAGCCAAGCAAAAAATTTGGTGTTACACCAAAATAATCTGCAAGCAAACAAAGATATTCTATGCTAGGTATTGTTTGCTCTTTTTCCCATCTGCCAATTGTTCCATTACCAAGATTAAGTTCTTTTTCTAGTTGCTGAACTTTCAAACCCTTATCTTCCCTTAACTCTTTTAGTCTATCACAAAATATTTTCATATCAATCTCCTAAAAATAATTTTAGCCAAATTGCTAACAAATACTTGACATTAGCAAAACTGCTAATTATGATTTAAGGAGCACGCAAAAAAATTGTTATTCATAATAAAGGCAAAGCTAAAACTTTTCCTTTATTTTATA
>CATLBG010000080.1 GCA_949878595.1 uncultured Clostridia bacterium
AATTTTTATAATTTTGCTAAAAAGAATTGGGAAAATCCTAAAGACTTAACTAAAGTGCCATTTTCTGAAATTTTTGATGAAAATTTTAGATATTTATTAAAAACGTCTGGATATACTGGTCTTCCTAAAATTGTTAGCGATACTGAATATAAAAACACAAATACAGATGAATATTATCGTGGAGCAACTGAATATTTGCACACAGCTAGATTTTTAACTGAAAAAGATTATAGACTTGGTCAAGGACATATGGGTGGACACTTTGCAAGCCCTATATTTTTACTAGCCGCAGACTATGCCGGCAATTTTAAAATGGTTGCAAAAAAAGAAAAAAAAGTTTTAGCATTTAAATTGCCAAGCAAAAATTATATTAAAACCAGTGAACTTTTAGAATTTTTAAAGGCAATTTCATACAAAACTGATGTTATTACCACAACAGAAATTAAAGATAAGCTTGCCATTTTTGTTTACTTTCTTGAATCTATTGATGACGAATTTAATAAAGCAAAATTCTTTAAACTTTTTTCAGGAGATCCAGCAAAACTTGCTGTATTTCTTGGGTTTGACTATATTATTGATGATTGCATACCTGGGACACCTCAAATTCCTAATATTGATATTTTGAACCGAGGAGCAATGACAGTTTCTAAATCTGAATATGACAAGTTTATTTCTAAGTGCTTTGCAAAAGACCCAAGAGCTAACAAACAATCTGAAAAAATATAAAATAAAAACCTAGCCCTCTGTGCTAGGTTTTTTTGTATATACATTATAATCACCATCAAGTGTTTTTGTGAATTCTTCATTTAAATAAGTGTTTGTTCCGTCATCAATGCTATTTAAAACTTTGATTTGCTCAATGAAAGAATTTGGAATTGTATCTTCTCTAAAATAATCATCTGAAATATTTTTATAAATTGTTTCACTTTCTATTATTATATTTTTGAGATTTGAACAATTTGCAAAAGCAGATTTTTCTATTCTAAAAGCACTACTTGGAATTGAAATTGAGGTTAATTTCTTGCAATTTGAAAATGCTGAAGACTCTATAATATTGATAGAACTTGATAACTTTACACTTGTTAAATTTGTACAATTTAGGAAAGCATTTCTACCAATTGCTAAGATTGTATTTGGCATTTCTACACTAACTATGCTTTCATTATTTAAAAATGCATTCTCTGCAATGTAAACAATGCTTCTTCCATTATAACTTTTTGGAATAACAATATTTTTTGTAGATATATATTTTGGATATAAGCCTTTTATCTGATAGAAATGGTTTATTGTGCCAGACCCATCTCCACTTTCTAATGTATAATTATCTGTTACAAACATAAATTCTAGTGCTAGGTTAATAGTTATATCAGATGTTATTTCATAGTCATCTGTGTATTCCTTTTCCATAGACAAATCTTGGTAATATCCAAGAACTGCATATCCATCTGGAATTCTAATTAAGTCTTTAATTTCTCCAAATTTTGTTCCGGGCTTTATGTTAAGCTTTCCGTCATTATAGTCATTTACATTTGAAACAACGTTAACATTAAATGTTTTATCAGCCCCTTTATTTTTTTCAACAAGTGTAACAATAACTGGAATCATGATAACAAAGACTGCAACAATGCTTGCAAAAATAAGCACGAATTTTGTTTGTGCCTTTGTTAATTTATATTTTGTTACTTTCTTTTTTGCCTTAGTCATGAGATTCCTCCTATAACTTTTATAACCTAATTATACTCTTTTCAGAGTAATTTTTTCAAGTTTTTATTTAGTAATATTTATTTTTTTAATAAAAATAAATGCTTTTCTATACTTTTTCTAAATAAAAAAACGGCTATATGCCGCTTTTTAATCATTAAAGACATCTGGGATTAAAGATTTAACTTTTAGACTATTTGCCTTTCCCCCTGTATTTTTCATAACATACCCAACAATGAAACCCGAGATTTTTTCTGGTTCTTCTTTGTAGTCTATGCCAACTTTTTCATTTTCTGACTTAAGTCTTTTGAGAAGACTGATAATCTCTTCATCTGAAATTGTAACAAGCATGCCCATGTCTTTAGCAAGAAGCATTGGTTCTTTGCCAGTTTCTATAACCTTAGCTAAAAGCTCTAGTCCTAAGTTTTTGCCAATAAGCTTATCTTCTGTCATCTTAATTATCGCACAGAGATTTTGCTCTGAAACTGGAAATTCTGCTTCATCTAATGTTTGACCTTGGTCTTTGATTATTTTGAGTAAGTCTACCATTATCCAGTTGCTAATCTTTTTTGGATTGTTATAAAGTTTAACACAATTTTCATAGTAATCTGAAATATATTTGGTTGTTGTTAGAATTTCTGCATCATAAGCTGGAAGACCAAAAGTTTCTACATACATTTTTCTTCTATCTTCTGGAAGCATTACCATTTCTGATTTTATTGTACTTATATCAGCGTCAGTGATTTTTAATGGCAATATATCTGGATCTGGAAAATAACGATAATCTTGTGCTTCTTCTTTTGTTCTCATTGAAGAGCTCTTGCCCTTGTCGTCGTCCCACTTTCTAGTTTCTTGAATAATGACTTCTCCACTAGAAAGAGCTTCAATTTGCCTTTTTGCTTCATATTCAATTGCTCTTTGTACACTCTTAAATGAGTTTAAGTTTTTCATTTCTGTTCTTGTACCAAACTCTGTTTGACCCTTTCTTTTAACTGAAAGGTTAACATCGCAACGCATTCCGCCTTGTTCCATTCGACACCTTGCAATGTCCTCAAAAACTAAAATTTCACGGACACGTTTTAAAAATTCAACTACTTCATCGGCTGATGAAAAATCCGGCTCAGTAACCATTTCAATTAATGGTGTGCCACCCCTATTATAGTCGACAAAGGTTCCAACAGCCTTACTTATGTGGGTAAGCTTTCCTGCATCTTCCTCAAGATGAATTCTATTAATTCTGATAAACTTTCCACTAGAAAGCTTTATACCTCCACCAAGATTTAATGGATAGACAAGTTGACTGATTTGATATGCCTTGCTTAAATCAGGATAAAAGTAATTCTTTCTTTCAAAAACTGTATATTTTGAAATTTTTGAACCAAAAGACAAACCTGCCTTCATTGCAAGCTCTACTGCACGCTTATTTAAAACAGGAAGAGCCCCTGGCATGCCTGTGCAAACAGGGCAAGTGTTTGTGTTTGGCTCATCACCAAACTCATTTTTGCAAGAGCAAAAAACTTTTGTTTTGGTGGCGAGTTCTGCATGGATTTCTAGACCCATAACAATATCATATTCTTGCATTAATCCCATTATTGTGCCTCCACAATATTTTTAAACTTTTCTGCGATAGCAAATAGTGTTTCCTCTTTTTGCTCATCAGCTAAAAATTGCATACCAATAGGAAGTCCATTTTCTTTTGCATAAGGAACTACTAATGCTGGAATACCTGCAATGTTTGCTGGAACTGTAAATAAATCTTCTAAATACATTGAAACAGGATCCACCATTTTTTCACCAATCTTAAAGGCTGTGCCTGTTGTAGTTGGAAGAATTATTGCATCACAATCAGCAAAAGCATTTTTGAATTCTTTTTTAATTAATCTTTGTAATTTTTTTGCTTTGCCATAATATGCATCAAAAAATCCACTTGAAAGCACGAAGTTTCCAAGCATAATTCTACGCTTGACCTCTTTACCAAAGCCTTCGGTTCTACTGTTTACATATACATCATTTAAACTAATTGCGTTTTCACTTCTTGTTGCATATTTTACGCCATCGAATCTTGAAAGGTTTGAAGTTGCTTCTGCTGGGGCTAAAATATAGTAACATGCAAGTGAGTTTGAAACATGAGGAACTGACACTTCAACAATATCAAATTCTTGTTTTAGCTTTTCAAGTGCTTCTGCAAAGTGTTTATAACCAGCCATTGTTTTGAACTTTTCTATAATTTCAGTGCAAACACCAAGTTTGAATTTTTTATTTTCTGGAGCAATAAACCCATTTGATATGCTTGTTTGATCACGCTCATCTTTGCCTGCCAAAATTTTGAGAACATATTCACATTCACTTATCGTTTTTGTAAGTGGAGAGCATTGGTCTAATGAACTTGCAAACGCAACAATGCCATATCTTGAAACTGTGCCATAGGTTGGTTTTATGCCAACGATTCCGTTATAAGAAGCTGGCTGTCTAATTGACCCACCCGTATCAGTGCCAATTGCAAGTGGAACTAAACCTGCTGCAACACTGACGGCACTTCCACCACTGCTGCCACCAGAAACATAATCACGATTATAAGCATTGTGACAAGGACCATAACAACTCTTTTCACAACTTCCACCCATCGCAAATTCGTCCATATTGGTTCTAGCTATTATAACTGCATCTTCTGCCAATAATTTTTCAACAACCGTTGCTGAATATGGTGCCACATATCCTTGCATAAATTTGCTTGCACAAGTCACCTGTTTGCCTTTATAAAAAATGTTATCTTTAATTGCAACAGGAACACCTGCAAGTTTGCCAAGACTTTCACCTCTTGCAAGTTTGCTATCTACTTCTTTTGCTTTTTCAATAGCGTCATCATAAATTTCTATTATTGCATTTAAATCTTTATTTTCTTCACATCTTTTGATAAAGTATTTTGTTACTTCTTCACATGAAATTTTACCAGAGACAATATCTTCTCTAATTTCAAAAATTGATTTTTCAAATAATTCCATTATTCAATCACCAGCGGCGTAACATAACAGCCGTCCTTTTGTTTTGGTGCATTGAGAAGTGCATCTTCTCTTGCTAAACTTTCTTTTTGTTCATCGCTTCTAAGATCACTTAACGGAACTGTTTCATCTGTGTCAAGACCATCAGGTAAATCCAGTCCAGTAATCTCATCAACAAAACTTAAAATTGATTCAAATTCTTTTGAAAATTCAGCCTTTTCTTCTTCACTAAA
>CATLBG010000081.1 GCA_949878595.1 uncultured Clostridia bacterium
TGTAAATTTATTTGTAAGATAAAAAAAAATATTATATAATGAAACTGAGGTAAATATGTCAACATTTTATATTGGATTAAAACTTGGGTCTAATAACACTTGGATTTATAAATCTGGCAATGGTTTGGTTTTAAGAGAACCAACCCTTGTTGCTGTTAGCACAAATCAAAAAAATCGTGATTTTAGAGCCTATGGCATTGATGCTAAAAATCTTATTGGAAAAACAGGAGAAGACTTTTCTATATTCTCACCTATATCTAATGGAATCATTAGATATGAAGACTTGACTGTTCAAATGTTAAAGAGCTTTTTAAAGAAAGTTTTTCCTGTTAAAAGTTTTGGACAAAAAATTAAAGCAATTCTTTGTGTGCCTTTAGGCATCAATTCATCTGAAAGAAAAAAATATGAAGTTGCCTGTTTTAAGGCCGGAATAACTGATGTTTATATCATTCCTGATATATTGTCATATGCAATTGGAAGTGAGATGAGCTTGCAAAGTGACCTTGCACAAATGATTGTTAATATAGGTGGGGACAACACAAATGTAGCAATTATTTCTGGCTATAACATTATTAGTGGCTACAACTTTTCAATCGGTGGCTCAATAATTAATGTTGCAATAACTAAATATATTGAAGAATCTTATAACTTAAAAATTAGTCCAGATATGGCTGAGCATATCAAAACAGAAATCTGTTCCCTATTTAGCACATATTCAGCTAAAACAAAAGTTATTGGAATTAATTCAAAAAACAAGCTTAAAGAAGAAATCACCATTTCATCGTCTGAGCTTTACCCTATAGTTGACTATTATTATGGAAAAATTGCAGAAGCAGTTCTTTCAATTATTTCTTCATCTTCACCAGAAGCTATTGCAGATATTTCTAAAAATGGAATATATTATTTTGGTGGTGCAACTGCCATGGTTGGCTTTGAAAAATATATGTTTGACAAAACTGGATATAAAGTTAACTTTTCAAACATGACACAATCTAATATACTTGGAATTGGTGAACTTATCAAATATCCTCAAATCTTAAAGAAAATTATTAAAAATAATTAATATAACCCCAGATATTGGGGTTTTTCTATGTCAAATTTTATATGCCTATTGACTTTTAGACTCTTTATTGATATAATATCAATAATTAAAAAAATTGTGAAACCATGATTTTAAGGGAGTGGAATATGGATTCAAAGAAGAAAAAGAAAATTATTTTTTTGAGTGTTGCCATAGTTCTTGTTGTTGTAGTAGCAATTTCTGTTCTACTATACTCTTTGTATGGTTCAAAAAAGAAAAAAGATGATTCAAACACTGCTGGAAATGTAAGCAACAGTCAAACTAATACAAGTATTTTTGATTATACAAATGTTGCAAATGACTCAATTTTAGAAAAAGTTTTATCTACTGCAAACTATCAAGGTAAATATAAGTTATCAACTATCCAATCAGTCGAATTTAATATGTGGTCAGAAGACAATCCTACAGGTCTCACTAATGAAAATATTAGAGAACTATATAACAATAAAGGCGTTAAAGATTCTAATGGTTTTAAGCAATATTTGCTAAACAGACGTGCTGAGAAGGCTGATATATTCAATATTAACTCAATAACTTCCAGCACTGGTGGAACAGAAGACTATGGCGTTCTTGATGCGACTTCAACAAATGGTTCTTATCAAGTTAGCACAGGCAAAGTTTATGGTGATGAAAATCTTGCAGTTGTGGTGTTTGATAATCCTAAATATTATGATAAAAACTTCTTTATGTCTAATGAAGAAACTAATAATCACTATATATTTATATCTCTCACCTTTGACGCAAAACAAAATGCATCAAATGTTTCTGATGGAAACAAAAATACACCTAAAACAATTTATGTATTTGAAAATGTTTATGACAAAAATATAAAGGACTTAAGATTATTTACTGTAGCTTATGCCTATACACTTGTTCCACCAATAAACATTAGTCCTGATTTTTAGAATATAATATAAAAGATAAATTAAGAAGGAGAAAAGATTATGAGTAAAATAAAAGAAACCTTAGCAAAAATTTGTTCTACCATTGCAATTGTTCCAATTGCATCTCTTGCATTTATTGCATGTACAACAAATAAAGATAATGGCAAAAATAATAATGATTCAGCAGATAACACATCTAACATTAGCAATCCAAGACCAACACCAGATCCAACACCTGGTGATGACATTAATGATGAAAATAAAGAAATTCATTCACTAAATGGTCTTTATTCATTTAAAGGAAACTTTGATGTTAATGATATTGTTTATGAAGATGAAACAGAACTTGTTAATTTCTTTAAAACAAAAGACCTTAATGGTGCAAAGAAGGCTGCTGTTAGACTTGGATTTTATGATTTTGTGGATTCTATTATGAAACATGAAGGTGAAGAAATTTCTGTTTTATTCCCTAACCAAGAATATAATGGAGTTTATAGCTTTTCATATGTAGTTAAAACCTCTGATTTAAGTTATAAAATTTTTGATACTGAACAAAAACATACATATACAATAACAGAAAGTGGATATGAAACATCTAATGATGAACCAATCATTATGTTTGATAACATTAATAATGAAGTTACACTTCTCTATCAATTCTGCTATACTGACGAAAATGATAAATTGATTGAGACTCCTATGTTTTTCAAAACAGTTTTATCTTATAATGAATATACTGATGGAATCGGTGTTTCTGATAAAGACGCTTCAGCATATCTTTATAAAACTGATTCTTCATTTTTAAACATTTCTGAAAATCATGTTAAATATGACAATATGTTAGCAGAAGTTGCAAAAAGACTAGGAATTACTGAAAACCCTACCCCAGAAAAAATTTCTGAATTCTTCTCTAATAACAATATCGCTTTCGTTATTGATTATAAACTCAACAGACTTTACTATGCATTGCATGAAGATATGTCTATGCATATCGTTCCAATAAATAAAAACACAAACACCTATGATTTCTTTGGATTTAGTTTCTCAATTTTTGCAACAAACAATGAAAATGAAATTAGACTTTCTGCAAATCTTGATAGCGAAGTTAAATTTGAAATTACTTTAACAGAACTTGCTTTGCCAGATGTTCCAGAAATTCCTGAACAGCCAGAAGTTCCTGTAGAACCTGAAACTCCTGAGAATCCTGAAGTCCCTGTTAATCCTGAAACTCCTGAGCAACCAGAATCACCAGTTGAACCTGAAACTTCTGAAGAAACAACAGAAGAATAATATTATTATAAAAAAGCAACTAAAAATAGTTGCTTTTTATTTTTCATTTATAGCAAAAAACCTCTGCAGATGCAAAGGTTTTTATTTTTATAAAATTTCAAGTTTTTTATGGAATATCTTTTCAAAATCTTTTCTAACTTCCATTCCCCTTTGAATTTCAAAGGTTGCATCAGAAGTTGTTGCAGTTTTCATAATAACTGAGTCACCTAATATATCACAATTAATGTCTACAATAACATTATTTTTTGTTCTATCAAAACATTCGGCTAATCTTAAAATGATTCCAAGTTTTTTTGTTGCATCAGCATCTTCTACTGTGAGTATTCCATTATATCTTGCCCATTCATTCATTTTTATCTCTCCACCAGAGTGAAGCGATGCAACAAAACTTGCAAGAATTAATTCTCTGTGAGTTAATCCATAAATTTCACTATTGAGAACAACTTCAAATGAATGTGCAGCATGATTTTTATAACTAATTCTCTTTCCAACATCATGCATATATGATGCAACTCTAAGAATTTTTACATATCCTCTTGGTAGCTTGTGTAATACTCTTAGCTGTTTGAATAAGAGCATTGATAAATTGTATACCTGTTCATTGTGTCTTGTTGAATTTGCTTCATATTCTGAAGTTTGAGCCATAACAGAAAATCCAACTATATCTGAGTTTGGTTTTTCAATAGTGGTTGGTGTAACACTATTAAATAACAAACCTTCAATTAATGCCCTAGTTGTTATTGTAACAGATTCTTTACCAATATATTCTGAAATTGTTTTTATTATTTGAACTGCATATGCAAATATGTCTGCTCTTGGTTCAGTTAAACCCTTAAGCCTCTTGTTTTCATTAAGTTCAAGTGTATTAAGTTGTGAGAAAATATGAGCAATATCTGCTGTTTCAAAAACATATCCATCATCTTTATCTAAAGGATATTTTTTATAAATTCTATCCATTTTTGAAAGGTCTTCAAAATATGGTCCATTACCAATAAATGTAAATTCTGGTTCAACTTGACTGAGCCATGCAAAATCTGAAAGTTGAGATTTTATATATTTTGCAACTTTTTCAAAAGCCTCCTCTTTTCCAAGTTTTGCAAGATCATACATAGATGCCAAAGTTTTTGGACCTACTGGGATATAACCTTGATTTAAAATATTTCTTCTATTATAATGAACTAAATGAATATTATCTGCCCCAACATTAATTATAACACCCTTTGGCAAATCATAACTATTCATTATGCCTGTGTATATAGCGATATTCTGCTCTTCTGAAGACATAAGCGAAAATCTAAAACCACATGTTACAAAGACCTCATCAAAAAAGCTGTAAATATTCATAGGCTTTGAATCCCTAACAAATGTTGCAACAGCAATGGTTTTGGTCACCGCAAACATATCACAAATTTTTCTAAAGTTTTTTAGTATGTTGATGATTGAACTAATTTGATTCTTTTTCAAAAAGTGGTCATCATCCATCTCTAATCCTGGGTTTATTGTTTCAATTTCATAGTCACAAATTGAAAAATAATTATCTTGAACAACATTCGCAATTACTAATTTTGCAGAATATGTTTCAACAATAACAACTGCTATTTTATCCACAATTATA
>CATLBG010000082.1 GCA_949878595.1 uncultured Clostridia bacterium
TCACAATAAAAAATAGTGAAATTTATAGTGCTCTTTTAGGTATTGAATGGAATCAAGCAGGTGGCATTCTTGAAAATGCAACAGAAGTTAGAGTTCTTGCTAGCATAGATGATGGCTCAAATGAATTTTTGAGTGGCTATGAAGTGTCAACTGATGGAGATTATAATGTTTATGATTTGACAAAAGTTGTTCAAAAGTCATATTTAACTTTTGTAGATTGTGAAGGTGGTGTTGAAGTTTCAGCATTTGACAAAACTTCAGGCGAAACTGAAATAATTATACCAGAGACATATCAAGGTAAAAGTGTTGTTAGTATAGGTAAATCAGTATTCCAAAATTGTAGTGGAATAACTAGTATTTCAATTCCAAATAGTGTAACATCAATAGGAAGTTATGCATTTTATGGTTGCAGTGGATTGACTAGTATTTCATTACCAAGTAGTGTTTCAAATATTGAAGAAAATGCATTTGAACGTTGCAGCAAGATATCTTCAGTAAACTTTTCTGAGGGAATAACTACTTTAAATTATTATTCATTTAAAGATTGCACAAGTTTAACTTCAATTACAATTCCAAGAAGTTTAACAAATATATCATCTACTGCATTTTACGGTTGTAAGTTTACTTCAATAATGGTTACAGATGGAAATACAAAATATACAAGTAAAGATGCTGCAGGTAATCAATTAAATCTTTTGATTGATTCTAGCACGAATAGAATAGTGAAAGGTATTAATGCAAATACTGTTACAATTCCAAGTAGTATTAAATCTATTGGAGAATATGCATTCTTTGAGTGTAATTTGTTGAGAACAGTAACAATACCATCAAGTGTAAAAACTATAGGATATAGTGCTTTTAATAGATGTGGAGTAAGTTCACTTGTTATTTCAAATGGTGTTACGACTATTGATGGTTATGCATTTGCCAATTGCACTTATTTAGATTCTGTAATTATACCAAGCAGTGTTACAAGCATAGCTTTGGGTGCATTTGGTGGTTGCACTATAACTAAGGTTACTATAGAGAGCTCAAAAATTTATAAGGCGGCAACAAGTAAAACTGCTTTAGGAGGTCTGTTAAATTTTGCTTATTCAATTAAAGTTCTCAAAACTGTAGATGATGGTTCAAATACATTTCTTAATGATAATTATACAAAATCTGAATCAGGTGATTATTATGTTTATACTAGATAATAAGTTGTTAATAAATTATAATTTTGAACAAATTTAAAATTATAATAAAAAGAGATAGTGAAAACTATCTCTTTTTTAATTTAAAATATTAACTTTCCATTTTGCTTTATAGATAAAGTTTAGTTTTTTCTGTTTTTCACGGAGTTTATTTGCGTTTTCCATAAATTTGTCTACTTCGGCTTGTGTTACGCTTTCATTAGCTTTTTTAACTTCCATAAGTGTTATAGACTGGCAGTTTTGGTCAAAATAACCAACGATTGCTTCAGTTGAATACATAATGTTTGAGCTTAAGTCATCGCTGAAAATGCTAACGCTATGGCACATATTCGTGTTATATGGCAAGCCATACAAGCCACAGATTGTTGGGTAAATATTATATACTGTTGTGAAATCAGAAATTACTTCATTTGAAAGTGTTTTACTTCCGTCATAGATAATGCAAGGAATATTAAATCTTTCTTGACCAGCATCATTGCCTTTTATTTCAAGCCCCATATTGTTATAGAAGCAATCATGGTCTGCATAGAGAAGAATTGTTGTTTTTTCCAATAGGCCAGTTGAAGTTAGGTGATTAATCATTTCAGCAACCATTGCGTCAGTGTCCATTGCAGCACATTTGAATTGTCTATAAAGTTTTTCAATTTCGCTATCTTTTGGGTAGGTGAAATCTGTATTTTCTTTTAGCCAAGTTTTATACTTTGTGAGGTTTCCATCATAAGTGTTGTAATAATCATTAAAATTAGGGTTTGCTATGTCATATGTTCCATGAGCTGAAACTGTCATGTAGAAGCTAAAAAACTTGCTTCCGTCTTCAGGAATCATTTTATCTTTCGCACTATTAAAATAATCTACTTCGCTGTTCCAGGTGTTAAAATCAAGGCTCTTTCCATCAAAATCTATGTCTTCAAGGAAATATAAATTTTGAAAGCCCATATTTTTATTAATAGTTTCTCTGCTATAAAAACTCTTTAAGAATGAATGGAAATAATTTGTCTGATATCCAAGCTGATTAAATAGATTTGGAAGAGAATATTTGAATGAAATTGAATCTGCCTCAGCACTAAATTTAGTTGTTTTTGCAACATAGCCTAAAAGTCCAATGTCTTCGCTTATGTTAGTTTTATTTTTTGAATAGAAGTTTTCTAAATAAATTCCAGTGCCAGGATTGTTTGAATCTGGAATTTCATTTCCATAACACATTTTCCAAAGTGTAGGGGTGTTATATGGATCTATTGCAAAGCTGTCTAGGCTCTCCATACATATAACGATAAGGTTTTTGTCAAACAGAGTTGCTTCTGGGTTAATTTCAGTTTCACCATTTTTAATCCAATTCACATATTCATCAAGCTTGCTATCATAGTCAACTTTTCTTAAATATGAGTTATATATGTCTTTAACATAAAAGCCATATGTTCCAAATGCCTCAAGACCAGTAATTTTATATTCAAGTTCGTCCCAGAGTTCACTATTGAATGCTGAAACTTTATTTTTATCCTTACTGTTATGCAAATAAAGAATTTCAGAAGAATAAAATGTTATACCAATAATCCATGAACAGAAAACAACAATAAATATAAGAAGAGGCTTTGTTATTTTTTTTATTTTAAATTTTTTGCGTTTGCAAAATATATCTACTAAAACAACGCTAACAATACTAATAGCAAGCAATATGCAATTATATATAATGCAGTTAAAGTTAATAAATGACCAATCGAATGAAGACATAGCTTCAGATGATAATATTAAAATTTCAAAAAAGAAAACATCTTCGGTTGCAAGCAAAACTGAGCCATTTACAACGTTTAACAAAAATTGTATTCCTAAAAAGAAAAAGAAGAATATGTTTGATAGCCAGTTTTTGCTTACAAGAAAAATGATTCCTGCAAATATCAAAAAAGCACCAAAGTCAAATAAAAAATATTTAGGTAAAAATTGAAGCCCAAGTGTTGCAAAGTTTATAATTTCATATAGAATTGCGAATAACAAAAACATAGCAGGCTTCAAAATTTGATTGAGGCTAAGCTTAAAAAATTCTGGCTTGCTTTTAATGTTAACATTAAGCATAGTGTTGCTAGCTTGATTTTCCATGTTATTACTCCTTATTATTTTTGGCAGGGGCTATAATTTTAACACCTTTATTTATACATTCAAATGAAAATGTTCCACTTACACTTTTTTCACCATCTAGGTTAATTGGTGTATCTTCAGATACTTTGATTGTAAAATGAGACAATGTTTTATAAATTAAAAATTTAGAACGTTTTTTTGCCTTAAGTCCAAATAAGAAGGTGTTAGCAATTCTAAAAATTGTAGCAAGTCTAATATGGCTTTTTGCGGTCTTAAATATAACAACTTCAACCTCGCCATCATTAAGTTCTGCTTTTTTGTTGAGTTTAAAGCCAGCAGCACTTCTTGAGTTGAGAATTAAAAGCATTGCACAGTTTGCAGAAAATTTTTCATCTTCTGTGTTAAGTTCAACAGGGAGAGGTTTAGCTTTTAAAATTTCTCGTATTCCGTTGATAAGATATGCAATCTTTCCAAATTTCTTTTTTTCATATCTTCTTGTTTCATAGCTAGATTTTGAAAAAAGTCCAGCACAGCAAACATAAATTCCATATTTCCCATTAACTTTAAAAATGTCATGTTCAAATATAGAGCCATTAATTAAGTTGTTCACTGCCTTTTTAATATTCTTTTTTAGTCCAAGTGATCTTGCTACAT
Source organism: uncultured Clostridia bacterium (assembly GCA_949878595.1). Classification (GTDB taxonomy): domain Bacteria; phylum Bacillota; class Clostridia; order Christensenellales; family UBA1242; genus RGIG1681. The sequence goes on from CATLBG010000082.1 coordinate 3,918, forward strand.
CATTTACTGTGCCTGATGGAATATATCCAACAATAGGTTTTTTTTCATTTTGGCTTATTCCATTAATAACTTCATTTAGAGTTCCATCACCGCCAGAAACAAAAATATAGTCACACACTTTTCCATATTCTTTTGCATATTCAAAGGCATGACCAATGTGAGTGGTTTCAAGCCACTCAATCTCACCATATTTTGCTTTAAGTTTTTCTGAAATATAATCTTTATATTTTTTCAGTTTACCTTTTCCGCTTTCAGGATTATAAATGAATACATTTCTCATAGAAATATTATAAACCCACAAGAAAAAAATATCAACTTTTTGAAATAAGTTGATATTTTTTGTCTATTTATTTGGTTTTTGTGATAAAACCATTTTCTCAAGTTCACATGCTTGTCTATAGGTCTCAGTCAAGACTTCCTTTTTAGATTCTGGGCCTCGTTTGCAAAGCAAAAGTTCATAATCTAAGTTTATATCATGTGGAAGTTTTGAAAGTTTGGTGGCAATATTTTTCCAATTAATTGAACCATATTTATTAAGTGTATGATGGTCATCAGTTCCATCATTGTCATGTAGATGAAGGCAAATGATTTTATCTCTATATTTTGTTAAATAGTCAAATTTTGGGTCAATAAAGTTGTTGTGTCCGATGTCATAACAAATCTTA
>CATLBG010000083.1 GCA_949878595.1 uncultured Clostridia bacterium
TCAGGGAGTAGTTCCTCCAATGGGAAATGTACCATTTGGTTTCTGAAATATTTAATTTGCAAGCTCAATGAAGCTTGTTTTTTTATTTATTCGCAGAATAAACTTTAAATTATAATGTAAAAATGGTATAATTTTCTCAAAAGATGTCAATTTATGCTATATGGGAGGTAATTATATGAGTAAAATGCTTGCTGATTTCAAAAAAGTATTAAGAGAATGTGATTATAGCAATACATATAAGATGGCTTGGGCAAAAGCATTAGTAGAGTCATCCAATATGTATCTATATAGCCTTTCTGACACTATTGAAATATCTCTTTATGATATTGGAACAAAAATGTTTAAGTATTATTGGGATCAAACGATTTATTTTAATTTATATCAATCAGCTCCAAATCAACCTCCAATAATTCTTCAAGAAGTAAAAAAACTAATTAAGTTATATCAAGAGAAAAAAGATGATTTTAAGCCAATTACTTTTGTCAGAGCGAATCAATATATAAACAGTAATTTTGAAAATGAATTTAAGAGCTCCATTAGAAAATGTATTTCAAACATCAAATCTTATGTAATGCCGCTTTTTTTGAATCTTGAAGGTAAAACATATGATTTTTATGAAGTGAATAAAAAAGAAAATAAAATATACATATCAAAACAACTATTAAAAGAAATTTATAATATCAAGCAAGACCTATTTGATTTAATTAATTATAGATGGAGTTTAATGCTGGAAAATTATAATTCATGCCCTCGAATTGCAAAAAAGGTAAGAATTATGGACGATCAAGAAGTAAGAAGAAAGAAGCCATTAACTTATTTTGATCAATATCTTGATTTAGAAAATAGCAATCATACTTGTTTTATATGTGGCAAAAGCATTCCAGATAGAGAACTTTCTAGAGATCACGTCATTCCTTGGAGTTATCTATATTCAGATGATTTGTGGAAGTTCATAAAGGCTGTAACTCTAAAAAATCAAATATCACACCTAGCGATGATGCCATAGAAGAATTGAAAAAAAGAAACCTTAGATTGCAAAAAGAATTGCATAAGGAAGAGATAAAAAGTACTTCTTTATTGGAAGAATTTGATTATGCGATAGCAAATGATTTTGTTGATAAATTTTATTTAGGGTGTAGAGGTTGTTAATATGGATTATTACACAAAAAATGCTCAAGAGTATATAGAAAAAACGCAAAGCATAGATATGACAACTGAAATAAATAAATTCCTGGAAGCTATAGATAAAATAGGAACAATTCTTGATTTGGGATTCGGTTCAGGCAAAGATTCTCTCTATTTTCAAAATTTAGGTTATGAAGTTTATTCAATTGATCCTACAAAAGAGTTTTGCGAGAATGGAAGAAAAATAGGACTTACACATGTGATAGAAGGTTGTGCACAAGATATTGATTTTCAAGAAAAATTTGATGGTATATGGGCATGTGCATCTTTATTACATATTTCATCTGAAGACCTTATCCAAACTTTAAAAAAATGCAAAAATGCATTAAAACAAGATGGTTTTATGTATGCATCCTTTAAGTATGGAGAATACGAAGGGGTGAGAGATGACAGGTTTTATAATGATATGACATTGGAAAAATTTGTGAAAATTTGTGATAAATCTGAAATGGATTGCTTAGAATCATGGATTACTTATGATAAGCAAAATAGGGGTAACAAGTGGATTAATTTTCTTCTTTGCAAATAGATATAACATAAGGATAGAAAAAGTGGACAAAAAATAAAGTAATATTAAATAAAATAACTAAAAGTAATAATCATAAGGATTATATAAAAATTTATGATTACAATCTTTTAGAGAGTAATAAATTAAAAAACAGCAACAAATATAAGTGGAAAAAATTAATGGATGATAATCAAATTTTTTTATGAAGAGTTTTAATAAAGAATATGATATATTCATTCTTAATATAAATTATAAAACAATTTTAATAGAACGAAATTTTAGGCGTTTTTACAGAAATGACATTAATTATTTAAGAAAGATTTAAATTTTTATATGATATAATAAAACATAATTTGATAAAATTCTTAGTGAATAAAGATAAGAGGTCAGTATGATAGCATTAGATTTTTTTTGTGGTGGTGGGGGAATGACCTGTGGTTTAATAGAAGCTGGTATAAATGTATTATGTGGGATAGATTCTAGCCCTGCCTGTAAGGAAACTTATGAAAACAATAATAAAAATATATATTTGCAAAAAAATATTTGTGATTTAACACCTGAAGAATTGATAAACTTATTTCCTGATATTAAAAATAATGATAATTTGTTGCTGGTTGGTTGTGCTCCTTGTCAACCTTTCAGTATTTTAAGACAAGAAAAGTGCGATAAAGATGGAAAGGTGATACAACATAAATCCTTTAATCTTCTGAACGAATTTGGACGCTTTGTGAAAGCATTATTGCCAGCTCACATATTTATTGAAAATGTTCCTGGATTAAAAGGTAAGGGGGCTGAAGTTTTAAATGAATTTAAGAAAACTCTTTCAAATAATAATTATTTTTTTGATGAAAAAGTTGTATATGCAAAAGATTATGGTGTACCTCAAAATCGCCGAAGATATATTTTAATTGCTTCTAGAAAGTTTAAACCACTAATACCTGCTGCTACGCATGGAAAAGATAAGTTACCATATGTAACTGTAAGAGAGACCATTTCATCTTATCCCTCAATAAAAGCTGGGGAGAATTGTCTAGGTATTCCTAATCATCGATGTGCTAATTTGAGTCCTCTTTTATTAAAACGTATTAGAATAACTCCTCATGATGGTGGAAGCAGGACAAGTTGGCCGAAAAAATTAGTTTTAAATTGCCATAAGAATTTTAAAGGGCATACAGATGTATATGGCAGGATGTCTTGGGATAAACCCTCCCCTACTTTAACTGCCAAATGTTATAGTATTTCAAATGGTCGTTTTGGACATCCTGACCAGGATAGAGCGATTTCTTTAAGAGAAGCAGCTGCATTGCAAACTTTTCCTGATTCATATATTTTTGAAGGAAGCATGCAAGAAATAGGTAAAGAAATAGGTAATGCGGTTCCTGTTCGATTGGCAAAAATAATGAGTACTTATATTTTACAAGAATCAAATAAAGCCCAATAACTTTAAAATAAAAGGGAGATGATTTTATAGATGACAATCATAAAATATATTTTTGAAAAAATCACAATTTCTTATGATGGAATAGAACTGAATAAAATTGATGTTTTTAAAGAATATGGGAAATATTGTTGTGATATTTTAGATTCACCCGAGCCAAATAAAAGTGTTTTATTATTGCATACAGGTTCAATTTATTATATGGTGATGCTAATAGCTATTATATCGATAGAATGCCTTTGCTATAATAACACAAATATTTTTGAAATAATCAATACTTTGGAAAAAGGCGATATACTTATCAGAAATGGTGAAAGAGTTCGTTTTCTTGAAATTGAGGAGGATAGGGAAACTGGAGAAAAATATCTTGTTCTGGAAGAAAAAAATGATTTAAAGAGAAAAATTCCATTATGTAATATTGATAGATTAAAAAGTCTTTCAATCTATAGAGGAGAGTCTCAACAGTTAGGCGGACGAGGAGTAAGAAGTGCTATTTTAAAAAATAGGAAAGAATTTATTTCTTTTTTTACAAATACACCAACATCAGAAATTTCTGCGATGATAAATAAATCTATGGCAATACTCTTAGATAGAGAAACTGCAGAAAAAATATTTAAAAAAACTTATATTTTTTATAACGATAAAAGAATTAAATTGAACGATTTAATTACAGCCTCTTATTATAGCGAAAATGAGAATTATCAAATTGGTGAAAATTCTTATAAAGAAGAGGCAATTATAAGATTTTACTCTAATATTTCTATTTGTCGCAAAGATATAATTAAGGATAAAAAAAATAGAATTCTTGGTTTTATAGCTTTGGATGAAAACTTATGGTTAGATAATAGTGAAATATCTGATATTACCAATAGAAATAGTATTAAGATAACTTTTATGTTAGGCAAAATTCATTATATTAAGTATACAGATTGGATTAAAGATGAAAAAAATAAAGTGATCGCATATGTACCTGAATATTTATCTCAATTCAAAACAGAAGCAACATGTTTGACTAGTAGAAATTTTTATGACGAGATTAATTTTCTATCTGAAAGAAAAATTTTAGAATTTTTTTTAGATATACAAATTGATGAGAAATTATATTATGGTTTAATCCAAAAGTTAGATAAAATTAGAAAAGATTCATTTTCAAGCGATACAAAAGATAAATTTTTATTTTCAAGTTATTTTATATTAAACATTTGTCGTTCTGCTATTTTTCCATTGTCATATTTAAATAAAGCATATGAAAAACATCTCTTATCTTGGACTTTGAAGGAGAGAATGGCTAGTATTGAGGAATATACACTGG
>CATLBG010000084.1 GCA_949878595.1 uncultured Clostridia bacterium
ATATATGAATTAAGAAGATATGAAGTTGCTGATGGCAGAATGAATGAACTTCATGAAAGATTTGAAAAGCATACAATAAGGCTTTTTGAAAAATTTGGAATTAAGCCTGTTGCTTTTTGGATTTCTGTTGATGAGAATGAAAAGAATTTTTTAACTTATCTTTTGAAGTTTGAAAGCGTTGAAGCTCAAAGAGAGGCTTGGGATAAGTTCATGAAAGATGAAGAGAGAATAGAGATTTGGAGAAAGAGTAATGAGAATGGAAAACTTGTTATTGATATTGTCAGCAAAACTTTGAAACCAACAGATTATTCTCCATTGCAATAACAAGGAGGTTTTTATGGTTTTTGTTATTGATGTTGATGATACTCTTTGTGATACTGATGGATATAGTGAATATTATATATCCAAATTTTTTGCTGAGCACAACTTACCTTATAAACTTGTGAAAAAAGAATCTCGTTTTGCTGAGGGTAAGTTTGATTGGAGTATGGAAACCGCCCTTGAATGGTATAAAAAATATGGCGATCAAATGATGCTTGAATTTCCGCCAAAGCTAAATGCAGTTAAAATTATAAATGATTTATATGATGCTGGTCACAAAATAATTTTTGCAACAGCCAGAGCAAATGATTGGCATACAGACCCAGAAGGAATCACTAAAAAATGGTTTAAAATTAATGGAATTAAATTTAGCAAACTTTATATTGGGCAAGCAGACAAGGCAAAAATTTGTGCAGAAGAACAAGCTGATATATTTATTGATGATGACATAAAATTATGCCAAACAGTTTTAGAGCAGTGCAAAAATACTACATCACTTTTAATGTCTACAACTTACAATCAAACTCAAATTAAGCCTGAAAATTTAAAAATAATATCCGATTTAAGCGAGTTAATAAAATATATTAAATAATATAAAAACTTAAATCTTATATAATTTTTAATGGTTTTAATTTAGATAGATGATGAGATTAAAAATAAAAACACTCAAAAGATTGAGTGTTTTTATTTTTAAAAAAATTAGGCTCCAAAAGCAGAAACTAATATTAATATAAAAAAGAATACAAACCAAAATCCTGCGTATATACAAAATATTATGAGCCAGTCTTTAATAAAAGTTTTTCTTGTAAAAGTTTATGCAGAATCTAGTGAAGAAAAAGACATTTAAAGAAAAGAACTTGCAGACGCCATGTTTGTGAATGTTTGTATAATTTCATATTGGGTGAATGAAAAAAATGCGATTTTGATACATTTATAAAGTTTGCAGATTATCTTTGTGAAAAGTATTGATTATTTGCTTGGAAAAATTGAATTTTAGCTAACAAAAAACAATACCCGAAAGGTATTGTTTTTATTCAAATGTTTTTAAGTTTTCTATTTGTTTAGAAATATCGTTTGCAACTCTTAAAATTTCTTCTTCATCAATAAAAAGTGATTTTTCAATTCTATCAACAGGGTTATCTCTATCAAATGAAGCAAAATCCATAGTATATAGTTTTCTTGGTTTAGTTGAAATGTTTGCAAATCTTCTATAAGAATCAGAATGTTTTAAATACATTCTGTTGGCTGCATCTCTAATATCAGGGCATTTAAGATTTTCATATCCATCACATGGTTCAATGAAAACTTTAAATGGAATTTCTTCCATAATTTTTCTTTGATATGTTTTAATGTCTATGTCAGGGAACTTATATTGAATGTAAGTTAGGTCTTGATTATCCATGTTATATACTGGTCCAATATTTGCACCTGCATCAATTATTAATGGTTTCTTATATTTTTTAAGACAACATTCTAAAATCTTCAAATAAATTGTTTGGTCAAAAATCATGAAAGTGTCGTTGCAAAACATATGTGTCATTGCTTGAACGTTTGAAACTTCTTGATAATTTTCAATGATATCTATGAAGTCTTTAAAATTGAAAAGTTCATTTAATTCAAATTTTTCATCTTCACTTTTTTCAAAGTCTTCAATGAGTAATTGTTTTAGAAATTCATAGTTCTTTGAAGATTGGTTGATTTGACTAATTTCATTATTAAGAATTGCTTTTCTTTCACGTTCAGTGAAAAATAAACATTTATTAAGTGAGTCTTGACAGTATTTAAAGAATAAATCAAGTTTTAAGATTGTATATTTTCCCATGCCTTTTTTCTCAAGGGTTTCTTGGAGTTTAGAGGCTATAGTAGATTTTCCAACGGCTTTAGGACCAATTAAAATAATATTTTCTTCCATAAATCTATTATAACCTTCAAAAAAAGATAAGTCAATATTAAAAATTTAAAAAAAAGACTATCAATTAATTAATCATTGTGATATAATGCGTGGGTAGAGGTGAAAATATGAAAAGCTATAAAGAAATAAGAGACAAAAATATAGATCAAATTAAAGATGTAATGATGATGTAAACAGAATTGCAATAAGTGTAAATGGGAAAATAGATTTTTATACAATTGAAAAAATAATTGCAGATTTAAGAAAACAGGCAAAGAGATTTGATATTGATATGGACGGAACAATGGAGCCAGATAGAGCATATAGCTCAACAAAAATCTTTATGTTTAAGACAGTTCTTGCTAGAAAAATTATGGAACTAATAAATCATTTAGTTGAAGGCTATGCAGAAAATCCAAAACTTGGAAAAGTTGAAAATATTTCTTTAGAACTAGAAAATAATCTTGGGAAACTTGGTTATACTCTATTTGGTCTTCCAATTGGTTCAATATACGATTTTAGCATAGACCCAATGTTTACATATATTTCAAATAAAGATTATGTTAATAAAGTTAGCAAACATAATTCTATTCCTATGTATATATCAAAAAGTAACTTTGGTTTAGCAGAAAATAGAAACGGAGAATATGGAAAGGTTATAGAAAAAGCAAGGGTTGAACTTACTGAAGACCCAAAGATTATAGGAAAAAAGAAATCAATAGAAAAAAATAATGGATAATTAAAAAATTTAGGTGACATATGAAAAATTTAAAAACAACTCTTCTTTTAATTGTTAAAGAGAATAAAATTTTACTTGCAAGAAAAAAGAGAGGTTTTGGAGAAGGAAAACTTAATGGTGTTGGCGGAAAACAACAAGAAGGTGAAACTATTGATGAAACAATGGTGAGGGAAACTGTTGAAGAAATTGGTGTTGTTCCAAAGAACTATAATAAAATGGCAATAATTAATTTTGATGAATTTGTTAAGGGTGAAAGAACAAATGTCGAAATGAATATTTATCTTGCCAGTGATTATGATGGCAAAATTCAAGAGAGTGATGAAATGTGCCCTGAATGGTTTAGTTTAGATCAAATTCCATTTAATCAAATGTTTGCAGATGATAGTTTTTGGCTCCCAGAAATTTTAAAGGGAAACAAGTTAACAGGAAGTTTTGTTTATGATGAAAACTTTATTATTTTAGACAAAAAGTTAAAAATAGTTGAAAGTTTATAAAGTTAATCACAATTATTAATCAGGTGAAAATAAATCATCTGATTATTTTATTTTATAAAAAATTAAGATAAATTAAGTATATATTAATGAATTTATAAAAAAATGTATAAAATTTGCGTTTTTTCTTAACCTAAAATTAGAAGGTCATGAAAAAATCAAATAAAATTTCAGTGTTTTATATTATAGCTTCATTTGTTCTATTTGCCTCACTTGTATTTGGTGGGTGCTATGGAATATATCTTTCTGTTGGTTTAAATTTTGTAAGATCTAGTGTTTCAAACTTTACTGAAGGAATGAGTGCAGGTGGGGCACAAAATGTTTCAGTTGGTGGTTCAGTAAACTACTCAACTTCAATGGTTGGTGTGATAATTTTATCTATTGCATTAATTGTTCTATCAATTTTTGATTTAGTTTCACTCATAAAACAGATAATATTTTTTAAGCAATTTAAGGTAGTTGAAAATTCCAAAATAACAAAGAAAGTTGAAAATAAAGTTAAGTCAAAAGGAAAAGTTTTATTTTTTGTTTTTTTGATAGACATATTGTCGCTTGCAGCAGGTGTTATTGGAATTTTTGTAAATTCAAAAAGTTTCACTAGTGGAAACTTTGTTTGGATTATGTATGTTGTTGATGCTTTAGTTTCGCTATTTTCATTAGCTTCAATGATTTTGTTGATAATCAAACTCAAACAAATAAAAAATAGAAAAGAAAATATAGAAGACAAAAAAGAAACAGAAGAGAAAGATAAAAATGAAAAAAGACAAAATCAGAAGAGAGAGATTGACCAAGATTTGTTTGCTGAAAATTTTTCAGA
>CATLBG010000085.1 GCA_949878595.1 uncultured Clostridia bacterium
TCACCCTTTTTACCTTGGGTTTTAACATCTTTAATTAAAATAACTCTCATATTTTATCTCCATGTTTCTTTATTATACACATAAAAGTGTAGTCTGTCAAATAAGAAAAATTTAATGGTTAAAATAGAAAAACTCGCACATAATAATTTTAGGAGATAAAAATATGTTTGATTTAAAATGTAAAAGAAAGGGCTGTGTATATAATAAAAATAGCAATTGCACAGCAAAACAAGTTGAAGTTAAAAAAGATACTGGTTGCAAAACATATATGCCAAGCAACGAGGCAGAAGTTGGCGAAGTTGAAAAAATTGGTCAACCACCAATAAGGAAAGATATTCATGTTGACTGCGAAGCAAATTGTATTTTTAATGATAATTGCACATGCACTGCAAACGGAATAACTGTTCGAACTTGTGACAACACCGCCTGCCCAGACTGCTGCACTTATATGCCCAAATAGTCTGCACAAGAAAAAAGTAGCAAAACACTTGCTACTTTTTCTTTGACTTGAAAGTGAAAATTTTTGTATAATTAAGGCAGAGGTAAAACAAATGAAAATTGGTATTGATTTTGATGGAGTTATTTTAGACTCAGAAAGAGCATTAAAGTTTTATGCAGATTATTATTCTTATTTTGAACTTGGTGGAAAAAAAAGAATGCGTAGTGATCTTACCGCACAAGAAAAATGCTTTGATTGGAATGATGAAGAAAAACTTAATTTCTATAAAAAATACTATATTTTGGCTTCTGAAACTGCACAATTTATCACTGGTGCAAAAGAGATTTTGAAAAGATTGAAAAATGAAGGTCATGAACTCTATATTGTTTCAAACAGGGGTATTAGAAATTATGCTGACGAAACTAAACTTGCAATGAAAAGAATAGAAGAACTTGGAATTGAGTTTGATGGCTTTGCTTGGGACAATGCAAACAAAGCAGAAACCTGCAAGGAACTTGGCATTGAAATGATGATTGATGATAGCCCAGTGAATGCAAAAGATTTTATTGGGACTGACATAAGAATGCTATATTTTAGAGATGTTAAAATAGAAAGAGTATTTGCAGACAATATAAAAAGAGTAGACTCTTGGATGGATATTTATTTTGAAGCTAATAATATTGATTACCATTAATTTTTGATTAAAAAAAGAGGCATAAGCCTCTTTTTTTTATGAAAATAAACCTAAATTACATTATGCTTTTTTGCTTGAATTCTTTTTTGAAAAAACAAAAATAGTAATAAATGCAACACCACTAACAACCATTATTATAGCTGAAGCAATTTGTGCAACTGTACTTCCTGTGCACTTAAATGAAATATCATCAGACAAAACAAGATTTGCACCCTTTTGTTCATAAATTCCAGCAGCTCCACCAACTATAATTATTTTGCCATCAGACTCTGTGTATGTGAATGGAACTTCTGTAGAAAGAGTTTTGGAAATCTTATCAAATGTATCCTCTGAATAAGCATCACCTAGTTTTTCCTTCAATATCTTTTTTAATGAGCTAGAGCTAAACTTTGCACTTGTTTCACCTTTTTTGTCACCACTCAATGTTATTGATTGAGTAACTTTTATCTCTGCATCAACACCAAAGCTACTAAGTGACATCTTATCTGAATAAGCATAAGTCTTTCCAAGTGGTGCAACTGAAGCAACAATTAAAAGCACCGTGAACAAAACAAATAAAACTGCAGATAAAATTAGCATAGGTCTTTGTAATTTTTTACAATTTTTTTTCATAAATTTTCTCCTTTCTATTTTACTATTTTTATAATATTCCTAGCTAAGTTTATTTGTCAAGAAAATGAAAAATAATCTAACAAACATAAATCACATAAATTTAGCAATATAAAAATCTTAGACAAAATTTTTAAAGTGTAACCTCGCCTAAGATTTTTTATTTTTTTATTTATGTTTCAATATTATTCTTCAACTGTTGTTGGAAGTGTTTCAACATTAGTTTCTGTCATTTTATCTTCTTTATATTTGATAACACCTTTTTTATCTAATATAAGTAAAACAACACAAAGTGCAGCAATAACTCCAAACACAGAAACAAATACTATTGATGTGGTTCTAAGAGCAATGGTTAAATTACATTTTAAAACAATTTCCTTTCCAAAAATAAATCTAATCATTTGCGACATTTGTTCAACATCTACAATCTCTCCTGGTTCGTATGGATTCTCTGAACCTTCAGTCCCTTGCTCAAACTCTTTTTTCATATTCTCAATAATGTCGTTTACATCAACAACAATTTTGAATGAATTTATTTTTCCAACTTTTTCACTTATGCCATTTTCAATTGAATAGAGAATACCCTTTTCTATTTTATACTCAACAGGACTTACTTGAATATCTTCTTCACCCGTCATACCACTTGTGTCGGCAACCATCTTTCCATCTTCAAATGAAAAGCTCATATTGATTGATTGACCAAAAAATGTTTTATTGTATTCATATTTATTTCCACGAGGAATAGCACAAACAACAATAAGCATAATTAAAAACAAACCAAACACACTAGCAGTTGCAATCAAAAGTGGCTTTTTACAAAAATTAATAAATTTTCTCATTTTTATCTCCTATACTTTTAAAAAAAGAGGAAAGAATTTTCCTCTTTTTATTATGAAATTTTATTACTTATTATTCAGCAACTGCTTCAGATTTTTCTTCTGTTTTGATAACGCCTTTATTAGCAAGAACTGTAACAACAACGCAACCAGCAAGTGCAAGACCACTAACAACCATTAAAACAATTGAAGTTAATTGAACTGCAGAGTTTGCTGTACAAACAAATGATGGCACTACTTTATCATAATCTTCTGCATTAACTGGAACAATTTTGTTTCCTTTAATATCAAAAGAACCGCCTTCTACAATAATGTATTTGCCGTCTTTCTTTTCATACTTGAATTTTGTATTTTGCATTCCTTTGATTGCTGTATCGATCACTTCATCTGTCATTCCAGGAACTTCTTTCATGATCTCTTTAAGTTTTGCTTCATCAAATGTAACTTTCATTTCTCCATTTCCATCTTTACCAAATGTTAATGAAGATTTAACTTTGAAGTCTAGAGCCATTTCTTCCATAGTATCCTTTAAGTTCATGCTACCTGAAAAAGTGTTTCCAAGTGGTGTCACAAATGAAAGAACTAGCATTGCTGTGAAAATAACAAATAAAGCAGTACAAACGATTAGTAATGGTTTTTTGCAAAGATTTACAAAAGTTTTCATAAATTTTCTCCTTTTTTTATTTTTGATAATTTCATAATACCCCCCCCCCAATGCGATTGTCAACTTAAATAAAACATTTTTACAAAATTTTTTATATTTCGCAAATAGTAGAAAGTTCCTCTTCTTTTGTTGACGCTAGCAGGCATTATTATAATATATGTGCTATTGACAGTTTGTGATAAATAATTTATAATTAAAACATGAATAATGAAGAAGAAATGAAAGAAAAAATTAATCTTGCAAAAAATCAAAATAATATACTCAATTGTATGTTTAGTGTTATACAAGATGGTTCGTTTGACCAAGATTCACTTAATCTTTCTAATATCCCATCAACAAAACTTAAAGACTTTTGGCTGCACACAACTGGATTTTTGAGTTTGATAAATTATGAAAATCAAGACAATATTTTAAATAGCGATGAAGCCTTTTCAATCTTACAGGGAGATTTCTGTCTTAAAATTTTAAGCAATAAAGAGGTTTCTGAAACATTAAAAAATTGCGGAATTCAAGAGAAAAAATCAGGTTTTTCTCAGCACTATGACTTATATCAAATTCAAGATGGCAAATATTCTATTGATAAAAATATTTCATACAATAGACAATTTGCAAATGTGCTTAAACTGAACACTAGGTCTCTTGAAATTTATTCTGATTATGAATTTCTTGACACTGAACCATCACACTTGCTTAAACGTATAAGAAATTGCTTGGCTCATAGTGTTCCATATATTGATGGAACATCTTTGACACTCGTTTCTGGAGACGATGATTTTGTTGTTAGCAAAATGTGGCTTAGAGGTTTTGCAGAAACTTTTTGTATGCTAAGCAAAACTATCGATGAGAAAACTATATATAAAAAGTTTTTAGAAGATCTCCCACTTGAGCGAAACTATATTGAAAATGAAAAAGATATAGATAAAGCATTATCTTGCATAAAAGATTTATTTGATG
>CATLBG010000086.1 GCA_949878595.1 uncultured Clostridia bacterium
AAACATTTGATGATGAGGATTTTATACTAGAAAATTACAGATTAATTCCTTTTTGGAAAATTAAGTTTTTTGGTAGGCTCTTTCCTTGTTGGAGAATTTTAAAATTAACTAAGAGTAGACTTTTTCAAAAGTCATGGAAAAACTCTTCATCAAAATCAGATTTACCACCAGACTTTCATAACGATAGACATCATACAATGATGGAGTGTATGAGAGTAGATGATTGCATAAATAAAATAAAAGAAAAACATATTTCAAATTCATTTGAAAAAACAAATAAATTTTTAAAGAAAAATTTAGGAAATGATTATAGACAAAAAAATAAAGATGTAAGTTTATATTTTATTCCTAACACCAATAATATAGAGGAGTTTAATTTTAAAGGGTATATCCATAATTTTGAAAGAGTTATAATGAAACATTCTAAAAAAGTATCTCAATATCATTCGAATTATCCAAAATGTAAAACAACAGTCTTTTTCGTATGTGATGAATCTAATAATTATATTCAAGTATCCAAAAAAGAAGATTTAAAGAAAAAAGATAAAGTTAATCCACAACTTAAAAACTTTTTACCGCATATTTGTTATCTTGATAAAAGATTTATTGAAATTATAAAACAATGTGAGGCGGATTATGTAATATGGTTAGGGTATTATAAGTCATTGTTTGTAAATGGTAAAAAGATTAAGTATCCTCGTGTATGCATATATGATGTGAAACATATTAAAAATAAAGGTTATGAGTATAATCATGACTTAATGTTCAAAGTAAAGGAAGTAGAAAGAAGGTAAAAATATGAGTTGGGATCATGAAATTAAATCAATAATGTGTCCATGTGGTTGCGGAACGATAGAACAAGAAACCAAGAGTGATGATTGGGGGAGATATGAAGAGGGAACACCATGCATAAAATGTGCGAAGTGCTATAACAAATTTAATCTAATTACTCTTATTTATTCATGCCCATATAAATGGAAGGGGGATAGAAGAGATTATTATCTCGTTCCAAAAGACGCTGATTTATTAGTAAATTATGTTAATGATTATCCGATACAACAGGCTTGGGAATTAGCAAAGAATAACTTTTCCGATGCATTAATTGTTAGTTATTCTTTTGAACAGCTTAATAGTGCTTTAAGTGAACTGAAACTCAAGAAAAGCGTAACTTCTTTAACTGGTGTTGCTTTTGAAATTTCAAAAATGAGAAAGAGATATTTAAATTCTGCCAAAATAGTGAATTTAAGAATTGAAGTTGCAAAAGCAATTGAAGACTATTATACTTTTAATGGCAATTATGAACAATTAATAAAGCAAGAAAAACATAATGATATTGAGAGAAAGAAATATGAAGCAAAAGTTCGAGAAAATGGTATCCTATTAAATCTATAAACTCTTAGATTTAATAGGATGTATGGGGTTCGAACTGCCCATTTTTAGTCGATTTTCATTAAAATTGGTATTACTTCAATACGCCTAACCTTTTTTGGAGATATTATTTTAGTATGCTTAAGACATCTAACAATCTATGGTTTGATACAGCAACAAACACTGTTTCAAACTTTTTTGTACTTAAATTTATAGTTCAAAGTTATTAGGGGTATTCGCATAAAAATTTATACTAGTAAAAAAACTTTTATTTTTTATTATGTCGTTAAATTTTTATAAACATTAATAGGGATGAAGATGAAAAATTGTATAAAGGAGATAGTTTATGTTGGTTTTTTTAAGTCATAATTATAAAGATAAGAGTATTGTCGAGCCTATAGCAGTTCGTTTGGCAGAGGTTTATGGCCAAAATAATGTTTTTTATGATTCATGGTCCATTCAACCAGGAGACGGAATAATTGACAAAATGAATGAAGGAATAAACGAAATGTCTTTCTTTTTCTTTTTTGTTTCGAGAAATAGTTTGGAAAGTAATATGGTGAAATTAGAGTGGCAAAATGCATTGTATAAGGCTGCTAAAAGAAATTGTAAATTTATTCCGATTAAACTTGATGATTGTATTATGCCGTCACTACTGTTGCAAAATCTATATATTGATTTATATAATTACGGATTTGAAGTGGGGTTATCTCAAATGTTTAGTGTTATTAATGGAATAAATACTTTTAAGAGAAAGATAAATACTTTTTCAAATGTTTTAGCAAAAATAAAGAGAATAAGCAATTCTAAATCTGAAATTGAAATTTGTGCTATACATTTTCAAGAACCTATTTCACATTATGCCATTATATATAAAAACGATCCAGAAAATATAATATTAGAGGTGAAGTCTGATGGATTTCATACAGGTGGACACGGAAAAGATGTAACATTATCTGATGGTAACACATATAATTATCATGCTTTTGGTGTAAGTAGGGCTACCGCACCAGGTTTTCCGGTTAGAATTGAAATTGGGACAAAGGATAATTCGACATTAGATTTATGCGGAATTCTAAAGGAAGTTAGTGAGAATAATTTTCAACCCATTGAACTTATTATAAAAACCTAAGAAAAATCCAAAATATTTGGAAGACTAAATAACTAATTTTATCTCTTTTTTATTTCTGGTTTGAAGATAACAAAACTTTTTAAAGTAACTGTAAATCGATTAACTATTCATAATGTTTCAGCAATTATATTGTCAAAATATACATTTTTTAAAGGAATTGTGAATGATGAGACGTTGATGAATATGGCTCTTTTTTTCGTTTTCTTAAAAAAGAACGTTATAGTTGCCTTCTGTATCAGTGCGTCTTTTAACTAGTGAATCATTTTCTTTTAAATATTATTTAGGAGGAATAGAAAAATCAGTTATTTTAACCACTATTAATAAATGCTATGAAAGGATATGATGAAATGCCCATACATATGAAACAATGATAGAACTTACGAATCAGTTTTACAAATTTATAGGTGTTGAAATACCTACGAAATATATTAAATTAGCTGTAGCATCTCTTACTATGCCTGAATATGCAAAAAATTATAATGATGTCAATCAAATAAAAATTGAAGATCATTCATCACTAGCAACAGTTGGGGATGCATTTTGCAATGCTTATCAAATGCTAAATGAATATACGTCTTTTTTAACTAAAGAGGAATTGACAAATAAAAAGTCTCCGTTTTCCACTGAAAATTTAAATGAAGTGGGGAAACTTTTATTAAAAGAACATTTATTTGCAAAAAATAATGACCTAAAAGATACAAATACTAAATCTTATGCTACAGCATTGCGGTTATAGGCTTTTTGTCTTTATTAGAAAAAAAACATTTAATAAAAGTACTACATTTAAAACTGTAAAAATAATTCAACGAAAATTTAATTTATTTTGAAACAACACATATTTAAGTTAAACTTTTATTTGTTTTTTTTACTTATTTTGTGTTATAATAAATTTAAGTAAAGGAAGTGTTAAAGTGAAATTATATTCAAATAGAGCTGGTTCAATCTATTATACACAGAGTGATTATGAATGTTATGTTCCTAAATCATTAAATGAAATAGAGATTATGTATGATGAGGAATTAATAAATTTATTGAGTGAAGCTAATAAATTTATTGGTAGATTAGATGGAATTGCACTTAATCTTCCTGATAAAGACATTTTCATTTCAAAATACGTAGAAAAAGAAGCTGTTGTTTCATCTCAAATTGAGGGTACACAAGCTTCACTTTCTGATGTTTTGCAATTCAATAAAATTGATAATGAAAAAAGAAAAGAAACTGAGGAAATCGTCAACTATATTCATGCATTAAATTATGGTGTTGATCTTTTAGAAAAATTACCCATTTCAATTAGATATATTAAAGAGATACATAAGGAATTGTTAAAAGGTGTTAGAGGAGAGAATAAAAATCCAGGAGAAATTCGACGCTCCCAAAACTGGATTGGTCCTAATGGATGTACATTATCTAGTGCCATCTTCGTTCCACCATCAGTAGATAAAATGTCAGAGTCTTTATATGATCTGGAATCATATATGAATAGTGAGCCTACTATAGATCCATTATTAAGAATTGCTTTAATTCATTACCAATTTGAAACAATTCATCCATTTTTAGATGGAAATGGTAGACTTGGAAGATTACTGATTCCGTTATGGTTAAAAGAAAATAATTATTTAAAATATCCATTGATATATTTAAGCTTATATTTTAAACAAAATAGAACTGAATATTATGGATTATTAATGG
>CATLBG010000087.1 GCA_949878595.1 uncultured Clostridia bacterium
AGTTTGAATCAAAATCTTATGTGTTTAAATATGATGGTGGTGTAATTGATTTTGTTAAGTATATGAACGAAACAAAAAATTCACTTTACCCTGAACCAATTTACATTGCAGGTGAATCAGATGACATCAAAGTTGAAATTGCCATGCAGCATACAGACAGCTATACTGAGAGCACATTTTCATATGTAAACAATATTCAAACTCCAGATGGAGGAACACATGAAGAAGGTTTTAGAAGAGGTTTAACAAGAGCACTTTCAGATATTGCAACAAAAGCTGGTGGAATGAAAGAAAAAGATGCAAACCTACTTTCTGGTGAAGATTTTAGAGAAGGTTTAACCACTGTAATTTTAGTTAAAATGAAAACAGTTGAGTTTGAAGGTCAAACAAAAGCAAAACTTGGAAACCCTCAAGCAAGACCTGCAGTTGAAAGTGTTGTTTATAATGGTTTGGTTGAATTTTTCTCAAACAAAAAAGCAGCAAAGGTTTTGTCTTCAGTTTTAGATAAGGCAATGAGTGCTGCGAAAGTTCGTGAAGCATCAAGAAAAGCTAAAGAAATTGCAAGACAGAAAAACTCTATTGAAAACTCAACTTTGATTGGAAAACTTGCTTCTTGCACAGGAAAGGATTATAAGAACAATGAAATATTTATTGTTGAGGGAGACTCAGCTGGTGGAAGCTGTAAGCAGGCAAGAGATAGACATTTCCAAGCAATACTTCCACTACGTGGAAAACCACTTAATGTTGAGAAAAAGAGAATTGATCAAGTTCTTATGAATGAAGAGTTTAGAACATTAATTTCTGCACTTGGAGCAGGAATTGGTGAGGATTTTGATATAAATTCTATTAAATATAACAAAATTATCATTTTGGCAGATGCTGACCAAGACGGTTTCCATATCAGAAGTATTCTTCTAACATTCTTCTTTAGATATATGAAACCATTAATAACAAATGGTCATGTGTTTATTGGTTTGCCACCACTTTATCGTGTTGCAAAAAAAGACCATATTGAATATGTATATTCTGATGCAGAACTTCCTGAGGCAACCAAGCGAGTTGGTAAGGGATATAAACTTCAAAGATATAAAGGTTTAGGTGAAATGGACAAAGACCAACTTTGGGACACAACTATGGATCCAACTCAAAGAACATTAATTCAAGTTACTATAGAAGACGCTGCTGAAGCAGAAAAAATGATTTCTACTTGGATGGGTGACAATGTTGAGGTTAGAAAAAATTACATTTCAGAACATGCAAACTTCTCAAGAATAGACTCGCTTTCTGAGTTTATGAACAAAAAGAAATAAATAGGTGGGAAACAAAATGAGTGATGAAGAAAGATTTGATGGATTAAATGAAGAAGAATCTGTTGAAGAAACAAATACTGAAAATACCAATTTTGAAGAATCTGAAAGTTTTGAAACGAATGATAGTTCAGAATTAGATGGTGAAATTGGTGATGTTGAAATTCTTGAGACAGAAGAAGATGAAGAAGTAGAAAAACAAGATATTATTGATGGCTCTGGCTTTGGAAAGAGTGTGCTTCAAAGAGATATTGATGAAGTTTTAAGTGAATCTATGATTCCATATTCTGAGCACGTAATTTTAGAAAGAGCTCTTCCAAGAGTTGAAGATGGTTTAAAACCTGTTCAAAGAAGAATTTTATATACGCTTTCTGAACTTGGTATAACTCCAGATAAAGATTATAAAAAGAGTGCAAGAATTGTAGGTGAGTGTCTTGGAAAATTTCACCCACATGGCGATACTTCTGTTTATGATGCCATGGTTCGTATGGCACAAGACTTTAATATGAGAGAAGTTTTGGTTGATGGTCACGGAAACTATGGTTCAGTTGATGGTGATGGTGCAGCTGCTATGCGTTATACAGAGGCTAGAATGGCTCCTCTTGCAATGGAAATTTTAAAAGACCTTGAAAAGAACACCGTTGATTGGACTCTTAATTTTGATGATACACTTCAAGAGCCAGTTACACTTCCTTGTAGGTTTCCAAACCTTCTTGTTAATGGTGCAAACGGTATTGCTATTGGCTTAGCAACAAACATTCCAACACATAACCTTAGTGAAGTTATTTCTGGTGCAATTGCAATGATTGACAATAGAGATATAACGCTTGAAGAGATGATGAAAATCATACCAGGTCCTGATTTTCCAACTGGTGGTTTTATTATTGCTGGTGATGAAATTAAACAGGCCTATGAAACAGGAAAGGCAAAAATAACAATAAGAGCAAAAGTTCACATTGAAGGGAAGCCAGGTGAAAAACAAAATATTGTTATAACAGAGCTTCCATATCAGGTGAATAAGTCCAAATTATTGCAAAGAATTTTAGAGGTTAGAGATAACAAAAAATATGACCTTTCATGTATAACAGAAATTTTAGATGAAAGTGATAGAAATGGAACTAGAGCTGTTGTTAGAGTGAAGAAAGACGCTGATATCAAAAAAGTTTTGGCTGTTTTGTTTAAAGAGACAGATTTGCAAGTGTCTTATGGCATAAATATGGTTGCAATTGCTGATGGTATGCCACAACAAATGGGACTTTTAGATATTATAGCTTATTACATTGATTATCAAAGGTCTGTTGTTTATAGAAGAACAAAATATGATTTAGACATTGCAAAAGAAAGAGAACATATTTTACTAGGACTTATTACTGCTGTTAGAAATATTGATGAAGTAGTTAAAATTATCAAAACAAGCTCAGATACTGGTGAGGCAAAAAGACGCCTAATGGAAAGATTTGCTTTATCTGATAGACAAGCACAGGCAATACTAGACATGCGTCTTGCAAGACTCACATCATTAGAAATTTACAAATTAGAGCAAGAGCTTAAGCAAATTCAGGAACTTATTGCAAAATTATCTGAAATATTAGGTTCAAAGAGATTGCAATTTGATCTTGTTAAATCTGAAATGCTTGAGATAAAAAGAAAATATAAAGATCCTAGAAGAACAACAATTATTTCAAACGAGAAAGCTTATAAGGTTGAAGACCTTGAAACTCTTAAAGCAAGAATGGTTCATAATGTTTATGTGGCAATCACTGAAAATTCTAATGTTAAGGCAATGCTTCTTTCAACTTATTCAAGTTCAAGCAAGGTGTGGACAGAAAAGTCTAAGCTTTCTGAGTCTCATAAGGCTTATGTTAAAACTACAACAAATAAAACGCTTTTGGTATTCACAAATAAAGGAAATGCTTATAAGTTAGAGTCATCAAAAATTCCAGTTTGCAAGTGGAAAGATAAAGGAATTGAATTAAGTAAACTTATAAAAGATTTATTGCCAACAGAGGTTCCTGTTGCAATCTATGAATGTCCAAACAATGATGCACAGGGAATGTTCTTGTTCTTCACAAAACAAGGTATGATAAAAAAGACAAAAATTTCAGAATATAATGTTTCAAAGGTTGCATATCAAGCTGCTAAAATAAAAGATGATGATGAAATTTTGACTGTTGAGGTAGACAAGCCAGACACAACCATATTGTTTATCACAAAAAATGGTATGGGATTGAATGCAGAAAAGTCTGATATTCCTGAGCAGGGTAGAGTTTCTGGTGGCGTTAAAGGAATTCTTCTTGCAGATGGCGATGTAGTAGTATCAGCAAACCAAGTTCAAAAAGGACAAAATATTGTTATGGTTTCAAATACTGCTTTTGCTAAACAAATGAATTCATCTGAAGTTGATGTTAGTGCAAGATATAGAAAAGGTGTTAAGGTATTTGACCTTAAAGGAAATTCTTCTAGTGGAACAGAAATTTTGTGTTCTGGCGTATTTGAAGAAGAAGATGAAGTTTTGGTTGAAACTGGTGAGGCTGAATATGCTTGTGTTAGCATAAGTTCAATTAAAGAAGATCTTAAAACTGGCAAGGGAAGATCGCTTTCTGTTGAAAGTAAAAAACTTCTTAGTGTTGCAATCAAACATAATACATAAATTTTAAACAGGGGGCAATTATTGCTTCCTGTTTTTATTTTGTTATTTTAGTTTATTATTATAGGGTTGAATCTTTTCTTGAGTAGCTCTTT
>CATLBG010000088.1 GCA_949878595.1 uncultured Clostridia bacterium
ATATGTTGATTTTTTTGAGGGTTGTGTTATAATATTTATGTTGCAAACAACAAAATATTGTTATGGACCATTAGCTCAGTTGGTAGAGCGCCCGACTCTTAATCGGATTGTCCGGGGTTCGAGCCCCCGATGGTCCACCAAACCCAAAAGAGGCATTTGCCTCTTTTTTTCATTCAGTCTCATCTTGGGGATAATCGAAATATGTGACGCTCACTATAAAAGCAGGCAAGCAAGTTTGATGCTCGCTAATCCGTCAGTTCGTTCCTTACGAGCCCCCGATGGTCCACCATAAAATTAGCCCACGAAATTTCGTGGGTTTTATTTTTCTTGTCTTTAATTTTCTTTATTCAGCATTTGCTTAAATAATGAGTGAGTAGTATAATAATTTTGTTAAGGAGAAATATTATGACAAAAGTTACAACTGATATAAAATATGTTGGAGTTGATGATACAGAAATAGATTTATTTGAAGGTCAATATGTTGTTCCTGAGGGGATTTCATATAATTCATATATTTGTTTAGATAAAAAAATAGCAGTTTTTGATACTGTTGATAAGCATAAATCGGCTGAGTGGTTAAAAAATGTTGAAGATGCTCTTGAGGGAAGAGTTCCAGATTATCTAATAATTTCTCACATGGAGCCAGACCATTCATCAAGTTTGGTTGAATTTATCAATAAGTATCCAAATGTTATAATCGTTGGAAATGAAAAAACATTTGTTTTAATTGAAAGATTTTTTGGAAGTTTAGCAATAAACAAGCTTGTGGTTAAAGAAAATGAAGAACTAAATCTTGGAGTTCATACACTTAAATTTATTTTTGCACCAATGGTTCATTGGCCAGAGGTAATGTTTGTTTATGAAAAAACTGATAAAGTTTTATTTTCTGCTGATGCCTTTGGAAAGTTTGGTGCGCTTGGAGCAGTTGATGATGATTGGGTATGTGAGGCTCGCAGATACTATTTTAATATTGTTGGCAAATATGGTGCAATGGTTCAAAATGTTCTCAAAAAACTTTCAGGATTAGAAATTGAAATGATTTGTCCACTTCATGGGCCAGTTCTAAATGAAAATCTTAATTACTATATAGATAAATATAATGTTTGGAGTTCTTATGAGCCAGAAGAAAAGGGTGTGCTCATAGCATATGCTTCAATTTATGGAAACACATCAAAGGCTGCAAATTTTCTTGCTGCAAAATTAGAGTCACTTGGTGAAAAGGTTGTGCTTACAGACTTGGCTCGCATAGATATGGCAGCAGTTATTGAAGATGCATTTAGATATGACAAATTAGTAGTTGCGTCGGTAACATTTGATGGTGGGCTATTTCCAGTAGTTGAAACTTTTTTAAATCAACTAAAATCTAAGAATTATCAAAATCGCACTGTTGCATTTATTGAAAATGGAAGCTGGGCTCCAATGTCTGCAAAATTAATGCGTAATGTTTTTGAAACAATGAAAAATATAAATTTTATTGAAACTTCAGTCAAAATCAATTCAGCTTTAACAGCTGAAACAGAAGAAGAATTTATCAAACTCGCAGCAGAAATTCACAATAATTAAAATATAAAATGTAAAAATGTTGAGAATTTGTTTGTTTAATGCTATAATCTAAGAGTTAATGGGGCTCAGCCTTAGAGGAGATATTATGGAAGAAAAATTTTATATCACTACACCTATATATTATCCAAGCAGAAAGTTTACACTTGGCAATTGTTATACCACAGTAATTTGTGATGCGGTTGCCAGATTCAATAAACTACTTGGCAAAGATGTATTTTTTATGACTGGAACAGATGAACATGGTCAGAAGATAGCTCAGTCTGCAAAGAATGCTGGCAAAACAGAGATGGAATATCTAAATGAAATGATTGCCGATGCAAAAGAACTTTGGAAAATGCTTAAAATTGACTATGACAAATTTATAAGAACAACAGATGATTATCATGTGAAGTCAGTCCAAAAGATTTTTAAAGATCTTTTTGATAAAGGTTATATTTATAAGTCAGCTTATAAGGGTAAATACTGTGTGCCATGTGAATCTTTCTGGACAGAATCACAACTTGTCCAAGGAAAGTGTCCAGATTGTCATAGAGATGTTGTTGATCAAGAGGAAGAGGCATATTTCTTTAAGCTTTCAGCTTTTGGTGACAAACTATTAGATTTATATAAAAATAATCCAGACTTTTTAAAACCAAATTCAAGAGTTAATGAAATGGTAACAAACTTCATTAAACCAGGTCTTGAAGATTTATGTGTAACAAGAACAAGTGTTGAATGGGGAGTTCCCGTAGACTTTGATCCAAAGCATACAATTTATGTTTGGATTGACGCACTGTCAAATTATATTACTGGACTTGGATATGGAACAGAAGATGATAGTAATTTCAAAAAGTATTGGCCAGCAGATGTTCATATTATTGGAAAAGAAATTGTTCGTTTCCATGCAATCATTTGGCCGGCAATTTTGATGGCTCTAAACATTCCACTTCCAAAGCGTGTGTTTGGTCATGGTTGGTTATTGTTTGGTGGTGACAAACTTTCAAAATCAAAAACCGTTGCGAATGCTGAATGTGTTGATCCAAGAATTCTTGCACCAAGATATTCATCAGATGCAGTGCGTTATATATTGCTCCGAGAAATTCCATTTGGCTCAGATGGAAATTATTCAACGGAATTATTTCTTAATTTGATAAATAGCGACCTTGCTAACAATTATGGAAACCTTGTTTCAAGAACTCTTTCAATGCTAAAAAAATATTGTGGAAATATTGTTCCAGAAGCTTATCTTGATACAGAAGAAGAAATTGACAAAGATTTAAAACAGACAATTGAGAAATGTGTTAATGAAACAAGAAATTATATAGAAACAAATTTTGATGTTTCAAAAGCACTTGCAAGTTTGTTTGGAATATTCACAAAAGCAAATAAGTATATTGAAGTTACTGAACCATATCGTTTAGCTAAAGATGAATCTAAAAAATCAAGACTTAATACCGTAATGAGAAATTTGCTTGAAGCTATTAGAATTGGAACGATTTTACTTTCTGCATTTCTTCCAGATGTTTCAGAAAAAGTATTAAATTCACTTCATATTGAAAAACCAAAATTTGATGATGTGAAGAAAATATATAATCTTAAAGCAGGTGAAAATATTAATGAACTTGGAATATTATTCCCAAGATTAGATGTAGAAAAAGAACTTGAAGAACTTGCAAAAATAGAAGAATCAAAATAAAAAGGCATTCATTAGAATGTCTTTTTTTTTGTGCAAAAATTTTTTCTTGCCATATAATATAGAAAGGTGGTGAGAAAAATTAGTATACTTAAAATATATGTAAATGAAATCAAAAACAATATAAGTTTAATAAAATCATGTTTGGCAAAAAATCAAAAATATTGTTTTGTTGCAAAAGCAAATTGTTATGGTTTTGGAGTGGATCTTTGCAAGTATGTTGAAAGCGATGTAGATTGTTTTGCTGTGTCTTCAGCCAAAGAATTTTTTGAGTTAAAAAAACTTGTTTCAAAAGATATAATTATACTTGATCCAATTTATGAAAATATAACTAGTTGTGCTAAGTCAGGTGCGATTCTCACTGTGTCAAATAAAGAGAGTTTAGAAAAATTAATTAAGGTTTGTGAGAAGAAAAAAATAAAATGCAAAATTTTTTTGGCACTAAACACAGGCATGAATCGTTTTGGATT
>CATLBG010000089.1 GCA_949878595.1 uncultured Clostridia bacterium
ATAAAATTAAATTAAATTCTATTTTATTATAACTTTAATAAAGGTTTTTTTACCTTTTTTAAGTAAAATTGAGTTTTCTTCAAAATCTTTTTCAAAAATCACAAGATTAACATCTGAAACTTTTTCGCCCTTAACAGATATTCCGCCACCAATTATCATTTTTCTAGCTTCGCCTTTGCTTTGGCAAAGATTTGTTTTAACAAGAAGGTCTAAAAGGGAAATACCATTTTCAAGCTCATTTTTCAAAAGCTCATATTCAGGAGCATCATTTCCACCATCTGTGAAAAGATTTTCACTCATACTTTGTGCTAATATTGCGTCTTCTTCGCCACGAACAAATTTCGTAATTTCATAGCAAAGTCTCTTTTTAGCTTTAACAATATCTTCAGAAATAATGCTTTCAATTTCATTCATAGGAAGGTCAGTAAATAGCGCAAACATCATCTTAACGCAAGCGTCTGGAGTTTGGTAGATTCCCTGATAAAAATCATATGCAGAAATTTTATCTTTATCAATCCAAATAGCACCTTTTTCAGTTTTGCCCATCTTTTTACCTTCTGGTGTCAAAAGAAGAGGGTTGGTTGCACCAACAAGGTTAATGTTTGTTCCATTAACAAAATTTAGCTTTCTCTGAAGTTCACTGCCTGCAGCAATGTTTCCCCATTGGTCAGCACCGCCATATTGAAGTGTGCAACCATATTCGCGGTTAAGGTGAACAAAGTCATATGCTTGCATAAGTTGATAGCCAAGTTCAAAAAATGTTAAGCCACCGCTCTCTAGTCTGTTTTTATAAATTTCATTAGAGAGCATTTTGTTAATGTTGAAGTGCACGCCAATTTCACGCATAAAATCAATATAGTTTTGCTCCTTAAACCAGTCTGCATTGTTCACAATAATTGCTGGGTTTTCGCCATCAAAATCAAGGAACACTGAAAGTGAATTTTTAATTTTTTCAATATTAGAATTAATTTGTTCCTTTGTCATCAGTGGACGCATTTCAGATTTTCCTGATGGGTCGCCAATGCCAGCAGTTGCTCCACCCATCAAAACCAAAACTTTGTGTCCTGCTTTTTGAAATCTTCTTAAAATTGTGTATGGCACGCAGTGACCAATATGCAAACTGTCAGCTGTTGGGTCTGTTCCTTCATAAAGTGTAACAGGCTCTCCACTCTCTAACATTTTTTTAAGAGCTTCTTCATCTGTACATTGATAGAGAAGTCCACGTTCCTTTAGTTCATTGTATAAATTTGTGTCTACTTTTTTCATAATTTTATTTCCTTTTTTAAATTGTTTAGCAAGATTGCCATAACTCAAAAATATTGTAGCATATAATTTTATTTTTTCAAAAGATATTGAGTGCAAATAAAAAATCTGCCACAAGTCAGTTAAACTATATGACAGATATTGCATTTGTTTTTCTACACAAAAATCTACATATAGCCTATATGTAGCAGTAGTAATATGAAGCTGCAAAATTTAAAGTTTTCATATTGTTTTCCTTTTTTGTGTATAAATTTATAATACCACTAAAATGATATATGTCAATATTTTTTTGTAAAATTTTATTCGCCAAAAGTATTTGTATTTTTTCTTCTAATTTCAGAAGAATCAAAATCTTCATTCAGTCCAAAATTTTCAATTTTTTCTTTATATTTTAAGTAAACATCTTTGCATATTTCTATATATTTTTCAAAATATTCTTCTTTAACAAGATCTGGATTTTCTTGATAAAATTTGTTATATAAACTATCTCTATCTTTTCGCATTTCTTCAATAAATGGATATTTATCAACAAATAGGTGTGAGTGAGAATTTGTTCCTTTAAAATCAACATATTCTACACCAAAATCTGAAAAAATTGCTTTAATGGTTATATTATTTCTGCTAGCATAACTTGTCAATAATCTGTATGTTTTTATATCAATATCTCTTGTAGATAGTCTGTTATTGTTGTTTCTTGCAATTTCGACTAGTGGTTCAACATCTCTTTCAAAGTTTAATTCTTCTGCTGCTGTATATGGTTTAAACACACCCGTTTCATCATCTGCGTCAAGCATGCCAACCAATTCTTTAGTTGATACTGGTTTGCCGTCGTCTGAAACAACTGTCTTTTTAAGAGAGCATAGCCTGTTAAATAGATTCTTGTCATTTCTAGCAATCCCATCATATGAGCCATATTTTTCTTTATATTCTTTAAGTTGTTTAGAAGTGAAAGATAATGTGTCAGTTTGCAATAAACACTTTTTTAAGTTTTGGTCAGCAATCAAAAGCACAAAAATAGAAATAGGCACACCAAGTTTTTCTGCTTCTTGATCAACAAATGTATTCATTGAAGCATTGCTTCTATAACTATCAGCAAAACCATTTTCATCTATAAACTTTTCAAAATCAAAAATAGGCAAATAGTTATAATATGTGTCAGAATAACCTTTGATACCTAGCATATTAAATAGTTCTTTGGTTGAAATTTCTTGACCTGTTTTTCTTTGTATATTTTTCTTGGCACTGTGCATTTTTTCATAAAATGGAAGAGTCTTTCTTTCAACATGAAGTGAACCACCATTTGACAAATAATCTAAAATTTCATTTTTAAGGTCAACAAAAACATCTTCGCTTTTCTTTTTTTCTCTTGGGTGTTTGCAAAGAGCAAATTTTTCATATAATGACATCTTCTTATCAATGTTTTTAACAAGTCTATAGAGTTCATCAGTGCTAGATAGGTCATTAACATCTCCACCATTTGCAACAAATTCGTCAAGCATAGCAGTTATCTCAGGAATTGTTTTTGCTTTTTTAACTCTTTTATCATAGCCAGCCAAAACAAATTTTTCATGTAAAGTTAGTTTTTTCCCATTAACAACAACGTGGGCGTCTTTAACCTTTTGATAAATCGGATTACCTTTTTTAAGTTCAAAAACATTACCACCACTAGCTGCATAATCATCAAGTAATATTTGAACTCTTTCCATAGGATCCATACCATTAATTCTTGCCATATAAATACTCCTAACAATATTATAACAAATATCAAAAAACTCGTCAATAGCACTCAAATTTAAATTTGAAACTTAAAAAATCATAATAAGTTGACAAAGATAACAAAAGGTGATAATATAACACTTGTTCATGCGACTGTAGCTCAGCTGGATAGAGTACTCGGCTACGAACCGAACGGTCGGGGGTTCGAATCCCTCCAGTCGCACCAAATGAGACCCAGTTGAACCCCAAATTTTTGGGAACAGCTGGTTTTTTTATTTTGACTAGATTAATCAGTTATTTGCGATATTATAATGGATTTAGTTAATAATGAGTATGTTGAAAAATTAGCCCATTTATAGCCTATTTCGCTATTTACTATTTTTCAAATTTCTATTATAATTAAGAAAAAATAAAAGGGAGGATTAAAGTATGTTCTACTCAAATGATTGGTTTTATAATCCAGCATATATTAATCAGCAAGCCTATTATCAAATGCAAGAACAAATGAAGGCATATGAAAATAGTCAATAACGTGAAGTGTTGGAGGCAAGTAAAGCATTTAAAGACTTTTTATATAAAATGCAAAAAGTTGATGCTAACCATCAGTCAGAACTATTTATAGCTTGTTTCATTGAGATGGCACAAAGATTTGACTGGTAAAAATAAAGTAGCGAAATATCATCGCTACTTATTTTTATAAAATTACTCTGACAATATTCTTTTCA
>CATLBG010000090.1 GCA_949878595.1 uncultured Clostridia bacterium
ATTGGCTTTCTTGGCCTGCCTCTATTTCTTTTTGGCTTGTTTGCCAGCTCTGGGTCTATTGGCTTTCTTGGCCTGCCACGTCCACGAATTGTTTTTGATGTGTCTTCTAAACTTTGAGCTGTCTGAACATTTGAAACGGTTTCAATCAAAGCCTCTTCTAATTGTTCTTCTATTTTTGCTTGAGGTTCACTTTCCTCTGCCGCTTGCTCTTGCCTCTCTTCGCTACTTTGTTTTTTTGCTTCAATTATTTTTGTTACAATTTTTTTTGCTTCGATTGTTGAAGTATGTTTTAGTGATGAATCTTCTTTGAATCTTGAGCCAAGAAAAAGTGATAAATTTTTCTTTTTAAAATAAACCGCTGAATTTGGCTGTAGATTGATTTTGATTGATGAATCAAAGCCATTAACCTTTACATCTTCACTTTCTGCATCACCACAAAGAATTCCTGTTCCTCCATACTTTTTGTTGTTTGAGTTTAATATTTCAATATATTTACCAGAATGAACACCAACTCTATAACCATAATGAGGAACTGGTGAGAAGTTTGCAACGCATATTATTGCTTCACCATTTTTGTTTCTACGTTCAAAAGCAACAACATTATTTGTTCTGTCGTCTGCAGTTAGCCACTTGAATCCTTGCCATGAATAATCAATTTCAAAAAGTTCACTGCTTGAAAGATACAAATTATTTAAATCTTTTGTGAAGAGATGCATTTTTTTATGAGTTTCATAATCAAGCAACATAAAATCTATGCCCTTATTATGATTCCATTCATCAAACTGTGCAAACTCGTTGCCCATAAAAGTAAGTTTTTTGCCTGGATGTGCATACATATACATTAAAAATGTTCTCATAAGCTCAAACTTTTGACTGTATTCACCATACATCTTGTTTAATAGTGAGCATTTGCCATGAACTACTTCATCATGCGAAATTGGCAAGATAAAGTTTTCTGAAAAAGCATAGAACATTGAAAACGTTAATTTTTCATGATTATCTTTTCTAAAAAATGGATCAATTGAAACATAACTTAAGGTATCATTCATCCAACCCATATTCCATTTATAATTAAACCCTAAACCGCCAATATAATGTGGCTTTGTTACCATTGGCCAAGAAGTTGACTCCTCTGCAATCATAAGTGCATTTGGAAACTCTGTGAGAACCACTGTATTTAGTTTTTGAAGAAAAGCTATTGCTTCCAAGTTTTTATTGTCTCCATTTACATTTGGAATCCATTCGCCAGGTTTTTTGTCATAGTCTAAATATAACATTGAGGTTACAGCATCTACCCTTAATCCATCAAGATGATAAGTTCCAAGAAGGAAAGTTGCTGAACTGATTAAAAATGACTGAACTTCTGGTCTGCCATAGTCAAAAACTCTTGTTCCCCATGACTTATTTTCCATTCTGTCCCAACCTTGGTTTTCATATAAATAACTTCCGTCCCACTCAACTAAACCATGTGGATCTTTTGGAAAGTGTGCTGGAACCCAGTCAAGGATCACTCCAATTCCATTTTCATGACACTTATTTACAAAATACATAAAATCTTCTGGCGTGCCAAATCTGCTAGTTATTGAAAAATAGCCAGTCGATTGATATCCCCATGAGCCTTCAAATGGATATTCTGTTAAAGGCATGGTTTCAACATAGTTATAACCCATTTCAATAAGATATGGAACTAGTTCATCGGCAAGCATTTTGTAGGTATAATAACTACCATTTTCTTGCCTTTTCCATGAGCCAAAGTTTACTTCATAGATATTCATTGGTCTTTCATAATGACTTTCTGATGCTTTAGTTTCATAATAACCTTTATCATTCCAGTCATAGTTTTTTAACTCATATACTTTTGAGGCTGTTGAACCATTGGTTTCACTATGAAATGCATATGGGTCAGCTTTATATAGAATTCTATTGTCTGCAGTGGTTATTTCATATTTATAGTTATCAAACTGTTTAACGCTTGAAACAAAAACCTCCCATATACCTGTATCTTCTATTTTTTTCATCGGGTTCTTTGTGGCTGACCAACCATTAAAGTCGCCAACAACACTTATTTCATTTGCATTGGGTGCCCAGCATCTAAACCATGCACCGCCTTCTTCTGGGTGACAACCTAGAAGATTATCTGCATGATAATATGTGCCCTGATGAAATAAATATATTTCTTTTGATTTTTCCATTTTTTTTTACCTATTTTTATTTTTTATTAACTGTTTTAGATAATCATAATATTTATGATTTTGATATGTTTTCTGAAGCTTATATTCCCAGTTGCCTTTATTTGTTCCTGGAGTATTAATTCTACAGTCACTATCTTCACAGAGGAGATCTTGCATTGTTAAGATGCATACATCTGAATTTGTTGAAACTAAATTTTCTATTGCCATTCTTGTTACTATTTTATTATCTACTTCTGAAGGAAGATGCAAATAAGAGCAAATCCTTTGTTTTGAACCTTTATTTTTTAAAAATCCCATAAAAGTATCATTGTCATGAGTACCAAGATAAGCAACACTATTCTTTTCATATTCATGTGGAAGGTGTGTGTTTTTATAGTCGCCATCAAATGCAAATTGCATAACCTTCATTCCAGCAAGACCCGTTTGTTTTCTAAGCCTTCTAACATCATCTGAAATATCACCCAAATCTTCTAAAATTAAGTTTGTTAAATGATTTCTTTTAAACTCATTAAAAATTTCAATGCCTGGCCCTTTTTGCCATTTGCCATTTTTGATTGTCTCTTCACCGTATGGAACTTTAAAGAAAGATTCAAAACCACGGAAGTGGTCAATCCTGGTATAATCATAAAGTTTTGATGCATGACTAATTCTTTGAATCCACCATTCATACTTTGTCTTTTTTAAATAATCATAGTTATAAAGTGGATTATTCCAAATTTGCCCTTCAGGATTAAAGTAGTCCCCTGGAACACCAGAAACATAGGTTGGAATTTTGTTTTCATCTAACATGAAAATATCTGGATTTGAATATACATCTGCACTGTCTAACGCACAATATATTGGAACATCTCCAATTATTTTAACTCCCAAACTATTAGCATACTCTTTAAGTTCTTTCCATTGTTTGAAAAATAAATATTGCAAAAATATATAATAAATAATATCTTCACTATGTGTTTGAATATAGTCTATGGTTTCAGCACTATCAATATCTTTGTAACACTCTGGAAAATCTACATAGGCACATCCAAGTTCGTCTCTCAAAACCATGTAAATAGCATAGTCATAAACCCAATCTTCATTTTCTTCAATAAATTCATCTATATTGGTTGATAAATAAAGCTTTTTAAAAAGATATTTCAAAGCCTCCATTTTTCTTTTTTTATAGTCAGAAAAAGAAAGATTTTCACTGAGCTTGAAAAAATCTATTTCATCGGCGTTTAGGTATTCTTCAATATCAATATAAAGAGGTTCACCAGCAAAAGCAGAAACACTGCTGTATGGAGAACCCGATTTGTCAACCATGCCAAGTGGCAGGATTTGCCAATACTTTATTCCAATCTCGCTAATAAAATCTACAAACTCATAGGCTTCTTTTGAAAAACAACCAAAACCATATTTGTTGACTAGCGAAGATATTGGCAATAGTATTCCACAACCTCTTTCCATATCTTTCCTTTCTTTAATATCTTTATTTTTTCTATTATTT
>CATLBG010000091.1 GCA_949878595.1 uncultured Clostridia bacterium
TATGGAAATTATAACCAAAGAAAATGAATTAAAAATATTTTTGGTTGGTAGAAAATATCTTGAGTGGGTTGCATATAACTTTAAAATAAGTGACAATGCTGAAATAAAAATGTTAGAAAAAGATCAAATATTTAATAGAGATTTAAAATCATCAATATTAAAAAGTTTAGTTGCTTGGAAAATTAGAGATAATAGAATAGCTATAGCTCTTGATTATTTTAATTATATTATTGTGGAAAATGACAAAATTACAAATACAGCAGTTATAGTTACATTTTTGAATACCCAAACTGAAAGGAATAAAGATAAAAGTGTTGTAGAACAAATGTATTTAGACTATAAAAAATTTACAAGAAGATAAAAAGATATATTAAAATGTCTTTTTACTTTTTGAGGATATCCATAACATGAGAGCTTGCACCAAGCAGTTCTGGGCGTTCAGCTATGCTCATTTGATATTTTATAAATGTCTGAAAATCTTCTTCTGAAAGTTTGTTTAATGTAGGGCGAATATAATCAGTAGCTCCATCTATTGCAACAATTTTTTCTCTTTCAAGTTTTGAATCTTTTTTTAGTAAATTAATCTCGTCAAGTCTAACATAACTGTATAAATCTTCTGTGGTTGTTTGGCATTGAAAGTTTTCATCTAATTTGCCATCTTTAAGAACTTGTTTGATATTTCCTTCTTTAAAAGCATAGTTTATAACAGCATAGTCATTCATTAAATACATAACAAGAATATGTCCACCAGGTTTCACAATTCTTTTAGCTTCACTTATAGCCCTAAGTTTATCTTCATGACTAAACAAGTGATAAATTGGTCCAAACAAAAGAGCAATATCAAAAGAGTTGTCTTTAAACTTTTTTAAGTTTAGTGCATTTCCTTGAACTGCTTTAATTTTGTCAGATTTCATTTTTATTTGACTTACATTTTTGTTTACAAGTTCAACAGCTGTGATATTATGACCCATTTTAGCTAAAGTAACAGAATATCTTCCAGTGCCAGCACCAATGTCAATGATATCTAGAGATGGTCTGCTGCCTATAACTTCTTCAATATATTTCATTGTAACAGCAAACTCCACCTGACCATGACGTGAGAGGAGGCGTTTATCTTCATTAAACTTGCAGTAATATTTTTCAAGTTCATTCATATACTTAAAATAGCATTTTACAAAATAAAAGTAAAGTTAAAAAATTTTAAAAGAAAATATAAAAATTTTAAAAATTTGCTAGCAAAGAAAAATTTTTTCTGCTAAAATACTTATGTAAAAAATAAATAGATAAGCATCGCTTAGCGTAGAAGCATAAGAAACAGCTAACGGATATATCGTTAGAGTGGCTTATGCTTTTTATTTTTGTAAAAAATTTGGAGGTTAAAATTTTGGTAAAAACAGAAGAAGTTAAAATTGAGACGGAAAATGGAGAAAATAAGAATTTAAATTATCAAAGTTCAAATAACAATTTTTTAGGAACAGAAAAGATAGGCAAGCTTCTTAGAATGTTTGCTATTCCATGTGTGCTTGGGCTTGTTATTCAAGCATTATACAATATTGTTGACCAGTTGTTTATTGGGCTTTGTGGTTATCTACCATATGGAAACACCGCAACGGGAATTGTTTATCCTCTCACAGTTACTGCACTTGCAATTGGTCAGTGTATTGGTGATGGTACTGCAGCGTGCATAAGCATAAATCAAGGAAAGGGTGATACAAAAAATACACATAAGTCTGTTGGAACAGGCATTACGCTAGGATTTATTATTAGTATAATTCTTCTTGGAATAAGTTTTGGATTGGCTCCACAAATTTTAAGTTTATTTGGTGCGAAAGAAAATGTGCTTCCAAATGCAATTGAATATAGTGGTTGGATAATTGCAGGTTTTCCATTTTATATTTTAGCAAGCATAATTAATCCAATTGTCAGGGCAGACGGAAGCCCAAAATTTGCAATGCTCTCTATGGCAATTGGTGCTTTTGTGAATATTATTTTAGATGCAATTTTTGTGCTAACACCACTTCATATGGGTTTGATAGGAGCTGCTCTTGCAACTTTCATTGGTCAAGTTGTTTCATTTGTTTTAAATGCTGCATATCTTTTTAAATCTAAAAGTTTCAGACTAAAGCTTAAAAGTTTTTTGCCTAAAATTAAGTTATTTTTAACTAGCATAAAACTTGGAGTGAGCAGTTTTTTAACTCAGATTTCTATAGTAATAATCAGTGTTGTTTCAAATAATGTTCTTTGTATTTACATGCCACAAGCAGATATTGCCATTGGAATTTTTACAGCAATGTTTAAAGTTTTTGGAATCGTTGTAAGTGTTGCAATTGGTGTTGCAGTAGGTGGTCAGCCAATTCTAGGATACAACTATGGTTCAAAACAGTATCACCGAGTTAAGGAATGTTTTAAAAGGATAATGCTCACAACTATAATTGTTGGATTGGTTGCAACCATAATTTTTGAGGCTGCCCCACAAGCAATACTTACAATATTTGGTTTTTCAAAAGATGGAATAACCAAGTCATTAACTCAGCTTGCAGCGGAGGGAAGTTATCCTGCAGATGCAATAGTTTCTGGAACAAATTCTTTATTATCATTTGGAACTATGTCATTTAGAATATATTTAGGTTTTATACTTCTAACTTGCATAGGTAAAGCGGTTTCAATATTTTTTCAGTCTATCGGCATGCCAGTTAAGGCAACACTAGTTGCAATGCTTAGAGATGTAATATTTTTAGTTCCAGCGACTCTAATATTGCCAGTTATTGGTGGAATTTCAGCATTCTATTTTGCTGCACCAGTTGCAGACTCTTTAACCATGATTGTTGCAATAATACTTGTTTGTGTTTTATTTAAAAATATCAATGCACAAATCAATGCTAATAAACTAAGTTTGGCAAATGTAAATTTAAGCAAAGTAGTTAAAGATAAAGAAGATAGACAGTCCTTAAGTTTACAAGAAAATGTTGAATCAAAAAAATCAAAAAAATCAAAAAAGAAAAATAAACAAACCTCATCAAATATTATTGTTACAATTTCTTGTGAACACGGTGCTGGTGGAAGAGAGATTGGCAAGAAGTTAGCTGAGAGACTAGATGTTCCATTTTATGATAAAGAGGTTGCCGCAATTGCAGCAAAAGAGTCAGGACTTGCCAGTGAATATGTTGAAGGTGTAGCAGAAAAAGATTCACTATTATATAATTTATATTTAAGCACAGAAGCAAATCAACTTGCAATATCTGCTCAGCAAAAAGTGCTTAAACAAATTGCAGAAATTGGTTCATGTGTTATTGTTGGAAGGGCTGCAGACTATGTTCTTCGTGATTATAATCCATGCAAAATTATGGTCTATGCAGATGAAGAATTTAAAATTAAAAGAATAATGAACAACTATGGTGACAATGAAAAACAAGCAAAAAATAATATGAAAAAATCAGATAAGCGTAGAGCTAAGTTTTATAAAACGATAACTGGAGAAGAATGGGCAAATAAAGAAAATTATAATTTGTGCATAGATAGCTCTGTTGGAATAGAAACAGCAGTTCAAACAATTTATGAATATTTAAAAAACACAAAAATATAGGTTAATAAAAAAACGCATTTAATGTTAAAATTAAATGCGTTTTTAACTTAAAATTTTATATTTTTGCAAAAATAATTATTATTTACAT
>CATLBG010000092.1 GCA_949878595.1 uncultured Clostridia bacterium
AAATTCTAATGGTTCATTGTCAGCCCTTAATTTAAATTTAAATGTGAATGTTAACAAATTTTTAAAGTATCCAGCAATGGAAGTTTATTCTATTGTGTCTGCACTTGCTTACAATGTTTTAAATTTAAAACCACAATTAGATGGTAGCAAAACATCTGAGTTGGCTAACGAAAGTGATGTTGAGCTTAAAAAAGTTTCTGATATAACTAAGGAAAATAATGAAAAAACAAAATACGAAAGTGCAAAATTTTTAATCTCTTCATACTTAAGGGATTTTTTGCCAGCATACTTTGGCTATGATAAAAACAGCATTACAAATCTTGATTATATTTCTGAACTTGTAGCTGAACAACTTTTGAGTCAAATGAACGATTGGGAAATTTCGCAAGTTTCAACTTTCTTTTTTAAATTTGATAAGTTAGATAGAAAAGCTGCACTAGAGGGCAGAAAGTATTTTGAGAGTTCAAATATTTATCCATATAGAACTGCGAAAATTCAAGAAAAAGCTGCAAACATGTTTGCACTTGACGAAAGTGCAAGTTTTAAAGATGCTAAGGCACTTAATAGTCAGCAACAGTACCTTTCACTATCAGCAACTTTTGCTGGAAAACATGAAGCTGTGAAAGATGCTCTTTCTGGTGGCTTTAATAATGAAAATGAAAGACTAAAAGATTTTTGCAGGGCATATGCTGCAAGCTTTATGAATTCTAATGGATTAAAAGATATTGAAGTTAATTTTGTTAATTCTGGAAATTGCGAATATTATGATGAAGGCAATAAACACTATATAAATATAAATTTGTCTGATCCAGCTTTTGCCAGTGGAAATGTAACAGAGCTTGTTATGACTCTTTCGCATGAGCTTACACACGCTGTTGATTCTTCAATCAACAAAAACAACTTGCAGTTTAACCAATATGGTGGTGGACTTCTTGGAACCATGAGTGAAAACTTAGATGCTTGTGATATAAAAGAAGCTAGACCTCTTCTTGAAAAAGTTCAGGCATATTGCTATCAGCTTAATCCAAATGAAAGACATGGGAGACTTGGTGAAATTTCAGCACTCAAATTTTTGAGTGAAGTTTATGCTGATGACGCAGAGATGGCAGAACAAATGCAAGAGAGTATAAATCAATATAGCAAATATCAAATGCAGACAATTAATGCTGCTGAAGGACTTGGTTCACGATTAAATGAATTTAAAGCAGAACTTCAAAGACTTGGTATACCTCAGTCTTCTAATGCATATAAAATGATAGAAATGAGAATTGACTATCTTGCTGAAATAATGAATAATCTTGATATATCAGCAGAAAAGAACTCAATTGATGAGGCATATAGCACTGTAAGAGGAATGGGTTCAGGTGCAAAGTCTTCTTCAAGAAAAGGCCTTTCGGATGCAGAAAGGCAAATAATTGAAACAGAAAATTTGGAAAAACAGTAGTTTTAATTAAAAAACGCTTGAAAACTAAAAAAATCTGTGTATAATATTCTAGGAGGTTTTAAAGGTGGAAGAAAACGAATTTAATTTAAGACTACTTTTAGCAGAAAAACTTAAAGCCTACTTTGAAGATGAAAATATTGAGATTCAAGGAATGATGAATACATTTTCTGACCTCATGTTAAGATATGTTGATTGCAATTATCAAAATTTAATAGAAGCACTTGATCGATTTATTCAGGGAAGAGAAAAAGGTTTGTCACAAGAAATATTAACAGGCAGAAGTTCCTTTGATGTTTCAGTTGATAATTCAGAACTTAAAGTTAAAACATTTTTTCACAAAGATTTTCCAGCTATATATTTTTATAGAAATGGAGAAGAAACTTCATTTTTCAAAATGAAACAGGAAAAGAAAGAGGGTGCTTATATTTTTAAGGCTAGATACAAATCTGGAGAAGATTCTGAGTCGAAAAATTTTGAAAGATGTTCTGAAGAATATATGTTTAAAGATGGGGTATCAGTTTATAACAGAACTCATATAAAAAATGCAGATATAATTAATGGCAGAAGTCATAATGTTTTTCCTGCATTAACTGAAGAGCAGTTAGAATTTTATGACTTGCTTCAGGTTATTTTAAAGAGTAATAATATAAAAGTTTCAAATGAACTTTCAAATGAGGGGAAAGAAATTATCTTTAATGACCTCTATTTAAAGGCAAAAGAGGCTGTTGGCTTTTCTGAGGAACTTAGACTAAATGAGGTTTTTAGAATTCTAGTTGAAACTATTTATCAAAAAAATAGATTAAGTAATGTTTCTGAGAAAATTAATAATAATGGTGGAGATTTCTCAAAGTTTTATGCAAATAATGGTATGCCATTAAACATTAATATTACAAATAGCGGCGAACATATCACATTAGATGCATCTGCTGAAGATGGCAGAACAGTTGTTAAGTATAACATTTTTAGAACTACAGAAGGTTTCACAATCTATAGAAATTATTCTGGTCAAATGAGAGAGGAAGAAAAACAATTTTCTACTTTAACTATAAACTTATCTAATAATCTTCTGAAGTTTTCTGTTTTAGGAAAAACCAAGGCAATAAATTCTCCAATAGAGTTTATGATTAAATTTAATGATGACGGCAAGATTAATTTTAATGCTAATGAAAATGTTATATTTTTTGGTGATAATAATCCACTTGAGAGAAAACAGAAAGAGATAGAAGAAATGTATTAATAAGGGCAAAAGCCCTTATTTTTTTGTTTTTGTGAATTTTTGTTTGCAAAAAAAAGTCTTTATTTGTTATAATTTTTATAGATAGATATTGGGGGGATTTTATGGCAGCAACAAATGAAAATGGCTTAGAAAATTCAAAAAATGAAAAAAAGGTTAAATCTTATGAAGCTAAAGATATTCAGATTCTTGAAGGTCTTGACGCAGTTAGACTTAGACCTGGTATGTATATAGGAACAACTGGACCAAAAGGACTTCATCACCTTGTTTGGGAGATAGTTGACAACTCTGTTGATGAAGCAGCAAATGGCTATTGCTCAAGAATTATTGTTACACTTCACAAAAATGGTTCTGTTACAATTGAAGATAATGGAAGGGGAATTCCAGTAGCAGAGCACCCAGTTAAAAAGGTGTCAGCTGCGGAAGTTGTTTTTACAGAACTTCATGCGGGTGGAAAATTTAATAATGATAACTATGCATATTCTGGTGGACTTCACGGCGTTGGTGCATCGGTTGTTAATGCACTCTCTAGGTGGCTCAAAATTGAGGTTTGCAGAGATGGTAAAAAATATATTCAAGAATTTGAAAGCAAAGAAGATGGTCATGGCAAAGTAAAGGGTGGTGTTCCAAAGTATTCACTTAAAGAAGTTGGTGTTAGCACAACAAGTGGAACTTCTGTTACATTTATGCCAGATGATAGAATTTTTGAAACTATAGAATTTAACCCAAGCACAATTAAAGAACATTTGCAAGAAGTTTCTTTTTTAAACAAGGGGCTTGAAATTGATTTTGTTATTGAGGCAGATAATGAGTTTGA
>CATLBG010000093.1 GCA_949878595.1 uncultured Clostridia bacterium
GTTAATAAAAAACTCCCAGAACTTGGGAGTTTTTTTATTGCATTTTTTGCTAAATTTAATCTTTTGATTGATTTTTTGATATATTATATATATAATACAAAATGTATTATTATTAAAGAAGGAAAATTATGATTACAGACAGACAACTTAAAAGTCTTTGGAAAGACTTTTTCACAAAACATGGTTTTAAACAAATTTCAAATAGCTCAGTTATTCCGGAAAATGATCCAACTGTGCTTTTTACCACAGCTGGAATGCACCCATTAGTTCCATATCTTTTAGGAGAAAAACACCCTCAGGGTAACAGACTTTTTGATACTCAAAGATGTATAAGAACTGGAGATATTGATGATGTTGGAGATTATAATCATAACACTTTTTTTGAAATGCTCGGAAATTGGTTTTTAGGCTCTTGTCCGAAAGAAGATATGATTAAACTTTCGTTTGAATTTTTAACTAGCAAAGATTATCTTGGCATTCCATCAGATAAACTTTCTGTAACTGTGTTTGCAGGTGATGAAGTTGCTCCAAGAGATGAAGTTGCTGCAAAAACTTGGAAAGAGTGTGGAATTGCTGAAGACCATATTTATTTTAACCCAAAAGAGGATAATTGGTGGGCTCTTGGTAGCGGAATTGGACCATGTGGACCAGACAGCGAAATGTTTTATGACTCTGGCAAGCCAAAGTGCTGCCCAGATTGTAAGCCTGGTTGTCATTGTGGAAAATATAATGAAATTTGGAATGATGTTTTCATGCAATATAGAGTAGACAATATAGGTGAAAAAGCTAAACTTCTTGAAAACCCTAATATTGATACTGGCATGGGTGTTGAAAGAACAATTTGTGTGCTAAATGGTGTTAAATCTAGCTATGATGTTGGCATTTTTAAAGAAATCATTGATTTTATGAGTGAAAAGGCAGAAATTAAAAATTCTGATGAAACAGTTAGATCTTATAGAATTCTTGCTGACCACCTTAGAAGTGCAATATTTATCTTGGGTGATGAAAAAGCTGTTAAGCCATCAAACGTGGGTCAAGGGTATATCTTAAGAAGATTTATCAGACGCAGTGTTAATCATGCAAGAAAGATTGGTTTAGATACTGCTGTTTTTGCTGATATTGTTGATAAATATGTTGATTATTATTCATATGACTATGATATTCTTGTAAAAAATAGAGAGTTTATTAAAACTGAACTTAACATAGAAGTTGAAAAATTTGCAAAGGCTCTTGACCTTGGGCATAAAGAGTTTGACAAGGTGATAGCTGGAATTGAAAGACATAAACAATTTGCAAAAGAAGGTGAAATTGTTGAAAATATCATAAGTGGCAAAGCTGCATTTAGATTGTTTGATACCTTTGGGTTCCCAGTAGAGCTAACTAATGAAATGGCAAAAGAGCGTGGCTATGCTGTTGATATGGCTGGCTATAATGAGGCTTTCACTGCTCACCAAGAACTAAGCAGAACTGCATCTGCTGGTGCATTTAAGGGAGGTCTGGCTGACTCATCTTATGAAAATGTTAAGCTTCACACAGCAACTCACATTATGCTTGCAGGTTTAAAAGTTATGTTTGGAAAAGAAGTTATTCAAAAGGGTTCTAATATTACTCCAGAAAGACTTCGTTTTGACTTTAACTTAGATCATAAGATGACACCAGAAGAAATTGCAGAGCTTGAGAGCTTTGTAAACAAAGCTATTGAAAGAAAACTTGATGTTACATGTGAAGAACTAACTTTAGAAGAAGCAAAAGCACAAGGAGCACATGGCGTGTTTGATGCAAAATATGGTGAAAAAGTTAAAGTTTATACTATTGGTGATGTAGATAAGCAAATTTGTGGTGGACCACATGTTAAAAATACAGAAGAGCTTCATCACTTTAAAATTGTTAAAGAGGAAAGCTCATCTTCTGGCATAAGAAGAATAAAGGCAATCTTAAATTAAGGAGAAATTATGGCAAACAAAAAAATTACTGGCAGAGACCTAGATTTTGCTAAGTGGTATACAGATGTTGTTAATGCTGCAAGGCTATCAAGATATTCAAATGTTAAAGGCTGCATTATCCTTGAGCCAAACGGATATGCTATTTGGGAAAATATACAAAAAAACTTAGACAGAATGTTCAAAGAAACTGGTCATAAGAATGTGGCTATGCCTATGCTTATTCCTGAAAATCTAATGAAGAAAGAAGGCGAACTTATTGATGGTTTTGCTCCTGAGGCAGCATGGGTAACTATGGGTGGAAGCAAGCAACTTGAAGAGCGTATGTGTATTCGTCCTACTAGCGAAACACTTTTTAGTGATTATTATTCTGATGTGGTTAGCTCTTATAGAGATTTGCCACTAAAATATAATCAGTGGTGTTCAGTTATGCGTTGGGAAAAGGAAACTAGACCATTTTTAAGAAGTCGTGAGTTTTGGTGGCAAGAGGGTCACACAATTCACGAAACTCAAGCAGAAGCCGAAAAAGAAACAAGAGATATGCTTGGCGTATATGAAACCTTTTTTAGAGACTATCTTGCAATTCCAGTAATTTCTGGAAGAAAGACAGAAAAGGAAAAATTTGCTGGTGCAGAATATACACTTACTATTGAAGCACTTATGTATAATGGTGTATCGCTACAATCAGGTACAAGCCATTATTTTGGTCAAAAATTTTCAAAGGCATATGACATTAAATTTTTGAACAGAGCAAATGAATTTGAATATGCCTATCAAACATCTTGGGGGGTTAGCAGCCGTATGATTGGAGCACTTATTATGGTGCATGGTGATGATGACGGCTTGGTTCTTCCACCAAAGATTGCTCCAATTCAAGTTAGAATTATTCCTATTAAATTAGAGCCTCAGGTGCTTGAAATTTGTAAAAGTTATTTTGAAAAACTCAAGGCCGCAGGAATATCAGTAGAACTTGATGATAATGACCAAACATCAGCAGGTTTCAAGTTTGCAGAATCTGAAGTGCTTGGAGTTCCTGCAAGAATTGAAGTTGGAATGAGAGACCTTGAAAATGGGCAGATTACGCTATCTAGACGTGATACTAAAGAAAAAGTTCAAATATCAAAAGATGCCGATATAGTGACTGAAATTCAGGCTCTACTTTCTGATATTCAAGATAACTTGCTTGCAAGAGCCACAAAGAGAAGAGATGAGATGACTTATGAAGCAAAGACATTTGAAGAGTTTGCTGATATTATGAACAAAACTCCTGGTTTTATCAAGGCTGACTGGTGTGGTGATCCTGAGTGTGAAGTTAGAATTAAAGAGATTCGCGGCACAAAGTCACGTTGTATTTTGGAAGGAGTTAAACCACTTACAGACAAATGTGTTGTTTGTGGCAAAACTGCAAAAAACCTAGTTCTCTGGGGAATTCAATATTAAAAATAAGCAGGCAATTTGCTTGCTT
The DNA here is from genome assembly GCA_949878595.1 of uncultured Clostridia bacterium. Taxonomy (GTDB): domain Bacteria; phylum Bacillota; class Clostridia; order Christensenellales; family UBA1242; genus RGIG1681. The sequence goes on from CATLBG010000093.1 coordinate 3,406, forward strand.
TTTTGTTATAAGAATGTTTATAAAATTATTTAGCTTGAATATTGACTTGAAAGATTTGGTGTG
>CATLBG010000094.1 GCA_949878595.1 uncultured Clostridia bacterium
AAAAAAAACAAATTATTTTCTATATTTTTACTTGAATTTACTTTTATTAACATTTATAATATATATAGGAGACTATTATGATTGCTAATGGAGTTTATAATATAGAACTTCCCTCAGATGAAACTTTTTTAGCTTTGCCAGAAAATATGACAATTGTTCAGGCAATTTTTCAGCAGGCACTCAAAAAATATGTTGAAGTCTATAAAAATAAAGAAGTCCCTCTTAGTTTTCTAGAATTTTATTTTAAAGAAATCAAAAACTATAGTTATATGTTTAGGAAACAAACAAAACAATTTTTTGATTCATATGAAACCATATCTCCAAACTTTGTAACTATTGCTGAAATCTATAATAAATCTTACTTCGCTCAATCAGAAAAAGTTTTCTATAAAGATGGTGCTCCCTATCTACTTTTAAAAACTCTTGATATTGTTAGCTATTTCAGTGAAATGTTAGACAATTCTGAAAAAGATACGATGTCTGCAGTTCAAAATATAAAAAAAATTACAGAACACATTAATAGCTCAGATGAAATTATTCCGTTTGACAAAACTTATGAAAACTACATGATTGCCGAAACTATTAGAAAAACAGAATTTAGAAAGTATGCAGGCAAATCTAAGCTTATAATAAATGTTACTGATAATAGCACAAAGCCTCAAATTATTTCTGCAACCAAACACGCTGAAAGGCTTGTTAGTGAGAGAATTAACATAACTAAACAGCATGGAAAAGTAACAAAACTTATTATTCCTAAACTTAAGCTTCCAACAGCTTATCCAAAAACCACAACATTTAATAGATTTAATTCAAAATATACCGCTAAAAACTTTATAAGTGCATCTAGACAAATATTAATCTTGAACGACCTTAAAATAAATGGTGTAGCATACACAACAAACTTTGTTGAAAAAAGAAATGCTGCAAATCAATCTAACTAAAGGAGGAAATTATGAAAGCATTAAAAATTATTGGAATTATATTTTTGGTTATCTTTATTCTATTTACAACATTATTTACAATATATTTCTTATTTGCAAACGAAGGCTATGGAATTGAAATGCTCACACAAATTTTTGAAGATGGTTTCTTTGCCGGAATTAAAAATTTCTTCGTTGATATTTGGAATGGTTTTAAATATGTATTCAAAGCATAAAAGAGCGAGACTTTCGCTCTTTTTTTGTATAGACAATTTTAAAATGACTCTTGAATTTTAAAATTAATTAATATATAATAAGTATAGAGGAAGAAAATTATGAGTAATTATTTATCCGTAAATCAAATTTATAATGAAATATCTGAACTTGTAAATATAGAAAATAAAACAATTGGAATAAGAAGTGTTGATAAATTAGAAAAAACTTTAAAATCATTAAAAAAGAGAATTAAACGCTATCCTAACAGTATTGAAGATGTAGCGGTTACACAAAAGCCTCCAATTTATGATTCTGGAAAAATCGTTAGCCCAAAAACTTTAGAAAATTTAGATATAGCTGAAAAGAATTTAGACCAAGCCACACTAAATTTACTAAACACTCTTGCTGCAGATGTAATTAAAGGCATTGAGTTGCATCTTGAGTATTTAAAATCTATTCAAAATCAATTTGGAAATTACTAGGAGTCAATTATGGAAAACAATAAACAAATAATAAGACAAATTAAAAATCAAATTATTGATCTCAAACGCAAAGTCATAGCAGTAAATGGTGGAATTGAAGTTAACACAACAATTATTAGAAATATTCTTGCGAGAATAGAAAGAAATAAGGGGATCCCTGGAGACGATGTTCTCTTGCTAGAAATTAATGAAGAACTAGAGAGACAATATAGTGCTTTAGATAAATTCAATGAAAGTATTATAGAACTATACGATAAATTAGATTTAGCAAACTCTGGCTTATCTGAAACAGAGGTTAATCAAAATCCACCAGAAAAAATTTAAATAAGAGCTCAGAAATTTCTGAGTTTTTTTATTTTAATTTTTTAAAGCATATTGACAGCTTTTATTTTTAGCAATATAATTATAGAGTAACATAAATTGGGAGTGTAAAATGAAAAAAAGTTTAATAGATTTGCAAGCTGAACTTGCAACAGAGGAAGAAAAACTTAAAATTTTTGAAAGAGAACTTGATGAAATTTTAGATAACAAAACAACTGGTGGAATTGGTGTTAACTTTGGATATTTAATTAATCCAAGTGACTATAGTCGTTCTGATATTTGTGAAAATGGAAGCAGCATGTATAGTTTGGCTTGTTCAAGCATAAAAAATGACATTGAAAAAACAAAAAGAAAAATTTTGAAGATTTCAAAACAAATTGCTAAGATAAAAAGTTTGAATAGCCCAAAACAATTTGGTGAATAATTATTTAATTTATTTTTAAAATAATACTTGAAAAATTTTATTTAATATTATATACTCTTCTGGTTGTAGATATCATTTGGAGGAAAAAAATATGGCAAAATTAGATGCAGAAACAATTGAAGCAAAAATAACTGCTCTTTATATTGAACTTGGAAACTATAGCAAAGATATAATTAAGCTTTGTGATGAAATGGAAAGTTTAAAAGAACTTAAAGCTGGCAAACCAGAAGCAAGAAAAGCTGCTTTTGAAGTTTTTAAACAAAATTCAAGTGAAGAAAATCAATTAGTTTGGCAATCAATATTTGAAGATGAAACGCTTTTAATGCAAGAAATTAATGTAAGATCAAATCACATTGCAATCTTAAAGTTCAGACAAAAAAATATTTCAAACGAAATAAGCAAATATGAAACAATGCTTTCAGAACTTCAACCACAATAAAAAACAACCTTAGTAAGGTTGTTTTTATTTTTATGTTATTTATTACCAAGCTTAATCACCCATTTGCCCTGAATTTTTTCCAAATATTTCCTCTTTTAGTTCATTTGAAAGCTTTATGAGTCCTTTTCTATATTCTTGTCTAATAGAACTTGGCAAAACAAAAGGATTTTGTAATTTTTTATTCATATGCAATCTTTCTAAGGTATAAATTGTAGGCTCTGTTTGAAATTTTTCTAAAATACCACTTTCTAAATCATATAGCATATCTCTTACCAGTTCTTGTTTCCTTTCATTAGAAGTTCCTTTTTCTGACATAATAATTCTTTTCAAAAATTTAAAACTAAAATCGTTTGATTTTGAAGGACGAATATTATAAACTCTCGCTCCTTTAAACAAGTCAAAAAACTTTTGCCTAATCTCTGGTGGAAGTGTGCTAAGAGTTGAACCACCAAAATCATAGATTTTATATAATCCATTTCGAACAAAATCTTCTAAGTTTTCATAAAGCTCTTCATAATGGACACTATCACCAAATCCAAGATATTTAATTAAACTATCCACATCAAGTCTATCATTAGAGCCTGAAATGAAAGTAGAAATTGTTGATTTTCCACTGCTGCATGGTCCCACAAAAACAACTACATCTGAAATATCATAAAATATT
>CATLBG010000095.1 GCA_949878595.1 uncultured Clostridia bacterium
TTAATTTATACCTTTTATTAAATATCTTTATATTTGGTTTAATCTTCTAAAAGTTCAAGGTTAGCATTTGTGTATACATTTTGAACATCGTCTAGGTCTTCTAGAGCCACAACAAGCTTACTAATTGAAATTGCTGCTTCTTTGTTTAAATCAATCTCATTTTGTGGAACAAAACTTGTTTCACTTGATAAAAGTTCAATATTTGCATCTTCAAAAGCCTTAACAACAGCATGAAGAGCATCTGGTCTTGTTACAATTTCATAGCATTCATCGTCACTTGTGACATCGTCTGCACCACTATCTAGTGCAAGCATCATAACCTCATCTTCACTTGCCTTCTTTTTATCAATAACAATAACGCCCTTATATTCAAACATATAAGTAACGCTGCCTGCAGTGCCAAGACTGCCACCATATTTATCAAACAAATGGCGAACATCTGCTGCTGTTCTGTTTCTGTTGTCTGTTAAGCATTCAACAATAAATGCAACACCATGGCTGCCATAGCCTTCGTATGTTACGCTATCATAGTTGCCACCATCTTCGCCACCAGCTGCTTTCTTGATTGACCTTTGAATATTTTCATTTGGCATATTGTTTTGTTTTGCCTTTTGGATAACATCATAAAGTTTGCTATTTATGTTAGGGTCTGGGCCACCAAGTTTGACTGCAACTGCAATTTCACGACCTATTTTTGTGAAAATTTTGCCTCTTGCAGCGTCTGCTTTGTTTTTTGTTGCTTGAATATTGTGCCATTTTGAGTGTCCGCTCATATAATCCTCCGAAATTAAATTTACTATTATATTATAATTAAAATTTATCAATTAATCAAATATTTTTGATTGCTATTGTATTTTAAACACACTAAATGTTGTCACCAAGCAAAATATACATTAATACGCTTGCTGAAACACCTGCGTTTAGTGATTCCATTTGGCTTTTCATTGGTAGAGAAATGCTTCTACCCCTCTCTTTAAAGGTTTCGCTAACGCCCTGACCTTCGTTACCTATAACTAAGGCAAAGTTTTTACCTATTCCATCTGCCTTAAACACATTTATACCTGCCATATCTGCAACCAAAATTGAAATATCTTCTTTTTCGCAATATGAAATTATCTCTTTTTCACTCATTCTAAAAATATCAAGATATAAAATTCCACCACTTGAACTTCTAATGACCTTTGGAGAATATGCATCAGCTGTGTCAATTAAAACTATTGTTTCAAAGCCAGTTGCTGAAGCAGTTCTAATTATTGTGCCAAGATTGCCAGGGTCTTGAATTCTATCTAAAATCAAGATAGGCTGACCTTTTTCAGGGCAAAATTCAACTGTTTCTCGCATTATAACCTCTGCAATTATGCCTTGAGGAGTTACATTTTCAGATAAACTATTTATTACTTTTTTAGTAACTGGAACTAGCTTGCCATCAAAGCGTTCTAAAATATAGCCAAAGTCAGACATTTTTTCTGCATCAACAAAAATCTTGTCAACTTCAATTGCTCCACAAACTGCTTCATAGACAAGTTTTTCACCATCTATCAAAAATTTCCCATAAAAACGCCTAAATTTTTTATCATTTAAGCTTCTTGCCTCTTTAATCATGGGATTATCTAAACTTGAAATAATTTCACCGTTCATATGCACTCCTTTTTATGAGGATTGAATCCTTCGACAAGCTCAAGATGACAAGTTTATTATAATAAAACTCTGAATGAATAGGCAAGCATAATTCGCTTGTTTGTTTTTAAAAGGTTAAATTTTAGTGCAGTTGAAGGCAATAAAAAATTCCTACACAGGAGTATACAAAGAAGTACATGACTGGTAGGAATTTTTTTTAAGAACGCACCAATGTGCTGAAATTTAGCCTTTTAATGCTGCTTTTGCTTGTTCGCATACTTTAGCAAAAGCATTTTTATCAGAAACTGCAAGGTCTGCAAGAACTTTTCTGTTAAGTTCAATATTAGCAAGTTTAAGTCCATGAATTAAATTGCTGTATGAAAGACCATTAACTCTAGCTTCTGCATTGATTCTTGCATTCCAAAGTCTTCTGAAATCTCTCTTTTTTTGTCTTCTGCCAATGTAAGCATAGTTGCCACTCTTCATAACGGCTTCATTTGCAACTCTATAGAGTTTGCTCTTTGAACCATAGTAGCCTTTTGCTGATTTTAAAACTTTAACTCTTTTTTTGTGAGCATTTACACTTCTTTTAATTCTCATAACTGTCCTTCCTCCTTACTTAGTCCTGATTTCCTACAAGCACCTTAACGGTTTTAACTTGTTTTCCTTCAACATATGCACCTTGACGAAGAACTCTCTTTCTTCCGGTTTCTTTAGTTGATAAAAGGTGTCTTTTGTTTTGATGACCTCTTTTTACTTTGCCGCTTGGTGTTACTCTAAATCTCTTTTTTGCGGCACTGCTATTTTTTTGTTTTGGCATAATAATTTTCCTCCTATAACCTGTTTTTGAATCTTTATGGTTTATTTTTTAGCATTTTTTGGGGCTAAAATCATGATAATGTGTCTGCCCTCAACCTTGGCTGGTTTTTCAATCACAGCAATTTCAGAAAGGCTTTCTGCAAAAGTATTTTCTGTTTCAATGCCTCTATCACTATAAGCTTGCTGTCTGCCGCTCATACGGATAGAAACCTTAACTTTGTCGCCATTAAGCAAAAACTTTGTTGCATTTTTCGCCTTAATATCAATGTCATGTTGCTCAATTGTCATTGAAAGTTGAACTTCTTTAAGCAAAACAATCTTTTGATTTTTGCGTTGTTCCTTTTCTTTTTTGGTTTTGTCAAAAAGATATTTGCCATAATCCATGATTTTGCAAACTGGTGGAACTGCACTTGGTGAAATTTTTACGAGGTCTAATCCCTCTTTTTCTGCAAGTTCGTTTGCTGCTCTTGAGCTCATAATTCCGAGTTGAGCTCCGTCTGAGCCAACTACTCTTACTTCTGGGTCACGAATTTCTGAGTTGATTTGTGTTTCGTGCTTTACTGCCATAAATCTCCTAAAAATTTTTATTTCACTTTGCATTAAAAAAGTGAGTGGTTATTTCAAAGAAAATCCACTCACATATAATAAGCCAAATTATGCTGCATAAGATGAGCACACAGCCCATTTATGCCGATATTTTGGGAATAATCATATTATATTTGACCTAAGCAAAATCTTTCATTCGCTTGGTGGAAAGTGTTCTTTCTCTTCAATAAACATGAGTATAATATCATAAACTCATGGTTTTGTCAACAAAAATATATAAAATATTTTATGGTGTTTTCAAGCCCCTTCTTAACAATTAACCCCACCCACTTCGCTTAAGCTTATTATAACATGATTTTGGCGGCTTGTCTTGACACTATGACATAATTTTTAAATATAAATTTTTAAAAATTGAAACCATTTAACCTTGCTCAGGCTGATAACTATTTTTATTTTTGTTAAATTAAA
>CATLBG010000096.1 GCA_949878595.1 uncultured Clostridia bacterium
GAATAATATTATAGATTTAGTCTTTGCAGGTGTCTTAATTTTGGCTGGAATATTTATGATTGTATTTTAAAAAACGCAAAATAATAAGAAATATATATAAAAAACAATTCAAAAAATGCGTTTTAAAGGAAAATTATGCAAATTTTACTTTTGCTATTCGCTTCATGTTTTTCAGGAATTTTTGCTGGAATGGGTATGGGTGGTGGAACTTTTTTAATTCCCATTCTCTCCATATTTTTTGGTGTAGAACAAATAATTTGTCAATCAACAAATGTTGTTTGTTTTGTGCTTTTAGCGAGTATTTGTTTTATAGTTTATATTAAGAATGGATTAATAGATTTTAGAGCACTAATTTGCATTAGCATTCCAGCAACAATCATTGCATTTTTTGCAAGCTTATTCGCAATAAAAACAAGCTCAGAGGTACTTAGAATTTGCTTTGCTTGTTTCATAATTTTGGTTGGAATATTTTACTTCGTAAAAACTATTATTTCTATGTGTAAAAAAAAGGCAAAGTAAATTAATAAACCCCTTTAATTTTGTTTTACATTAAATGCTAATTTTGCTAAAATATTTCTATAGAGGTTAGCATGAGATTAGTAAACTTTAAAGGTGTTTCTTTTCTACATAACAAAAAGACTGTTGGTATAGATGTGACTCCACTTAGACCAATGGATTTTTATAATGTTCCAATGAAGGTAAAAAACATCAGTGAGTCAGAACCAGTTGTTAATATTGGCGATGAAGTAAAAGAGGGAACTCTCATTGGAAAACCTTCTGGAAATTTTGGATTAAATATATATTCTCCAGTTAGTGGAAGAGTTTTAAATATCTTTGATAAAATCACCTCAGATGGTGGTTATTGTAAACATATTTTGATTATGAATGATGGAAAGAATGAAATACAAGATTTGCCAGATATTGGCTCAGTTAGTGATGTTACTTTGATTCAAAGATTAAAACAAGCTGGCATTATTGATGGTTTGTCTAATCTTCCATCATATTTAAAATATAGCTATACTGGTTCAAGAAGTTATAAAACACTTTTCATTTTGATGGATAGCACAGATCCAATAAATTCAGTTAATGAAACATTAGCAGAGTTTAAAATGGAAGAGGTTGTTAATGGTGCAAAGTATTTTATGAATATTACAAATGCACCTTATGTGACTTTTGTGTTTACTGAAGAAAACGCAGATTTGGCTAAAAAACTTAAGAAACACATATCAGAAACAAAGAAAAACTATGATTTTAAAATAAAGTTTATTCCATTCAAATATCCATTTGATAATCAATATATTTTAACAAAACTTTTAACTGGAAAATCTGTTAGCAAAAAAACTTCATTCCTAGAACTTGGAATAACAATTGAAACTGCAGAATCTTGTTATAATTTCTGCCGTGCAGTTGAGTTTAACAAACCAGTGACAAGAAAAATTGTTACAATTGATGGTGATAATGTTATTAGAAAGGGAAATTATTCAATTCAAAATGGTGTGTCTTTTGAAAACTTAATTGACTTTGTTGGCATTCCAAACAAAGAAGCTCAAATGAAAATTATTGATGGAAGCCTGCTTAAAGGCAAAGCAGAATATAATATGGATATTTCCATTTCACTCACAACAAATACAATACTTTTTTTAGAGTTCAATGAATATGCAGAGACTGGAGAATTTAACTGCATTTCTTGTGGAAAGTGTAGTGATGTTTGTCCAATGTTCCTTGATCCAAAAAGAATTGAAGGTGCATTTCTTGATGGTGATACAAATGAGCTAGAACATTTAAAGATTAACTCTTGCATTGAGTGTGGTTGCTGTTCATATGTTTGTCCATCTAAAAGGTTTTTAACTCAACGTATTATTGATGCAAAATATTATGGAAGGATTAAAAATGGTGGCAAGTAATGAATAATGAGTTTATAGTTTCAAGTTCGCCATTCATTCATAGCAAAAACGATGTTAACAAAATGTTTTTATATGTTGCACTAGCATTAGTTTTTCCAGCAATTTATGGCATAGTTCAATTTGGTTTAGGTGCATTGCTTATTATTGGCATTTGCATAGTTAGTTGTGCTGCATCAGAATTTTTGTATAATATTCTAAATAGCAAGAAGGTTTTTATAGATAACCTTTCGTTTTTAGTTACTGGATTGGTGCTTGCACTGTCACTTCCAGTAGGAACACCAATATATGTTGTTTCACTTGCTGCATTCGTTTCAGTGTTTGTGGTTAAAATGTGTTTTGGTGGTCTTGGAAGAAATCTTTTCAATCCAGCTTGCACTGGAAGATGTTTTGCTGGAATAATTTTTCCTGCACTCTCATCAGAGTTATATAAAGTAACGGTTTTTGGTGAAGAATATGCTTCGCTCACTGCAGGTGGTTCTAACAATATTTTAGATTTACTTATAGGTAAGGGAACGGGTGGTATAGGAACTACTTTCATAATCATGCTGCTTATTTGTTTTGTTGTTCTTGCAATATTAAGAATATTAGATGCAAGAATCACACTTTTGTCTATTCTTAGTTACTTTATTGTAAGCATTTGTTTAAGTAGCTTGGAGACTGCAGTTATAAACTTGTTCTCAGGCTCGTTTATCTTTGTTTCAATTTTTGTTATAACTGATCCAAACTCATCACCAAACAACTTTTTGGGTAAGTTGGTTTATTCAATAGGTTTTGGTGCGATTTCTGCTGCAATTTGGAATACAGGATTGCTTGGAGAAAATACAGTATTTGCTGTTGCACTCTTTATGAATATGCTTGTTCCATTTATGGATAAGTATTTTGTGTTAAGACCAATCTCAATAGGAGGTTATAGATATGCACGTAAAAACTAATATTGAACATAACATCATTCAAGTAATTGTGCTTGCAATCTGTCCACTCCTACTTGTGGTTCAAAGTGCAACACAGGCATTATTTTATATGCTTGCAACATCAATATGTTTTATTATTTCATCAATTGTTTGCTTTGTTTTTAGCAAATTTATGAGTAGAAATGTAAAGATATTTATAACAGCAATACTTTCAACTTTCATTATTACAATTATTAACTTTTTGCTTAAAGATGTGAGTTTATGGGATTTAAGTTCATCTGATTACCACTTTTTTGCGGTTTTAACAACAGTATGTCTTTGTATTGACGTTTACTTTATAGAAACAAAATCTGTTGTTCCACACTATCTTCCAAAAGTATTTATGGATTCAGTGTTGTTTTCACTTTTGTTATTTATCTATGCTTTTGTATTAGAATTTTTATCTATTGGAACAGTTTTTGGAAAGACAATCCCTCATTATTCTGGCAATGAATTTTTTGGTTCAATAACTTTCAGATTTATTTGGCTTGGTGTTCTTTGTATTGTTGCTGATGCAATTTATAGAATTTATATGCGACGCACAGATAAGAAAAAGATGACTTATCAAAAATATATTAAAAAGATTAGAG
>CATLBG010000097.1 GCA_949878595.1 uncultured Clostridia bacterium
TTGATGTTGTTGGTTATGTTGACATTATTAATTTTAAAAGTATTATGGATGATAACTGCAGGTCTTATAGAAAATATAAAAATCACTTTAGACTTGGTGGATATTATCTTGAAATTGATGGAGAACTTCTTCAAAAAAAAGCATGGTTAAATAAACCTTATAAGCATGAAGGAAAATATATTGGCTCTTCAAATGTTGGTTTTGAACAATTATCATTTTTAATTAAAGCAGCGTTAGATGAAAAAAAACAGCTTGTTGTTTCTGCCAGTGGTGATAGAGCAGTTGAAGAATTTATTGAAGCGTTTAGCGAGCAGGTAAAGGATAGAGATTTGGAATATTTAATTAGACCAATAATTGCAAACTGCAATCTTGTATCTAAAACTCAGCTAGAAAAATTAAAAGCTCTTTCTGTGTCTACGCTGTTTAAGATATCAGATATAGAGAGTGGAAAACAGTTTATTAGAAATATTGGAAGAAGAATAAAACTTTTTCAACCTGTAGCTTGGGCTGAAAAAGTTGGAGTAAAATTTTTGCTTTGTTCAAATAAATTAAATATAAATAATAGTTTTATTCTTGCGAAGTATGCTGTAAATAGAAATTTTTTAGATGGAAAAATTTTAGGTAAGAAACAAAGAATTTGCACTGAAATTGCATTTAAATCGTTATTTACATATTCAGCATATTTGGCATTTGATGATGCTCACAAAGGGTCACTAGAAAATGGTAAGCTTGCAAATTTTATTGTGTTAGACAAGTTTGATTTAAATAATTTTTATAATAGCACTATCTTAAGCACTTATATTGAGGGAGTAGAAGTTTATAAATTAAAATAAAAATAGGAGAGATTTATTCTCCTATTTTTTTATGTTTTCAGTTGTAGTTAAATCTTCAGTAAAGTTAATTGAAACTTTATATTCATCACAAGAAAAATAATTATCTTTAATTTCATATAAATAAAATTTATTCTGATTTGTTTTGAGCAAGAGGTGTGTTTTGCAATCTAAATCCAAAGTAGATAGTTCTATTGTCAAATTGAAATTTAAAATATTTCCATTGCTTATTTTTAAGTTGTTTCTAATATTAAATTTCAAATTATTTTCTGTTAGATTAACAATATCAGAATAATCTTTTGTGATTACATAAAACAAATTATCACTATTAAAAATTGTTTCGTTATTTGGATGTCTGTCTTCAGAAATTGTTACAGCAAAACCAATAACTTCAAAGTTTTCAAATATTGGATAGATAGAAGTGCTTTCAGTTATAAGCAAATTATTGCAATCAATTTCACTAATCAAAAATACTTTGCCATTAATTTTTAAACCAGACAGGAGTTTGTTGTTAGTTATATCTGCTGCTGGGAAATTAGAATTGGCAAAGTATTTGTTATTTACATTTATGGAAATTTTAGAATTCAATTTAACATATGTTGTTCCATCTTCAAAGTAAACTATATCACCATTCGCTTTTAAATCGCTAGATAGAGTAAGGGGAACATATCCGATTTTTTTATAATAGTTTTTTGTTCCAGAGTCTTTAATATTTTGTGTTTCATCAAATTTTTGTGTGCCTTTGCAGCCCACGAAAAGTATTAAGCATAGAGAAAAGCCTATGCTTATTATAAAGTTTATATATTTTTTCATTTTTATCCTTAGTGTGATATATTAAAAAAATTATGATAACATAAAGATATCAGAATAAATTAATATATAAAGATTATATCAACATATTTCTTTTTTAGCAAGAAAATATATTTAATGTGGTTGATGTATAATATAGTTTAAGAGAATTTTCAGATATTTTGATATTAATCATTTTCAATTTCTTCATCAATTGGTTCATTGACAATAGTTGCATTTTTGCCATTTTTGCTTAAAATAACCTTAACTTTTTCGCCCTCATTATAAAAATCTCTGCTATAGGTGACAATTTCTTTTCCATGAACATTGAGTCTAACTTTATAAGTCATGGAAGTTATTCTTGATGTGCCAAGTCTTTCACTGCCAGTTCCAAAGGTATTAAAACTTGAAACTGTTGTTACAATTACAGTTGCAGTTTCTCTTGGGGCATCTTTATTAATTTTTTTAGTAGACATGGCTCTTTTTTCTTTGATTTTTTTTCCTATTGCCAAAATAATTATTGAGCCAACAAAAATACCAAAACAAATAAAGAAACCAAGTTCTATCCTTAGATTTATAAATATTATAGCTGCAATTGGAAGTGCAAGCAAATATATAAGTAGAATTGTGCCTAAAATTTTCTCTTTTTTATTTGAAGCTTTATATTCTCTAATGACCATTCCTATTTCATAATTTGCAAGCTTATATTTGTTGTCTATGCCAGTGCTAGAATTGACTTTTTCTTTTGAAATAGAATCATCTTGTTTAGCATCATAATTTGACTCACTGACTTTTTGATTTGATTTTTTAAACAAAGCAATGACCACAGCTAGAGAAATAGCAAAACCTCCACCAAACAAAACAACTATTCCAAAAGTAATCAGCCAGCTTATCTTTGTGAGTATTGATGCAATTATTGTGCCAAAACTGAGTGCTAAGTATAAAATAATAAATACCATTGGATTAAATTTTTTCTTTTCCATAAATTTATTTTATCACAGCATATTAAATAATTCAATAAAAAAGCCTTTTGTTTCAAGGCTTTATATTTTTGTAATTTAGTTTAGTTTTAATGGCTTCAAAGTTGAAAACCAAAAATTTTCATCTATGCCAAAGCTCTCATAGGCTGGCATATGATAAAGGAAAAATATATCAGCAAGGTCATACTTTCCTGAGACAACATATTCTTTTAAAATTTTATTTTCAAGCATATCAGGTTTTAAATGAGAAAGAGAAACTTGACCCTTATCCTGATATTTTTTAAATTCTAAAACACATTCAAGTTTGTCTACTGCTTTAGCAAATTTGGCATCACTTGTTTTAGCTAAATTAAATTCATCTGTCAAGCTTAAAAGTTCATCTTTAAAATTTAAGTTTTTAAGCATTTCTGTCACTGCAAGTCTTGCTTCATTTTTCAGTTCGTCTTTGTTGATGTGACTAAGGGGAGTGACATCTCCAATGGCAAGTTCTTCAAATTCATGAATGGCAAGCATTTCAATAACTCTTCCAAGGTTCACATCAATAGAAAGCTCAGAGCATAGGGCAATTGACAAAATTATGCAGCCATAAGTGTGTTCTGCAATACTTTCATATCTGTCTTTGTTAACATTCCAAACAACAGCCCCTTGTCTTAGCATATCTTTTAGCTCAGCGGCTCTATAGTAAAATTCAATAGCATCTTTCAACATAAACACTTCCTAAAATTAATTTATCTAGTGTTTTTAGAGTATCATATTTTAAATATTAATTCAATAAAATTTTAG
>CATLBG010000098.1 GCA_949878595.1 uncultured Clostridia bacterium
TGAAATTTTATAAATTTTGTTATATAATTCACTCATGGAAAAAATTAGTATTAATCAAATCATAAACGAAAGACAAAAAAATAATAGAATAAATAAAGTTACTGCAGACTTTATTAGAAGCGAATTTAAGAATAGTCCTGTTCTTATTTCTCGTGATAAAAACTCTCATATCATAGTTTTTACAAGAGTTCCATACCTTCTTAATGGAATTCAACTTAATATTCATGAACTTTGCAAAGATAATCTAAACATTCTTGCCTTGCCTGTTGTTGGCAGACTTGAGCTTAGTGTTAATGAAAATAATGAACTTGCTATTAATAACCTTAGCGTTATTAACCAAGCTAGAAATCAAGGTATTGGAAAACTTGCACTTCAACTTGCTGAAAATGTTGCACTTGAAAATGATTTAAAAACAATAATAATAAATAGTCCTTTAAATAGCACAATGCTCAATGATTGCGAATGTCAACTTTTTGATAAAAATCTATATATTTTGGCATCTGCCGGATTTGAAACTGATTGGCATTCTATGGAAAATATTGAAGGGACTGTTCCTTGCAAGAAAAAAAATTTAAAACATCATGACCTAAGATATGGAGCTGAAAAAAGTGAGTTTGAAATTTCTAAGAATAATATAATATTTTCAATGTCTGACTATCATAATCAATTTGCTTCAGAGGATTTAGATGTTCCATTTAATGGGGAAAAATCTTTTGAAAATTATTCACCTATTTCAGTTTTGCCAGAAACTAAATCTATGCTAAACTATGAAAAACTTTTGAGATCAGAAAAAGGAAGTGTTCCTCTTTTAAAAGGTAAATTTAACATTTAAAAAATCACCATATAGGTGGTTTTTTATTTTTTAATTTATAATATATTATTTTTTAATGCATAATCTAAAATTTTATAATCTCTCATGACCATAAATTTCACATGATATAAGTTTTCATCAGTCAAATTTTTGAGTTCATTAAAACTTTTTTCAACAAGCTCTAATGCTTCTTTTGGTTCAACCCAACGCATGTTGCCACCCCAAACTCTTTCTTTTGCAGTTAAATGTAATTCTTCTAAATCTTTTTTCAATTTTGAAACAAAAACATGAGAAATTTGTTTAAAATCAGCATGACTTCTCTCTTCTTCAATTGTTGCAATCTCTTTAATTTCACAAACTTCACAACCAACTTCCTCATAAACCTCTCTAGCAAAAGTTTGCTCTGGCATTTCATCTCCCTCAATTCCTCCACCTGGAAGCTTATAATCACCTTTCTTTTCTTCAAAAAATAATGCTATTTTGCCATCAAAGCGAACAACTATGCCCCTTGCACCAATTCTAATTTTTGGTTCTTTATTATTTTTTGATATCTCACCAATATCTTCATCTTTAATAACAGCAATTCTTTCCATAATATTCTCCTTGAATTCTATTTTATATTTTTTTTTGAAAAAAGAAAAGCGAATCTTTATTCGCTTTTAATTATAAACAGAAAATTGCAACTGTTTTTGGTCCACAACAACAAGCAAGAGTTTTATCTATTAAGCCTGTTTTAATGTCCTCTTCCTTTAAATTAGTGTTTTCTAAAATATATTTTTTTAATTCTTCAATTTCTTCTGGCATATCACAACTTGTTATATAACATTTTGTGTGAGCTTTAGTTTGAATATAATTTACAAATTTTGTTTTAAGAGTTTTGTATGCAAGCTTTGAACCAAGACATTTATCACCTAACTTAAGTTTGCCAGATTCACTAACATAAACAATTGGAACTATTTTAAATAGCTTTCCAAGACCAGCTTCTAATGCATTTAACCTTCCAGAACGATACATAAAGTTAAGGTCATGAGCAACAAATGCTACACTCATAGATTTTGCAGCTTTATCTAATTCTTCTTCAATTTGTTCAAGAGTCATATCATTCTTAATCAGTTCTTCCGCTCTTTCAATCAAAGCAAGTGTTCCATAACTAGCACTTCTACTATCCACAACTGCAACCATCTTTTTGCCATATTTGCTATTTAATTTTTCAGCAACGATTTTTGCATTTTCAAATGTTGAACTAAGCGATGCTGATAGACCAGTATACAAAACCTTAATTCCCTTTGAAGTAAATTTTTCAAAAGCCTCTTCAAATGTTATTGGATTTACGCAACCTGTTGAACAAGATTTAATCTCTGTAAGTGTTTTATAAAATTCTGGTAGAGAAACTTCTTCAGCATCAAATGCTGAATGTAAATCTCCATCTAACATATAAGATGTTTCAACATATTCAATTTTTAATTTTTTACACTCTTCTGGAGATAGACTTGTTGTGCTATCTGTAAATATTTGAATTTTATCCATAATAATTCTCTCCTTAAATACGCTTATAGTATAATCAATTTATAATCTAATTGGAAAGTAAATTTGCATAAAAATTATCCACACTTTAAAAATCATGTCGCTTTAAAAGAAAACTAAATCTCTTTTTAAGCGAAATAGCCTATTTTTACTTTTAAAATATAATAAAATATGCTAAAATAACTATATATTTAGGAGACATACTATGGATAATCAAAAAAATGATATCTCTATGAGTAATTATTCAGAAGAAACAGAAAGAGATATTTTGGCACAAAACATAACTTTTTTTAGAAAAAAATTAAAAATATCACAAACAGAACTTGCCAAAAGAATTCAGTATTCAAACAAAAATGTTTCTAAATGGGAACGAGGTGAAACCACGCCAGATATATTTACAGTAAAAAAACTTGCTGCTATCTTTGGGATTTCAATTGACACATTACTTTCCCCTATAGCAAGTGATACTAAGGACGCCATTCAAACAAAAACAAGTGTCCCTCTAAGATGGAAAGTTTATATGCTTCTACTTGCAAATGCAATACTTATTATGGCAGCGTGCATTGCTTTTTTTGTTTTGAAGTCTATTGACGTTAAAAGCTTTAACATTACACACTTATTTGTTTATATTCTTCCTGCAATGGATATTAGTGTGTTTATATTTATTTGTTGCATAAAACGAAGAGTTGATCCAATAACACTTTCATTATTTGGGTGGCTGTTAGTGACTTGTTTCTATATTTCATTTTTAGGTGCCAAAAACATTGAATATGTCTATATTATTGCTGCCGGCTATCAAATTATTGCACCTATATGTGCAATACTAATCAACTCTGGACAAATAATTAAAATTAATAAAATTTTTATTAAAATGATGAAGAAGGAACCATCAACTAATAAATAATATAAAAAACTCCCCTAAATTGGGAGTTTTTATATAGAAAAATTTATTTTTCATCATCACTTTCATTTTCCTTTTCACCAGAATAGAAATATTTCTCTCTAAGCTTA
>CATLBG010000099.1 GCA_949878595.1 uncultured Clostridia bacterium
TATTTCCAAAAGAAAATATTATTAATAAAATTTGACAAAATAAAACCTCGCAACTATTATATATTTATGCGAATGTAGTTTAATGGTAAAACATGAGCTTCCCAAGCTCAGGTCGTGGGTTCGATTCCCATCATTCGCTCCAAATAATAATTTTTGACAAAACAAAAATATAAAAATTTAAATTCTTCTAACATTGAATTGTATAAATAAAAAAGACCAAAAAACTTGGTCTTTTTTATTTTATATTAATTTTGTAAAGTCTTTGAATTCTTGGCAATAAAAATGTATCTATTTCTCCAATAAACTCCCAACCATATTTTTCATATAAGCCAACATGCTTTGTATATAAAAATAGTTCACTTAAACCTAATCTCTTGGCTTCACTTAATGCCCTATCAATAAGAAGTTTAACAATACCATTTCCACGATAATCTTCTTGAACATAAAGATTAGCTAAATATGGATAAATATCTGGGCGAACATCAAGATCATGCATTGTGATTTGACACATAGCCACTTCTTCATTTTGCTCATTAAAAACAACAATAGTAAGCGGAAGCTTATCTTTATGAAAAGAGTATTTTAAAAAATGCTCAACATATTCTTTTGATTTTTCTTCTTCAACGCCCCACCAATTATAGTTCCACTCGCAAAGCCTATCTAAATTTATTTGTTTGTAATCTGTTATAAGTTCTGCCCTAAATTTCATTTTAGTCTCCTTTTAAAAGATTAACTTTAAAAATATTATACAGAGACTTACTCTTAATAGCAAACTTTTGCTTACTTTTTATTGAAATATAAAAAATTCTATGTTAAAATTCAAATATAATTTTTAGGAGATGACTCATGATTTCTGAGGATAGAAAAAAACATATTTTTGCTGTGGCAGAATATTTAAAGCTTTATGCACAAAACAATAAAATGAATAACACTGAAACTGAAGAACTCTACACTCTTGGACTCTTGCATGACATAGGCTATGAATTTGCTCAAGAAAAAGACTATATGATTCACAACAAAATTGGTGGCGAAATTTTGAAAAAACAGGGCTATAAATTTTGGCAAGAAGTATACTATCATGGCGAAGCAAATAGCCCATATAAAAGCAAATATCTAGATTTATTAAACTGGGCAGACATGCATATTGACAGTTCTGGAAACTATGTAAGCTTTGATGAAAGGCTTGAAGAAATTTCAAATAGGTATAATGTTCCAATTAATGATTTATATTCAAAGGCAATTGTAGATGAATTAAAATCAAGGGGTTTTAAATAAAATTAATTATGCATAAAAATAAATTTGTGTTTTAAAATGTAATTTTTAAATATATAATCAATCAAATCTACAAACAAAAAAGAACAGCTAATTAACTGTTCTTTTTATTTTGCTCACCAAAACTTTATTTAACTATTTTTTAGTATAAACCCAATAGTCATCTTCTTCAGTCTCATTATATAAATATTTACCAAGAGTAGATTCACTATCAATTCTACCTGCACTTTTAAGTATATAAATTTTTTTAGCATAAGGAATACCACTAAGACTAGATGAAGAAATATATTTATCACAAATTTCTTTACTTTCTATTATAACACTATCAAATTCAAATCCATCAACATAGAAATATGGTCCAGTTGTAATAGTAGTTATGCAAGATGGTATAACTATAGTTTTTTTAGAATGTATTGAATAATATGATAAAGATATAACTGAACCATCTGATGGAATCTCTGTGTTATTTACACCTAAAAATATTAAACGCTTTGACATTCTATTAATTAATGAATTTATTTCATTACCTAATAAATCTCTACTAGTGTAAATAGGATTAGATAAAGCGACACTAATTGATGATAAACTTATACAATTATAAAAACAAGCATAAATTGAACCAATTCCACCACTATCAATTGAAGTTAATGTACTTGGAATAACTATTGACTTCAAATTCACACAATTTGAAAATGCCCCTGCTCCAATATGTTCAACTCCTTCTGATATTGTGACTGATGTTATATTTGAATTATCAAATACACCATTATTGTAATTATTTGTTTTTATTCCAATAACTTTTTTTCCTTTATATATTGATGGAATAATTACTTCTGATACTGATCCATCAAAACCTGTAACTTCATAACCTCCAGTTGTTTCTGTAAAAGTTAAATATGAATATTCATTTGGAACAATAACATAATATCCATTTTCTATTGTATAATCAAACTCATTGCTCATTAAATATAAATTTGTGTTATTCTCAACAATATCTTTTGGAACTCTAATTTCTGTTGCATTTGCAAGAAGCCCACCAACAACTGAAGTTTCAGTTCCAATTGTTGCTTTATAAATTTCACTACTTTCTATTGTTACTGAGGTTAAGTTTGTGCAATTTGCAAATGCTGATTCTTCTATGATGATTATACCAGATGGTATTGTGATTTCAGTTAAGCTTGTGCATCCATAAAAAGCTTGTGGAAAAATTTCACTTATGCTAGAAGGTAGTTTAACTTCAGTTAGATTACTACAATATGCAAATGTATTATATTGAATTTGCGTCATACTTGTTTCTGACAAATCAACTGAAGTTAAACCTGAACATCCATAAAAGAATTCAATTCCAATTGAAATAATTGTTGAAGGTATTTTTATACTCTTTATTTTTGTTTTACCATTAAAACCTCTGCCAAAATCAGAGCTCAAGCAAACAACTTTCTTCCCTCTATATGTTTCAGGAATAACAACGTCTATTACTGAGTTATCATTTAATCCTATCACACTATATCCACCATTAACTTCAAAATATTGAAAATCAAGATATGAATATGCATAAGTATAATCATAGGTTATTTCTATGTTCCCTATAACACTATATGTGTTTCCACTAACTAGGTTTGCTCCCTCAACTCTAAATTCATTTAAGGTGCAGTCTTCCCACAAGGTGTAGGTTATAATGAGTTCATCTCCATAATAAATGCTATCATTGCTTGTTAAGCTATGTCCGTTCCTTGTTACGCTTACTGCCTCTGGTATCTCCCCTAAGCTATACTCACTTGCTGCTTCGTTATAGGTTATACTTAAGTCGCCATTTCCTGTGAGTTCGATTTCATAATATACTTGTCCATTCTCTTCATGGCGATAGTGTTCTGTTAAAACATCTGTTGTTGTTCCACCAACATTTACCTTAAATTCTGTTATATCTCTTCCTATGTTTTGAGTTGCTCTTATTACTATCTTTGCTCCATAGTGATAGGTGCTTTCTAGGGTTACTGGTTCCCCTCCTATTGAAACAG
>CATLBG010000100.1 GCA_949878595.1 uncultured Clostridia bacterium
TACTTCTCTATTATACCATAATATTTAAAAATGCATATCCTTTTTTTATTTTTTCTTATATTCGCTTAAGTTTGGTGAAATCCTCGTTGTAATGTTTAAAAAAGAGCTTTTGGAGGAAATACATATAAGGTAAACCTAAATTCGTTTCTAAAAGTGAATTTACAATAATCGTTTTTAAGCTGGCTTCATTTAAAGGTCGAATTCCATTGATGAGTAAAGAAAATTCCCAGGCAAACTGTACAGATATTCCGATGAGAAGTAAATGGAATAAGTTGATTTTGGCTTGTTTAGAGAAGATATTATATAAAATAACTATAAAGTAGCCAATCAAAAGTAGAATTCCCATAAAGAAATGGTATTGACCAGTTGTCCGATAAGTCATCACCGGATTAGAGGTATCTATAGAGGCAATAGATGGTGCAATAAGCCACCAAAGAATGATGAGTAGCAGCCACTCTTTTAAATATTTATCCTTTTTTAAAGCGAGCCATATAAAGGCAAAGTTGGTTATTCCATAAGACATACTCATCCATAGCAGTACCCAAAAGGTAATAGCTTCACTTTGATTTCCTTGGTAGGTGATGATGCGGCTATGGCTGATGAGATGGAAGTATCCATAATCTACTATAAAATATAAGATGCCACCAAGTAAAGACCATAGAAGAGTAGCATATCTTTTTTTAACTGTTAACAATATACAAAAGAAAGCTATAAAAATACTATCTAAAATAATATAGGTTAAAGAAAAATTTCTAGTTGGTGTAATTTCAGTAAGAATATTCAGCATATACAAGCCTCCTGTTTAACCTAAATTATACACGAATTCTTAGTAAAATTAAATGACTCTATTGTAATTTTGCTAGTTTTAGTATAGTATGGATTCAGAAGGTGATTGTATGTTTTATAATATTCTGGCTATTATCATAGGAATATTTTTAATATTAAATTTGATTTTTACATTTGCAAGTAAGAAAAAAGAAAGACTATCCGTTTTACTTATCAATTTGCTAGCTAGTCTTTGTTTTTTAGGAATGGGGATTGGTGGATTTTTTGTCCCAAAGGATTATGAATATGTGACTACCCTTATTTTACTAGTTTTATCTGTATTTTATCTTGTGTTTTTCTTTGTACAATCAAAAAAAAGCAAGAAGTCCCAGAAGACTAAATAATAATCTAGATCCTAGAAATTTGGAATACCTTAATTGTCTAGTGATGGATAAGATTTGGAGATGGACAGATATTCCTAAGAATCCTAAGGCACTTAGAACAATCCAAGGATTGTTGGTGGCATTTAAGCCACCTAATATTTCTAAATAAGGATATAGAAGAAAATTTTCTGGTAATAAGATTCGTATGAGTACGCGGAATATAATTAAAATGCCTAAAATATTTAAAAGAATATCTGTATTTTTTTTGATAGAAGAAAAGAAAATCTGAATATAATCCTTAGTAGGCTCAGCATTTAAAACGCTGGTCTTTTCTTTTTTTTGAAAGCATTTCATCCAAAGAAAACTTAATATAAGAAAAATGGAATAATATAAAATGATAGAAAATTGCAATTTATTTAAAATTAAGCAGGTATAGGGAAGAGACAGTGTTGAAAATGCACATATTAAATTTTCATATTCTGAAAAGGATAGTTCTTTATTATCATAAGCAGTAGATATAAGCTTTGTAGAAGCAGGAGCACCACATAGAAGACTTAATAGAATTAAAAAAACTCCTTTAGAGGAATGAATGTTAAATAGAAAAGAAAAAGGCTTTACAAGTCTTGCAGACAACTTATTGACAAGAGGCATATAGTAGATTAAATCAAGAATGACAAAGCTTGGGTACATAGTAGGAAGAAGTATTGTAAACCATAGAATGCTGGCATTATACACCTCTTCAGCAACAATATTAGGATTAGAAATTAGAAGATAAAGGATAATAAGTAGGAAGATAGTCATAGTTAATTATATGTATAAAAAAAGATTCTAAAACTTTATGGTACAAGGTAAATATATTTTTTATAGTTTTTGGAAGAAAAATGTCGAACTTTGACGGACGGTTTTTGATGAATATTGTCGCAATAAGATTTATAATAAAATTAAATAATACATTAAAAATTTTAAGCAAAACAATAAACTATTTAAATTTTTATTAATATAGGAGAAAAACATGTCCAAAAAAAACTTTAAAATTAAAGATTTGTTTCTTTATACACCAAATGATGGAGACTCTAATACGCTTTTTAACAAATCAGTAATTTCGGATGAGGTATTTTATAGAGAAATCTTTGCACCTACATGGTTTGATGGGTTAGAAACAGGTGAAGCAAAAAGATATTTTGATGAAAAATCTAATTTTGAGAATAATCTTTCTTTAAATTATGGAGTTGAAAATACCTTTAATATTATAGGCTATTGTGGTAGTGGTAAGAGTATATACGTTGGTTATTTAATGAAAAAATTTAAAGAAGAAAATCCCAATAATTACTGTATTAAACTTGACTTTGCTTCTATAGGGTTAGGTAGAGGAAACGGAATTTCATTTTGCGGTAAAACATGGAATTCTCCATATGAAGCAAGAACAGTTACATATTTTATAAATTTAATAATGGTGCAATTAAATATTCTTTTAGGAAGAATGAATCTTACTGAGAAAAAACTGAAATGTTATCTTAATTTTAATGAAACTAGATTAGAAAGAACTTATAATCAAGAGTTTAGTGTGGTTTTTGATATTCTCAAAAAATTAGATAAAAAGAATATTAGCGATAGTCAATATAATAATGAAATATATTCTGCAATAATTAATGAATGTGTAGATCCGAATAATGAAGATTATACTGCTCAAAAATTATTTAAATTATTTTTTATTTTATCTTTTTCTCTTCTTTCTAATAAGTCGTCAGGAAAATTATTTATTTTTATTGATAGTTTGGAACATTATTTAACAGGTGTAAATAACGAACTAATACAAATATATAATGCAGATATAAACAAGATAGCAACTTTAATGAATGATTTTTTGTGTGGGATAAAACATTTAGATTATTTTAGTAATGACTATCAAGATGTTCTTAATAGGATTCGTATTATAATGTCCTGTAGAGAAACATCTATTAATATGTTAACCTCGTATGTTCCAAATAAAGAAGATGGTATGAATTATGCAATAAATATAAGCGATTGGTTTAGAGTTAGCGATATTTTGGATAAAAGAATAGACTATTATGATAGGT
>CATLBG010000101.1 GCA_949878595.1 uncultured Clostridia bacterium
TATTATGCAAAATATAATTGAAATAGAAGAAAAAAATAATAGACTTAGATTTATTAAAGAGTATAAGCCAATAGTTTGTGGAAATACAAATTATTATATCAAGTTCACTTTTAGCGAAGATTGGGAAAAATGTGTAAGCAAAACGGCATTTTTTGTTATTGAGGGCAAAAAAATCCCAGTAATGTTTACTGAAAACATATGTAATGTTCCCGCAATGCCAAATATTAATTCTATAATACTGTTTTTGGTTGCTTCATCAAATGATAATCAAATTTTATCTTCTACACCAATTAAACTAAACTTAGAAAGAAATCCAGCTATGGATAAACTTAAAAAGACAGAACCATTTAAAAGTTATTATGCAGCTCTTCTTGGTGCTATCAATAAAGTTGAAAGTGGAGAAATTAGGGTTGCAGATGTTGAGTTTGCAAAGAGAGCAGGCATTGCAGATTTTTCTACTTCACAGGTAAGCAAAACGAACAATGAAGATATTAATGGAATAAAAAATTTTTTAGATGGAATTGAAGTTTGTGGTGAAAATGTTGCACTTCAAGGTGAAATTTCAAATCCAAACTTACTTATTAATGCAGATTTTAAAATTAATCAAAGGGGAAAAACCATCTATTCTGATATTGGAACATATACGGTTGATAGATGGAAACTTTTAAGTGGAAGTGTTGAAGTTAAGGAAGAGGGAATTTTATTAAATGGCACAATAATGCAACCATTTGAAAAAATGATAAAAGGACAGTTTGCAGTTTCTGCTGATCAATCTAATGGCTTAGTAAGTGCAACTTATGAAGATGGCAAATTTAAATTAAGTGCTGAAAATGTTATAATTAGATGGGCTAAACTTGAGGTTGGAACAATTGCTACTAAATTTAGCCCAAAAACATATGCAGCAGAACTCCTTGATTGCCAAAGGTATTATATTGAAATAAAAAAGTCTGGATATGATTCAAATTATTTTAAGTTTGGAATAGGACAACCAACAGATGATAAAACTGCATCAATTCTTATAAATTTGCCATGTATAATGAGAATTGCTCCAAAGTTTAAGTATAGTGGGGGCTTTAAACTTCAACAGCCATTGGTTTCTGCGGCAAGTATTAATAGTATGAGTATTATTTCGATAGCTGGCAAAAATTTAGGATTGATTGTAAAAACAAATTCAACTTTAACTGGAAATATTGTTGAGTTAGATTCAAATAACAGAACAGATGCTTGCTTGGTATTTGATGCGGAAATATATTAAAAATAAAAAATCCTGATTTGTGTCAGGATTTTTATTTATTATGAATTAGGCTACAGCATTTGCAGGAAGTGTTCGGTTATTTTTAAACCATTCTGTTTCTTTTAAAATTGTTGTGTTATTTGAACACAAAACTTGAGACTGTGTCATTGGGTTTGAGCAAACAACAATCGTTCCGTTGAATGATTGAAACTGGTTTGCTTGATAGTCAATGCAAAGCGAAGTCACATAAATATTTTTTGTGTATGGAGAAACATTGTCTATAAATTCTTGAGTTGGAAATTGATTTTCGTTTTTACTAGTATATTCACTGCTTCCTGCAACACAAGTTACTACAACAATTTTTGGTTGTATAACAACTATGAGTTCTTGAGAAGAAGAAGTTTTTGATCCATGATGACCTGCTTTGTAAAGCTCTACTGGCCTTAAGTTATTGTTTGCAATTAGTGAAATCTCGCCTTCTTTTTCAAGATCGCCAGTGAAAAGATAAGACTTGCTTCCTTGATTTATTTCAAAACAAACCGAATAGTTGTTTTCTGTTGTGCTTGGGAGTTCATAAAATTTTTGATAAAGAAAATTTAGTTCAACTCCATTGCCAAGATCATAAGTTTTTTGGGCACCAGCCTTTGTTTGGTTAATGCAATCTAATGAAGTAAAATGTTTTGCACCAGAAGCAATTGCTTCTCCAAGCTCTCTTTGATAATTGCTAAACATTTTGTTGCTTGCAGTTTTGTTTGTTTTTGAAAATGTGATAATTGTATCAATGCTTTTGCCATCTTTTCTATAATAGTCAAATATACTTTCAGTGCTTGCATTTGTTGCAAAGCCTGCATAATGGTCTTCATGTGCATGTGTGATTATAACATAATCAAGCACATTGTCTTTTTCGTCAAAAAACTTATCAACGTAACTTGTTATGTGTGAAATGCTACTAGTTTTTGAACCTCCATCGACCAAAACTTGAGTGTCTCCGACTTTTATTAGAATGCAGTCACCAGTATATTTGTTTCCTAGTTCTAAAAAATGAATTGAAAGATCACTTTCTTCAATTACTTTTGAGTCTATTAAGCCAGAAGAAACATTTGAACTTCCGTTAACTCTATCTGGAATCTTGTATGAATCTGGAAGTGAAAAAATTATTGTTCCAACAAAACCAATAATTAATCCAATAACCACGCAAAAAAATCCAGAGAGAATATTCTTCATTAAAGAGGGTTTCTTTTTAGCCATTATCTTCCCCCTTTAAAACAATAATATTTCTAATAAGTTTAACAGTGCTATATTTTTTTGATGGGGAAGTATAGATGGCATAATATATGCCTTCTTTTGTTTCATCAACCCTATCAACTTGAATTTCTTTTTCAGTTAGGTCGGTTCTATAATAGTAGGTTACTTTAAATTTGTCTGAAACATCTTTGCCAAAAGCAATGCACTTTACGCCAAGTTCAGTATATGTTTTAATTTCTTCATCTTGACCAATATACACATCTGCATTTCCACTAGCATATGTAATCATTTCATATGTGTCATTTCTAGTGATTAGTTTAGTTATTCCAAATCCTGCGAGCAAACCAATAACTAATGTTATTGCAACAACAATCCAGCTAATTCCAATTTTTTTCAATGATCTTTTAGATTTATTAATGTTTTTTTCTGAAATAATTTTGCCAGAGGAGCGAGAGCTTCCACCAGCGTTTCGACTCACTTTTGTGGCCTTCATTTTAGAGTAGTCCATACTTTCTCCTATGTTAAATTTTAAATATGTGTTACACCTATAATATAACAACTTGGTTTAAAATCAAAATTAATGAGACATCGTTTTTAATTTTTATATAAAATATAAATTAATTTATGTATAAAAAAGTGAAATGCTCTTAAACATTTTGCTTTTTTAATTTAAATATTTTTCATTACAGTGGATATAATATTC
>CATLBG010000102.1 GCA_949878595.1 uncultured Clostridia bacterium
TAAAATTTAATTAGGTGATAATATGTTATTTTTATTTTCAAAATTTAAACTTAGCAAATGGAAAAAATTAAATCCAGATAAAAGATACAATGTTTTAAAGGCATTTGAAAAAAAGGTTGCAAAGTGGTTAAACATAGAGCCTCTTAGACTTGAAATTTATGAGGCAGGTGATAGTTGGAATTGTTTTGGTTCCTTCCAATCTGCTGGGGGAGATAAGAAAATTGTTTTAAATTCTAATCTTCTTCATGAGCAAAAATATAGATTTCATGCAATAGAAACTATAGCTCATGAAAGTAGACATGCCTATCAATATTCTTTAATTTCAAAAGATTTAAAATGGTATGAGTTCACAGCAAAGAGATGGAAAAGAAATTGGTTTGGATACTTTTCTTCATCAACAGATAATCTAATGTATAACAATCAATCCGTTGAAAGAGATGCTCAAAAATATTCTCTTAAGGTTTTAAAAAAACTTAAGGGAAAATATGCAGGCGAAGAAGATTTTAAAAACACTTATAATGCAGTACTTTATAGGTATAATCAGGCTGAACTCGAT
The DNA here is from genome assembly GCA_949878595.1 of uncultured Clostridia bacterium. Classification (GTDB taxonomy): domain Bacteria; phylum Bacillota; class Clostridia; order Christensenellales; family UBA1242; genus RGIG1681. The sequence goes on from CATLBG010000102.1 coordinate 557, forward strand.
GCAAGAAAAGAATATGGTGTTTTTTATAAACACAAGATTGAAAAAAATATTAAAAATAACTCTAGATATTAAATTTTGTGCAAAGTTTATATGTTTTTTCATATACTTTGCACTTTTTATTTATAAAACTAGACAAAAGCCTGTTATTATTTTATAATTATTTATTTTAAATTGCCTATTGATTTTTAAGTATTGCTGTGTTATAATGAATGTATAATTTGGAGGAATAGTTTATGTTTCTTTGTGCAGGAGGCCTTAGTGTCGGCTGGATAGTTGGCATTACACTAGCTTCAGTTTTAGTTTTAACATGGATAATTGTCATGCTTGTAATGGTGCCATTCAAGCTTTGGTTCAGGGCACTTGTTTCATCTGCTCACATTTCGATGATGAAGCTTATAGGAATGAAACTTAGAAAAGTTGATTGTCAACTAATCACCTTAAACTATATTACTGCCAGAAAAGCTGGTCTCAAGATTTCGGTTGATGAACTTGAAACCCACTATATGGCTGGTGGAAATGTAGAGAATGTTGTAAAAGCACTAGTTGCTGCATATTCTGCAAATATTGATTTAACATCAGGAAAAGCCAAGGCTATTGACCTTGCAGGAAGAGATGTTTATGAGGCTGTTCGAAATACAGTCGTTCCAAAGATTATTGAAACCCCAGAAATTTCTGCAGTTGCAAAAGATGGTATTGAGCTTATTGTTAAGGCAAAAGTTACAGTTGTGTCTAACATGCTTATGCAAATTTCTGGTGCGGGTGAAGATACCATTATTGCGAGGGTTGGTGAAGGTATTGTAACTACTGTTGGTTCAACTGACTCACACAAAATGATTTTGGAAAGTCCAGAACTTATTTCATCAACCGTGCTTGAAAAAGGACTTGATAGAGGAACTGCGTATTATATTTCATCACTTGATATTGCAGATATTGATGTTGGTAGAAACATTGATGCTGAACTAAACATTGCAAAAGCAGAAGCAGAAAAGCGTATTGCTCAATCAAAGGCAGAAGAGAGAAAGAGTATGGCCATTGCTGCTGAGAATGAAATGAAAGCGAGAGTTCAAGAAATGCGTGCTGAAGTTATCAGAGCAGAAGCAGAAGTTCCAAAGGCTCTTGCAAAAGCACTATCTAGTGGAAAGATGACAGTTAATGATTATTATGAACTTCAAAATGTTCAAGCAGATACTGCAATGAGAAAGGCACTTGGAAAATCTGAAGAAGAAAAGGTTGAAAGAAGTTCAAATATGCAAAGAAAAGAAAATTTGGCTAGCACTCCAAAACCAACTCAACAACAAACTCCATATGGTTCTGCACCATCATTTGGTCAATCAAATTTCCAACCACAAATGAGTCCTCTTGCTGCTAGATTTGCAAGTTTAGCTGCCGCACAAAAAAGAAATAATGACGATAACAAAAAATAGTAGGTGATGTTATGTTAAATTTCATATCAAATTATCCATTATTATTTGTTGCAATAGTTTTGATTTTGGTTTTTGTTCTTCTTTGGTTTATAATAAAAACCAGCAGAGGAAAGCCGACTATAACAAATGTTATTGAAAAGAAAACTCCAGAAAAAGAACCTGAGCAAATAGCAGTTGAACAGCTAGATGATAAAGAACAAAAAAACGCAAAAGATGAGAATAATGAGTCTAATTCTAAAACCAAAAAGAAAAAAAATAAAGAAAAACGTGTAAAAAAGATTAAAGAAAAAAGATCAATTGAACAAGTTTTTAAAAGAGAAGAAAAACAGACACCTATTTCAAAATCTGATGATTTGATGGAAAAGGATAAACCTCAAAGCACTATAACAGAAGAAGAGCTTTTATCTAAGATGGAGTTTGTTAAAAGTTCAAGAAAAGTTTCAAAGCTCGTGAAACTTTCAGAAAAGGAAGCTGAAGTAATAAAACTTGATGAACTTGTTACTGATGAGCCATATCTTCCACCAGAGCCTAATGCTAATGAAAAAACAAAATCATCACGAAAAAATTTTCATTTAAGGCATCACGCAAATTACTTTGATAAATCAAAAAGATTATCAAAGTTTGTTAAAGAAGACAACTTTGATGAAATGTTTGATTCGCATATCTCTGATGATTATTTAGACATTGATATTTCAAGACATCTAGATACCAGTGATGATGTTTTATATAAACTTTATGATAGAGCATCAAAAACTTTGGCTAATAGTGATAAAAGATTAATCAGCGATGAAGACGAAGATACTGAAAAAAGAAAAACAGACAAAATTTTTGAAGAGGCATTTATTGAAGGCAAGAGAAGAGAAATTTTTGCAAAACTAATTTCTGGCGATGATGAAGAAGAGATTAGTGAAGATATGAAGCTTGGTGAAATTGATATAGATGAAAAAACAAAACTAGACACAAAAACATTACTTGTTGCAGATGCTGTTATTAGAAGAAAGGGTCGTGGAAATAAATTGCCAAAATAGAATTACCATTTTGGGCAGAGCAAAATTATTGACTTTGCCCATTTTAAATGTTAGAATAACACGAGATTTGGAGGGCGAATATTATGAATATATGGAAAGATTTTAATAAAGAAAGAATTAAAAGTAATGACT
>CATLBG010000103.1 GCA_949878595.1 uncultured Clostridia bacterium
GATCATTTCAAGTGGTTTGACTCTTTTTATTGGTTTTTTTGCGTTTTCGCATACTTTTATATTTTAATTATAATATTTCTTTTTCACTTATTGATTATTTTTGCGTTTTCGCATTATAAACCCCACCCTCGTTTAGGGGGTGGGGTTTAATATTTATATAATTTTGGCGTTTAGTTTACACCAATGGCCTTTCTAACACGCTCAAGAGTTTCTTTTGCAATTAATCTTGCCTTTGCCTCGCCTTTTTTAAGGAGCTCCTCAACTTCACTGTAATGCTCCATATAATAATTATATTTTTCACGCATTGGAGAAATAATTTCATTTACTATATTAAATAGCTCCATTTTTGCCTCTGCCCAAGAAATTCCATATGCAAAGCGATTGCTCATTTCAACAATCTTTTCTTCGCTAGCAAAAACCTTAATATATTCAAAAAGTGTGCAGTCTGTGCTCTTTGGCTCGTTTGGAAGGGTGCTGTCGGTCTTTATGCTCATAATAAGTTTTTTGAGAACAGTTTCATCACAAAATAGTGGAATTTGATTTCCATAGCTCTTGCTCATCTTTCTTCCATCAAGACCTGAAAGTGTTGCAGTTTGCTCTTGAATTCTTTCCTGTGGAACAACAAGACTATAACCATATTTCTTGTTAAAATATTTTGCAATATCTCTCGCCATTTCTACATGCTGTTTTTGGTCTTGCCCAACAGGAACAAACTTGGTGTTAAACAAGAGTATATCAGCAGCCATTAAAATTGGATAGTTATATAACCCCATATTTACGCCGTCATCAGCATCTTTTCCAGCAGCTATGTTTGCCTCAGCTGAAGCTTTATAGGCGTGTGCTCTGTCCATTAAGCCCTTTGGTGTAACATTCATTAATATCCAGCAAAGCTCTGTGGTTTCTGGAATCCCGCTCTGTCTATAAAATGTTACTTTATCAGGATTTAGCCCACATGCAAGCCATGTGCAAGCAAGCTCTTTTGTATAATTTTTAAGCTCTTCAGCTGTTTTTAGTGAATTTAGAGCATGATAATCTGCAATGAAATAGAAGTTATCATATTCATCACTTTCACTCATTTCAATAGCTTGTTTAATTGCACCAAAATAGTTGCCTATATGAGGTGTGCCTGTTGGCTTTATGCCTGTTAAAACGATTTGTTTCATATATTCTAATCCTTATTCTTTATAATTGTAATTTGAAACCACATTTAGTGGATAAATTTTATTATCTAAAATTTTTTGCAAGATTTCTATCCTAAGTTCTTTGCACCTAAGCTTTTCTTCTGGCAGTTCAAGCATTTCATTTACTCGCAAAAACTTAACCTCTGAAATTTCATTTTCATCAAAGGAAACTTCTCCTCCAGTTATCTCAGCCAAAAAGTTTATGTGAATAACTTGCCTGTCATTATAAACTGCATTTTGAACACCAATAAATCCAGTGAGCTTTACGTCATAACCTGTTTCTTCTTTAGCCTCACGAATTGCCGCATCAAAAATATTTTCACCTTCATCTACATGACCAGCAGGAAAATTCCACATGCCTTTAACATGCCCCCAATTTTCTTGAACCAATAAAACTTTATTATCTTGCATTACAACAACATTTGCTATAATATTCATAACTTTTCCAAAACTTTATTTTTTCTTTTTCTTATTTGCAGCCTTTGTATTTTTAACAGTTTTTGTATATTTTTTTACAGGAGCACTTGAACCTTTCTTTTTTATAGAGGCTGGAGTTACAGCTTTTTCATCTAAGTTTTCTTTGTTTAAATTCTCTAAATTGTTGCTCTCTGTTTCTAAAGTATTATTTGCTGTTGCATTTATCTCAATTGCAGCTTCTTTTTCCAATACTTCTTGTTTCTTCTTTTCTAGCTCAATATTTTCTTTTTGCTCAAAAGCATAAATCTCGCTATCTATTTTATCTTTCTCTGCCTGAGCCTCTGCTTTTCTTTTTTGCTTGTCTATATTTGCTTGGCGGCGATCTCTTTTATATTCTGCATAGTTTCTTTTCTTTTTCTGGCACCAAACCTTAAAACGAACCCACCAAGGTTTGTGATATAGGTCTAAATCTATATATTTCTCGCCAAGTTTTGCACGGGTCTCAACATTCATCTCTGATATAAACTTGTCTATTTGAAGCCTATATTTGAACTTATTAAATATGATATTAATTATGTCTGTTATCCATATTAAAACATTAATAAAGCCTGCAAAACCAGCAACAGAAATCTCAATTGATCTAAAGAATGCAATGCCCTCTCTTGCAAGAACTGAAACACCAACCCAGATGATTAATGTAGCAACAGACACCCAACCTTTCTTTTTGTTTTTTGCATAAAAGTTGTGAGCACCTGTCCAACCAAAGAAGATTGCTAAAAGCAATAATTTTGCCTTACTAATAAAACTTGGTTTAATTCTTGCAGCCTTTGCGACTTCTTTTTTAATCTTTCTTCTAGCGAAATATCTGTCAGAAATTTTGTAGATTTCCCACCACTTAATTTTTGGTGGTCTATAGTCGCCTCTCTGTTTTTTAACGCTATAGGATTGTTCAAAGCGTTCTTCAATAATCTTGCCAGTTTCTGCTCCAACAATTTCAACATCTGAAGTATCTATATTAAATTCACCATTTTCATCTAAATCAAAAACTGGCTTTGTGAGTTTATTTTTTCTTTTGCGTTTACGCTCAGAAAAAGTATCAGAATCTAAATAGCTATCATCTCCAATATTTTCACCATTAGATGCAAACTGTTTAAAATCTGTATCGCTCTTTGATTCTCTCTCTTTTTTTGCCTTTTTTGCAGCTTTCTTAGCTTGTTTTTTTGCAGCCTTTCGCTCTTTTTTATTCTGACTTAAATCAACTTCACCAAAGCCATTTTCACCGCTTTCTGTTTTTTCTGCTAAATTAAATCTATCAATAAACTCTTCCATCTGCGAAACAGGAAGCCCACACCTTGGGCATAGTTTTGCATATGGACTTAGTTCTGACGCACATCTTGGGCAATTTTTCATATAATCACCATCATTTCCTTAAAATTAGTTATTTTAAGTTTATCACATTAATCTTT
>CATLBG010000104.1 GCA_949878595.1 uncultured Clostridia bacterium
TGAAAAAGAGAGATTAGAAAATATAAAAATTGTAAAACAAAAATTATTATCTATACAAAAAAAGTAAATATTCGATTTAGGTTACATTCTCTCCGCCACGGGGAGGCTGTTGGACAGAAATGTCTAATTCATCCTCTTTTTCTTTGAAAATTTTATTATTTTCATCAAAATGGGAGTCCGAGTTTTCGGCACTCCCATTTTTGTTATCATTTTCATTTTCGCTTGAAGATTTTTTCTCAAGTTTTTCTAAAATTCTTTTAGCATAAAGTTCATCATTATTTATTGCAAGTTCACTATCTGGGCCTTTGTTTCCGCACATTATAACAATAATTTTATCGTTGAATAAAATCACCTTTTTAATAAATCTGTTAAAAAATTCGTTGCGTTCAAACACATCATCGTAGTCTTTGCAGGCAAATAGTGATATAAAGTTCTTCACATCTTCAAACTTCAGTGGCCTATCAATTTTGGTTTTTTCTTCGGCAATTTTAAGCACTATGTCTGCTCTATCATTTTCAAGTTTGTAAAGTGTTTCACGAATAGTAGCCGAAACTATGCCCTGCTCCATATTTTTAACAAGGCTGTTAATTTTGCTATTGATTTGCTTTAACTCTTTTTCAAGACATTTTAGAACAATATTGTTAGAAAGTTCTTCGTTGAACTTGTCCACAACCATATGTGCAATTTCTTCAATCTTGGTCGGAGTTAAAATATATTGTTTGGTTTTATCAATAATGAGCTGTTCAAGTTCTTGCTTGCGATAATTTCTAAGTTCGCACGCTTTGCCCTTAACCTTTTTTGTATTGCACTTATAGTACTTGTATCTAGTTCCTCTGTGACTAGAACCGGCTTCTGCAATTACACTTTCACCACAATAACCACAGACAATTTTGCCCGTTAAAAAGTATGGGTCGTATTTATCTTTTTTGTAGTTTCTGCGGTAATCCACCATCATACCATTAACAACTTTCCACAACTTTTCTTCAATAATTTGCGGAATAACATCGGTAAAAATTTCACCGCTAAACTTTTCAATGCCCATATATCTTTGGTTGTGTAGCATTTTGGCAATCGCATTCCCAGTCCACTTTTTGCCACCATTAATTCTAGCCCCTTGTGCGTTTAAGTGACTTGCAATTTCAGTTGTTTTCTCGCCCCCGTGAATATTCTTCAAAAGCCTGCCTAACAAACTTTGCGTGCTCTTCATCAATTACCCATTTTTTATTTTCAACTTTATAGCCATAAGTAACTTGACCGCCAGTGTAGTAGCCTTTCTTCAAACTTTCACGGACACCACGCTTAACCTTTTGACTAAGCTCAGCAGAATAATATTCAGCCATACCTTCAAGCACACTTTCCATTAAAATTCCACTGGCATCATCTGAAATATTTTCTCTTGCCGACAATACTCGCACACCGTTTTTCTTCAATCTCATTTTATAGTTCGCACTGTCATACCTGTTTCTTGCAAACCTGTCTAATTGGTATACCAGCACAAACTCAAATTCTTTTTTCTTGCTATCTTCAATCATTTGCAAGAACGCAGGTCGCCTGTCAGTTGTTCCAGAAAGTGCACGGTCAATATACTCGTGTACAACCACGTAGTCGTTTCGCTCGGCATACTCGTGGCAAACTCTAAGTTGCCCTTCAATAGACTGCTCAGTCTGCCTGTCGCTTGAATATCTAGCATAAATTACAATTTTCTTCATAATCGAGTGAGCCGAACAAGCTGGACTGCTTGCAGGACAATTTGTGAGTGAACGATGATTATATTCCATAAATATATAAACTCCTAGCGTAAAATCTTCTCGCTTTCCAGCATTTTACAACACAAACACATACCACAAACTTTTTCAGAAGTCCAGCACAAACTCGAAAGTTTTTTAATCTTTTCCAGACCGCAGAAAAACGAGCGAGACAAGGCTCGGGAAATATCCCAAAGCAGGAGTTTAGTAAACCTAAATGACTGTTTTGGGATGTTTTCCAGTTAACGCAGTAAATAAATTTGCTTGCAAATTTATGGTCGCGAAGTTTTTCTACTATCTGGTTTTCTTCCATGAAAATATACTCCTCGGGTTAAAATTTTTCAGATCCACACCTCGCTTCAAACTTGATATTAATTCCGCTACCAATTTACTTACTGCCTCTTCGTAGGCTTCTTCGTCAATTTCTATTTCAGGTTCATTTAACACTTCTTTTGACTCTCTGTCAATTATCAAAATATTTTTTAAATTTTCGTTATTCATAATTATTCTCCCATTGCATTTAGAGGGGCAATGAGATAAATAATATCTATATCAAAAATTTAATTTTTCGCTTTTCAAAGCAATCAAAGCACAAGTGGGTTTCCCACTTCGTGCCAGAGGTTGAGGTGCGTCAAAATGCTTCACTCAAAATACCCGTGCCGTCAAAAATCAGCTGAATTCCCTAGGAATTTTGGGTGTATTTGCACTTTTTGAGCCACCTCTTTTCCTGCTTCAGTTTGATTTTTTATAAAAAACATCTGTTTCACCAAACTTTCATCTTAACTAACCCCGTTTTTAACATTGTTTCGAATTTCTTTCACAAATGCCCTTAATTTTAGAATCTTTCTCTCTTTTGATAACTTCTTCGCTTTCATCTCACACGGCCGAAACAGCCTTGAATTTAGGCCTCACACGTCGCATCACCTCCTTATATTTTTTCAACTCTTGACTTAATATTTACATTTCTCACCTCCTTTAACTTATCTTGCCATAGCCGTGTGGACAATGGGAGTCCCCACGAGAAAATTTATTTATATTTTATCAGCACCAAGAGCTCACCTTTTGAACACTTGAAAAACTTTTATAAATTAATTTTAGAGTTTCTGATTGCTCAACGGGCGAACACTCGGAGAACTTTTTTCAAATAAATTTTAGCAAATCAAACATCCCAAAAAACGGATTTCAAAAAAATTTCTCCCTCTATATTAGCAAACTTGTTGCATAAAAACCCTTATATTTAAGGCGAATTTGAAACCACTTCTCACCTAATTACTCATATATTCAATTCAAATTCAC
>CATLBG010000105.1 GCA_949878595.1 uncultured Clostridia bacterium
AAGAATGTGACAAGCCAATAAGTAACTTGAGCAACAAGCATTACAATAATAAGTATGTTTAAAGCGGAAACTGGCATAAGCTCTGCACTAAGATCAACACCACAAATAAGCATGATGATAATCGCAACAATTCCTGCAATAAAGTTTTCTGCATATATAAGTGCAACTGCAAGTATTACTGCTGCAATGTTTTTACGACCTTTAAACTTTTTAAATCTGCTTGATATTATTATGCTCATGTAACCAGTTGAAGTTACGGCAAAAACCCAGAATAGCATCATTAAGAACACTAGGAAAAGCAAAACTCCAATAGACATAGAAAACCCAGAAATATTGCTTTGCAACATAACGCCTGAAATTTCAGTTAATGTGCTCCAACCAGCAGGTGACCAATATAAAATGAAGAATGATAACACAGCAACCGCAACAGCATAAAAAGTTTGAATTGTGCTAGACAAATATCTTGAATATAAAAGTTCATTTTTTGTTACTGGAAGTGTGTGAGTAAGATAGCTTTCATCACCATAAAAATCTTTTTGGAAAGTTACAAAATATCTTATGAATGGTTGCAAAATAACATTTACTATAAGAGCAATAGTTATTCCATTAAAGAAGCTTGCAAAAATTTCCAAAACCATTGAGCCATTATTGACTTCTGAAAACAATCTTGCAATAAGACATATTCCAATTGTCACAACAGACAAAATCCAAAACCAGCTAAAAGAACGCTTTAAATCATGTTTTAAAAGTTTACCTAACATAGAATTTCCTCCTAAAGATTTCATCAATTGATACATTTTCTTTATTTCTAAGCTCATCAGCATTGCCTTGAAGAACAACTTCACCATTATCAATAAAGATAACTTCATCTAAAATCTTTTCTATGTCTGAAATTAAGTGAGTTGAAATAAGCAAAGTTGCATTCTCATTGAAATTTGCCAAAATTGTATCTAAAATATAATCACGACTTGCTGGGTCAACACCGCCAAGAGGCTCATCTAAAATATATAACTTAACCTTTCGACTCATAACAAGAACTAGTTGAACTTTTTCTTTCATACCCTTGCTCATTTTAGAAAGCTTCATATTTATGTCTAAATCAAGGTCTTTTAGCAGTTTTTCTGCCTTTTCTCTGTCAAAATCTTCATAAAAGTCAGCAAAAAAATCAAAAACCTCTTTAACCTTTTGCTGAGGATTTAAGTAACTTCTCTCTGGCAAAAATGAAACCATCTTTTTTGTTTCAACACCTATCTTTTTACCATCAATCAACACCTCGCCTGAAGTTGGAGTTAAAAGGTCATTTATCAGTTTAAAAACTGTTGTTTTTCCACTGCCGTTTTTGCCAAGAAGCCCAACAATTTTATGTTCACCAACCGAAAAATTTTATTATTTCTTTTTCTGAATAACCAAGATTTTGCATTTCTTCAAAAAAAGATTTTATTTTATTCTCAATAATAATTTCTTTATTCTCTGAAATTAAGTTCTTGCTATGTGAAACAAATTTTCCATTTGTTCTATCAGTGTAAACTAATTCTTTGTCTTCAAGAAGCCCTAGCGACTTTTGAACTGTGTTTGGGTTAACTTTATATTCTTCTGCAAGCTGCCTGACTGAAGGAATTTTTTCACCCTCTTTTAGTTTGCCGCTCACAATCTCAGACTGAATCTGTTCAAATATTTGAACAAATATTGGCTTATCGTTTGAAAATTTATATGTCATTTCTTTCCTCTTAAATTCACTGTATTAGTTTACTAATACAATAATACAATACTATTTTATGTATGTCAATAATTTTTATGAAATTTTTGCAAAATAAAAATCCCACTTATTTTAGTGGGACTTTCATAATTTATTTCTTTGCTTTGCTAGGTTTAAGTTCTGCAAAATATTTAATAGTTCTAACCATTTGAGATGTATATGAATTTTCATTATCATACCAAGAAACAACTTGAACTTGATAAAGGTCATCAGAAACCTTTGTTACCATTGTTTGAGTTGCGTCAAAAATTGAACCATAAGTGCTTCCAACAATATCACCAGAAACAATTTGATCTGTGTTGTAGCCAAATGAATCTGAAGCTTGGGCCTTCATTGCAGCATTAATTTTTTCTGCAGTAACATCTTTACCCTTAACAACAGCAACCAAAATTGTTGTTGAACCAGTTGGAACTGGAACTCTTTGAGCTGAACCAATGAGTTTTCCGTCAAGTTCTGGAATAACAAGACCAATCGCCTTTGCAGCTCCTGTTGAGTTTGGAACAATGTTAACAGCAGCAGCTCTAGCACGTCTGAGGTCTCCTTTTCTATGTGGACCATCAAGAAGCATTTGGTCACCAGTGTATGCGTGAACTGTTGTCATGATACCAGATTGAATTGGGAATTTGTCATTAAGAGCTTTTGCCATTGGAGCCAAACAGTTAGTTGTGCAACTTGCAGCAGAAATGATGTTATCAGATGCTTTTAAAGTTTTTTCATTAACTGAATAAACAATTGTTGGAAGGTCTTTGCCTGCTGGAGCAGAAATAATAACCTTTTTTGCACCAGCATTGATGTGTGCCATAGATTTTTCTTTTGAACAATAGAAACCTGTGCACTCCAAAACTACATCAACACCAAGTTTTTTCCATGGGCAGTTTGCAGCATCTTTTTCAGCATAAATTCTGATTTTTTTGCCAGCAACTGAAATCCAACCCTCAGTTTCGCCTTCTTCTGATGATTTAACTTTGCTTGCCAAAGCATATGGTCCTTGAGCTGAATCATACTTTAAAAGGTGTGCAAGCATTTTTGGGCTAGTGAGGTCGTTGATTGCAACGATTTCATAACCCTTTGCACCAAACATTTGTCTGAATGCAAGTCTTCCAATTCTTCCGAATCCGTTTATTGCAACTTTTATATTTGCCATAAAAATTTAATCTCCTTTTTTTATTATTTACAAA
>CATLBG010000106.1 GCA_949878595.1 uncultured Clostridia bacterium
TATGTTTTTAATACTAAGGTTTTCTATTTTAATTTGATTTATAGAATAATTTTCATTTCTATATCCAAAGACTTTATCATCTGAAACAAAAAAAATTTTATCTCCTTCCTTTGATATAAACCTAGGTGTTTGATTATCAAACAACTTGTTAAAAGGAAGAGAGATTTTATCTCCAAAATCATTTGCATAATTAGATAAAACATAGTGATTTTCTTCTTCATTTGTTTCTGCTCTAACAACCTTTTTTACTGACTTAATATTTTCACCAAGGTCAACTATCCTATTGATTTGTGAAGAGTAAGTATTTGTAGATGATACTGGCAAATAATGCTCTTGTGTATTTAATCTTAAAAATGGTGAGTTATCAATAAGCAATACAATCTCATTAGTTTCACCAGTTTTCATTTTTCCACAAAAATTTAGTATTAAGCTAGAATCTGATTCTTCAACAATTAAATCACAAGGAAACTTATTTTCATCAACAATCTTTTCTCTATAGACTGCTTTATTTTTGCTAAGATTTTTTCCTCTACATGCATAAAGTTTTTTTTCTTTAATTCCAAGTCCAAGTAATAGCTCAATAAATTTATTATTGCCAAGAGTAAGCAAGGCTTCAGATTCTGAAATAATATCAAGGTAGATTGTTACTGAAATTACAATCTCTTGATTTTCCTCTTTTACTATTCCATTAGGACAAGACTCATTTCTTAGTGAAAAATAATTATATATTATTGGATCAGTGTTTGCATTTGAAGATATTCCAGCTTCAGTTATTGCAATCCCATTAAGTGATGTATCATCAATAATTGCATATTTTTTAACAAAAAGAGTTCCCCTTTCTAAATTGCTCTGAATAACATCATTTTCAAGTGCATAGCTTTTAATATGATTTTTTAATTTAAATGTAGAAGCGTCAATATTTCCTTCACCTATTCCAAGAGCAATATAGTTGAAATAAGAATTTAAGTTTATGATTTCTGATTTAAGGCTCTTAAGCATTGTATTATAAAATACATATTCTTCTTTACCATATTTTATCTCAATTTTATTATGTAAATTTATATTCATATATCCTCATATGTGTTAATAGTTAAACTATAGCTTGCTGAAATATTGCTAGCAACATTTGTTGTTTCAATGGTTTGTTCCATTAAATAATTTGAATTTTTTGAATCACTAATATTAACATAGATTTTATTATTATAATCATTATAGAACGCATTTACTCTTACTAATTTATTGAAGTAAGTATTAATAGTTTTTGTTAGTGACATGTTTCCTAATTCATCAATTTCAAAATATAAACACTTTCCATCTGATATACAAAATACATATAGAATATTATTTAATGAAATAGCAGAAACATAAGAAATTTTAGATATTAAATATTCTTCAGTCTCATTTAATTTTGAATAAAATAAGTCACCATTTAAATTTATTCTAAAAAGAAAAATTTGATTACTTTCCTTTGAATAAGCAAAGGAAAATCCGTACCCTATATCCAAATTTTCAAATTCATTAAAGCAAAATTCATTTTCCTCTTTTGGAATAATTTTGTAATAAATATTATTGCTAGATAGAAATGAAATTAAGTAATTATTATTTAGTTCCAAAGCTTGATAAGTTGATTCATTTTGAGTTTCAAACATTCCCCAAATAAAGAATGAAACTTCTTGAATATAAATTGAATTTTTATTTTTTGGCGTAATTTTAATGAAAACAACAGCATTTTCAGTTAAAATTGGTGTAAAATTGCAGAAAATATTAATTTGATTGTTTCCTAAAACTAAATTCTTTTCAAGTTTTTGAATGCTAATATTATTAACAATTAAAGATATTTCAACACTCTCACTTTGGGTTAAAAATATATTGATTTGTCCTTGAAAATATAGTGATGAGGTTTGAGAAAAGTTTAAATATCCTAGAAGAATTTTTTTTGGTAAGATTACCTCTAAGTTTGAAAAATTTTTATTTATACAGACACAGTTTGTTGATTTCTCTTCTTTTTTATTATTTAATTTTAACAGTTCAATTTCTTGCTCTAAGTTTTCAGTTTGTCTTTTTAAATAGGAAAAATTATTAATCATAGTTTCTCCGAAAAGTATTTAATTGTTAAATTGATTGATTCAATATTAAAGTAAGATTCACTTAAAATTTCAAGCTGAAAATATGTTCCACTTATTCCAAGATTTCTTAACTTTAAATTCCCATTTACATCAATTATTTTTTCTTCATATTCAGTTATAATTTTTATTTTATATTTCCCTGTTGAAAATATAATAAGTTCAGATAAAAATTTTGAAAAGTAATCATCAAAAAATAATTTATTAAATTTTAATAATTTTGGAATATTATTATTTTTATCTTTAGTAAGTTCTAATGTTTTAAATCCATCCTTATTTGAAACAATACAAAGCCTATATTCGTTTAAATTTTTTATTACAAACAAATTTAAAATGTTGCCATAATCAAATATGTTTTGCTTTCCGCTATCAAAATTAAATTCAATCAAAACTGGTTTTAAAACTTGCTCAAGTATGATATTGCAAGACAGATAATATTTTTCATTATAACTTGCTGATATAAAATCATCTAGACAAAGTAAGTTAAAAATATTCTTAAAGGTGCTTTTTAAATTTGATCCATCAAACATAAATAGACCACTACTAGTTAAAAAAACAATATAATCATCTAATTGCTGAATAGATTTTTTTAAGATTTTGGAGGCTATTGGAAAAATTGAACTTAAAGAACATTTTCCATTTGAAAAACTAACTTTGGAAATTGCAAATGATTGGATTAAGTAAATACTATTATTAAATATTTTAATATCTAAAATTTCACCATTGTTTGGATTTAATTCAAAAGATTCAAATATGTCTGTATTAGA
>CATLBG010000107.1 GCA_949878595.1 uncultured Clostridia bacterium
CTCAAATTTTGTCATTACACTTCTATTTCTCATTCCTGCAGAAAAACTATTTTTTAGTTTAAACCCAGAAATGGAAATATTCATCAAACTAAGCCTTTTATTTATTCCACTTTCCACCCTTTTCAAAAGCTTGTTGAATGCCTTAATTTTTGCAGGTGCATTATTATTTGCAAAGCTCTTCAAAGACTCTTCTGAACACCCTTCAGGTATCGGTAAACTTTCATCATATTCATTAATTTCATCAAACAAATTTTGTGTTTCATTTGCCATAATTTTATCTCCCAATTATTACTTTTATTATACTATAAAATTGACTTCAAGTCAATTCAAATATTTTATTGCCTTTTTAGCTAAACTATTCTATAATTAATTTAGGAGAAATTATGGAAACAATTGATATTTTAATCCCAGTTTATAATTGTGAAAAATATATTGAGAAGTGTCTTGACTCACTTTTGAATCAAACTTATAAAAACCTTAGAATTGTGATTGTTGATGACGGTTCAACTGATAAAAGTGCAATTTTAATCAAAAATTATCAAAAAAAATATAATAATATTGAAATTTACTATAAAAATAATGAAAACAGCATTCCAAAAACAAGAAATTTTTTACTTGAAAAAATTAAATCTAAATACTTCACTTTCTTTGACTCAGACGATTGGGCTGAAGAAACTTATATTGAAACTTTATATTATACTTTGATTTGCACAAATGCTGATATGTCTCTTTGCGGCAAAGTTAGACACAAAGAAAACAAATTTATTTCAGATAAAAAACTAAACAAAAACTCTAAAATTATATTTATGAATCAACAAGAAGCATTGGCTGAAATGTTATCTTCAAACCTATATAATGGAACTCTATATTGCAAGTTGTTTAAAACAGAACTACTCAACAATTTAAAGTTTGATGAAAATATTCACTATGGCGAAGATTTGGATTTTTGCTATAACTTTATGAAAAACTGCAATAGTTTTGCACTTGCAACAAACAGACTTTATCATTATATTGTAAGAAGTGGCAGTTTTGTTACCAGCAAGTTTAACATAAAAAAACTCACTTGCATAGACTGCTATAATAAAATAATTGCTGATGTAAAAGATAACTCAGAACTCTTGCTCTGTGCAAAATCAATGCAAGGACTAATTGCCATTGAACTTCTCTATTACACATTTAGAGATAGATATAAAAACAAAGTTGTAAAGCAAAGTCTTAAAAAAATAATAAAAGATAGTATTCCACTAATCAAAAAAAATAAAAGACTTTGTAGCATAAATCAAAAAGCTCCGCTTGTTTGGTGGCTAACTAAGTTTATGTAAAAAAGAATTTTTATAAACATTTTCGCATAAACTAATGTTATGGAAAACACAATAATTTTAACTGGCGGTGGAACCGCAGGACATGTTAGCGTTAACATTAATTTGCAAGATGAACTAAAAAGACATTTTAAAAATATAATTTATATTGGTTCAAAAAACGGCATTGAAAAAGAATTAATCAAAACTAGAACCTCTTATGAATTTAGAGAAATCACAACAGTTAAATTTGACAGAAGAAAACTTTTTAAAAATTTTTCTATTCCATGCAAACTAAGAAAAGGAATAAAAGAAGCTAAGAAAATTTTAAAAGAAGTTAATCCTTCTGTTATTTTTTCTAAGGGTGGATATGTTGGATTGCCCGTTGTTATTGCAGGCAAAAAACTCGGCATTCCTGTGATTGCTCATGAAAGCGATTTAACCATGGGGCTTGCAAACAGAATTGCAAAAAAATATGCATCAAAAATTTGCACTAATTTTAAAATCACTGCTGAGCAAAATGGAAATAAATGTATTCATACAGGCATGCCACTAAAATCAAGTTCCCTCTCAAAAGAAAATGCCAAACAAAAACTTGGCATAATTTCAGCAAAGCCAGTATTGCTTATAACTGGTGGAAGCCTTGGTGCAAAAGCCATTAATGAATTTATTTTTAAAAATATTGATAGCCTAACAAAAAAATATTTTGTTTATCATATTGTTGGTAAAAACAATTTAAATTCTAAAATAAAAAATCAAAGCTATATTCAAACAGAATTTAGCAATGAAATGACAACAATATATAGAGCATCAGATTATGCAATTTCGAGAGCTGGTGCGAACACAATTTTTGAACTTTTATCAAACAAAGTTCTAACTATTTTTGTTCCACTTCCAAAAGCAGCATCTAGGGGCGACCAAATTGAAAATGCGAAATTTATGGAAGATGCAGGACTATCTCTCACCTGCCAACAAGAGGACTTATCTATAGAAAAAATGCAAAATTTATTAAATGAACTTGAAAAATATACCCTAATTTATAAAAATGCCATAAATAATGCAAATTTTGTTGATGGAACTGAAAATATTATGAATATTATTTTAAACGAAACAAAAACACCTAGCAAATAAGCTATGTGTTTTTTATTTTAAATATTTTAATCTAAAGAAATTTTTTCAAATGTATCATTCATACCAGCAACACATGATACTGGAAGTGCAAAAACCATGCCATGTGCCTCTGATTTAAAATCAATAACAGAATATATTGCCTTCATTGTTGGAACAACTAATTCTTCTTTAACAAGCATCATAACAACAGTGTCATCAGGAGAAATGCTGAAGCCTAAAAATTTCTTTTGTATTTTTGAAACACCTTTTGCCTGCATTAAAATTGCCCCATTGCTGCCCACAGATTTTGCCGCCTCTAAAATATCAGTTTCAAAACCTCTTTTAGAAATAGACAACACAAGTTTATATTTTTCTTCTGAAAAAATTTCATCATCAATAATAATAACTTC
>CATLBG010000108.1 GCA_949878595.1 uncultured Clostridia bacterium
TATTATCAATTTTTGCAAATGATTTTAATTTAACTAATTTTCATACAAATTTAAGCATAAATTATGATTTTTAATATAAAAACTCACCTTTTTAGGTGAGTTTTTGCGTTTTTTTATTAAGAAATGTGTTTTGCAACAAGACTTATAAATCTATCCATATCTTCAATTGGTAAGCCTTCAATGAGTTTTGCCTGACCAAGCAAAATTTCTGCAATCTCTTTAACTGATTCTTTATCAGTCTCAAAAAGTGATTTAATTTTTGAATAAACAGCATGCTCACCATTTATTTCTAAAACTTTTTTTGCTCGAATATCGCCATTAGTCATTTCGCCTGCTGGCATATTTCTGAATACCTTTTCCATCTCAAGAGAAACCTCCCCTTCTGTGCTTAGACACACTGGGTGTGACCCAAGTTTTTTAGAAAGTTTAACATCAAAAATTTCACCTGCAAGTGTGGTTTTGATTAGCTCAATAATTGGCTTATCATCATCACTAATTTCTTCAGTTGAATTTTCAATTCCAGTATCTCCATCAGTGACATTTTTAAATTCTTTTTCGCTATAAGTTCCAACATATTTTATTGCGAATTCATCAACATTATCTGTCATGCATAAAACATCATAACCTTCACTCAAAACCTTTTCTGTTTGAGGCATTTTTTTAATAGATAAAATAGAATTTCCTGCCCCATAATAAATATATTTTTGACCCTCTGCCATTGCTTGAACATAGTCTTTGAAAGTTACAAGTTTATCCTGTTTAATTGAATAAAACATAACAAGATCTTGAAGTTTATCTTTATCCATTCCCCAATTATTATAAATGCCAACTTTGAGTTGCAAACCAAATGCCTTGAAAAATTCTTCATATCTTGGTCTATCATTGTCGCACATATTTTGAAGTTCTTTTCTGATTTGCTTTTCAATATTTGAAGCAATTTTTTGAAGCATTCTATCATGTTGCACAGTTTCACGAGAAATGTTTAATGAAAGCTCACAATCAACAAGACCTTGAATAAAGCCAAAATATTCTGGAATAAGTTCTTTGCACTTTTCCATAATCAGCACACCATTTGAATAGAGCTTTAAACCTCTTTCAAAGTATTTTGAAAAATATGCTTCTGGGCATTTTTTTGGGATATAAATTAGTGCTTTATAATCAATCAAACCTTCTGCCTGAGTGTGAAGGTGGAAAAATGGGTCTTCATAATCATAAGTTAGATCTTTATAAAATTGATTATATTCTTCCTCTGTTATTTCTGATTTAGACTTTCTCCAAAGAGGAACCATTGAGTTGATTGTTTCCCACTCTTTTTTTGTTTCTATTTTTTTGTCTGCAGCCTCATCTGACGAAGCAGCAGGAACATCTTGCTCTATTTTTATTGGATAGTGAATATAATCTGAATATCTTTTTATTAACTCTCTTAGTTTGTAATATTCTAAAAACTCACTATATTGTTCATCTTCTGTATCTGGTTTTAAGTGAATAATAATATCTGTTCCATTGGTTTCTTTTTTAGCAGGCTTAACTTCATATCCATCTGCTCCAGAACTAACCCACATATTTGAATCTTTTTCACCATATGCTTTTGAAATAACCTCAACTTTATCTGCAACCATAAAAACTGAATAGAATCCAACACCAAATTGACCAATTATGTCTATATCTTCTTTCTTTTCATTTTCATTTTTAAATGCAAGTGAGCCACTTTTTGCAATGGTTCCAAGATTGTTTTCAAGTTCTTCAGCAGTCATGCCAATGCCATTATCACTGATTGTTAAAATTTTATTATCTTTATCTGCCTTAATCTTAATATCAAAATCATTTCTAGAAAGACCAATATTATCTGACAAACTCTTATAATATAGTTTATCAATCGCATCTGAGCAGTTTGAAATAAGCTCTCTTAAAAAAATTTCTTTATGAGTATAAATTGAATTTATCATAAGGTCTAAAATTCTTTTTGATTCTGTTTTAAAGTTTTTCATCTTTCACCTCTTATATTTTATATTAAATTAGCACTCTTTGATGTTAACTGCTAATAATATAATTCCAAAAAAAAATATTGTCAACAACTTTGTGACAATATTTTTGCGAGATTAATCATATTTTGTTAAAATTGCTTTAAATCAGAAATTTCAATATTCTTTCCAACAGCAACAACATTATATGTATTTTCATTTGCAATCTTCTTAGCAAACTTTTTAATGTCGTCTACTGATACTTTATCATATTGTTTTTGTCTTGCAGAAAGTTTTGAATGCTTACCATTAAAATGAATTAAGTTTCCATTAATCTCAGCAGTCTCTGCATTTGTTTCTGAAACAAACTCAAGATATGACTTTTTCCAGTTTTTGGCTGCATTAAGTTCATCTTCAGTTACTCCATTTTCAGCCATATCATTAATAATTTTCTTAACTTCAGAAATTGCAAGTTTAACATTTTTTGCTCTAGTTCCAAAAACTATATAAAACTCACCATTTCTTGCTTCAATTTCTGGATAACTATAAATTGTATATACAAGCCCAAGTTCCTCCCTTATCTTTTTATAAAGCTTAGAATTTGATGAGCCACCAAGCAGTGTTGAATATAAATCAGCAACAAATTTAAGTTTGCTTTTATATGTTACACCCTTAATATGAATGCAAACATTGACTTGAGAATCATCTCTGTTTACAACAGCATACTTTTCAAAATTATTAAGTTTAACCTCATTAAAATTAGTTTCAATAGACTTTGCATTATAATTAAATTCTGATGCAAAATATTTTGTTACAATTTTGTCTAGCTCTTC
>CATLBG010000109.1 GCA_949878595.1 uncultured Clostridia bacterium
TGTTTTATTACTAGGTTTTATTTTTATTAGTACAATTAGTATTAGTTTTAGTGTATCTGCATCACAAGATGATACAACTATGGATTTAGGGAGTACTATGATGAACATGACTCAGAGTACAACTCAAAAAGATAGCATTATGCCTCTTTCTTCTAATGGTGAGGACTATTCAAATTACATAGAGAATCCTTTATCGCATTTTAAAGATAAATATCCTTCTTATACATGGTCAGTATTAAGTGAAAAAACGACGAAAAATGTATCAAATCATATTCCAGTTAATATGCAAAATACAGAATTTCCCAAGAAAGATATTCAGCAGGCTATAATAAATTCGGGAAGTAAAAGTTCTTATGGCGGCTGTGGACCAATTGCTATGATCGGCTTATTAGATTATTTTGCTCGATATTTGGGATATTCTGAAATTATGGATGATCCAACAGATCCCTCTCAAAGAATTCGACTTGCAACAGATATTTTGAGTAACATATCTACTTGGGAATTGCCAGCTGCTATTAATAGTACTGAGTATAACGATGATATTGAACTTTATAGTGGAGATAAAAATACTTTAGCTTTGCCAGGAGCTTGTGCAAGCGGTGTAAACAAAGTTCTTAAATCTTATGGTCTATCTAACAATTTAAAAGCAAATTATGTAGGACCAATCTCTTTATTTGGAAGTAAAGAAAAATATTTAAAAATTATAGTAGATCATATAGATCAAGGATTACCTGTGGCTGTCTACACAGGACTAGGTACTGGAACGGGATATTTTTCAGAGCATTATTTTAATGTTTATGAATATATAAAACTAGTAGGTATGGATTCAGAAGGTAATCGAATTGAAAAATATGCTTTAAAGGCTTGTTTGAATTGGACAGGCTATGATAATTATTATTTTGATGCCGAATTATTAAATTCAAATATGTGTGGAGTAGTTTATATTGACCCAACTTATTGTCAAAATGAATTATTGAAAGCTAGTGATTTTTCAAGTTTTGTAAATGCAAATAATCAAGGACAATATTTTTTTCATGAAGAAACTTCCCCAATTACAACAGATAGTGGATATACATTTGGAACTGCACGTCTTCGTTGTGGATATATAGAAAATCAATACTTGGTTTTATCAGCGAAAAGAGCAAATGCTGGCACTGCCTATCTTGCGTTTGATTTAGATAAAGAAATTAAAAAACTTGAATTTACAGCTTCCTTATGGAGTAGTCTAGAGGGACTACTAGATACAGATGTGTTTAGGATAGAATATAAAGTTGGAAATATATGGATGCCATACGTTGAATATAAGATTTCTAATCTTTCACGTTTAAAAACGAATCAGTACAAATATACAGTTTTATTTCCAAAGGATGTTACCTCTTTTAGATTTTATGTTTATACATTTAATCCGATTGGTGATAGAAACAAAGGAAGAATAGTATTAGATAACATAAAATTGACTTTTAATGAACATAAATTCAACATTTATGAGTCTATTTCAGAAGAACAGCATAGAGTTAGTTGCAATTGTGGAGAAAATTATTTAGAAAATCATTTTTATGTTACTGCTTTAGCATTGAATGATAATACATATTGTTCTTTATGTGGCCATAAAAAACAAACATCTATACCTTTATAATTTGAATTAAATTATTTTATTTACATTTTAATAGATTAATTAAATTCAAAATGAATAATAATAAAGAGGTGTAAGAACTGCAGTTAATAGTTAGTTCCTACACCTTTTTTGTATCAGGTAAAATACCCAGGGGGAGGATTATTTACTACTTAGTATCATACTAAGTAGTAAATCAGAGACATTAGGTTCGAGTTCATAAATTTAAGAAAAAGACTATAGGATTTTTTCCAAACGCATCATATAAAAAGAATTTATCTTTCATAAAAGGCTCATCATTTGAATCACCCTATTTAATATAATAAAGCTAGAATTAGATATAGTTCAAATTATATAAAAATAAGGAGAACAAAAATTTGTTAAAAGTCAAAATTTCAATATGAAGGAAACTTATGAAATTCTTCATTTTATTGCAACAGAATGCCTAGCCAAATATGGAGAAGAAGTAACTTTAAATATCTTATTTCAGAATAGAATCCCTGTCTATGCTATAACCACTCCCATTTAACCCCTTCCTTCTAGCTTTACTCAAAAAAATTCAATGTGAAAACCATTCTTTTAGCTAGCCTTTGTTTTAAAAGTGAACCATATGTTTTCTTTAAATAAACTTAGCTTATGCAAAAAGAATCGGAATAGACGCATCAACATATCGGTTAATTGAAAGAGGATTAATTTCTCAAACAGTTTTAATTAAGATTGACAATGATACAAAATAATTTTAATTTTATAGAGAAGCAATCTTAAAGCAACTTTATATTTCAATCCATGAACTTTCAGCAAGTTTAGGAGGATTTAATGAGTAAAACTACAGAACGCTATGGAGCCTGTCCCCATCAAACCTCTAAACTGAAAATAATCTATACTCTTTTAAAGCTATTATCCTCTAAAGAACTTTCAACCAAACTGAACAAGAAGAATTGGAAATTACAACAAGAACCTGTAAAAAAGAATTAGCCTCAGTTAAAGAAGCCTTAGAACTAGTCTACGGAGATGATGTACAACTTGTTTATGACTGTAAAGTCAATAGGTATTATTTAGTCTATTTTTTATCAAAGTTTTATTTATTAAATTTTGCTAATAGTAAAATAGATTTTTTCAAAATAATGTCTTAGATGAGGCATTATTGTTATTTTATGGTTTTTAATTGACAAGTATGAT
>CATLBG010000110.1 GCA_949878595.1 uncultured Clostridia bacterium
AGTTATTATGGGTTATTAACGAGTGTTATTTTGTGGTTGTTTTTAAATCAAAACCATTAAAGAAATGATTTAATAACTCTTTATAATTTTTTCCTTCAGCTGCAAGTTTTTCAGCTTCATCAATAAAAAATGTTGTTGATGACGGAATATTTTCTCCATGTATTATTATTGAAGAAATAGTGTTATCTATTTTAGTTATTTTATTAGATTTTAAATTGAAATTCTTCTCTAAAGAATCATAATTAATTATTTTTCCACCAATGTTTAAATTAACTAAATTTCCATTATCATCTAAATTTGGTTCTATATTAGAAATATTTGAAAGAGAAATGTTGTTTTCACTTAAAAAACTTAAGAGGGTTGATTTTTTTATTTCACTTTCCCATTCAGAATTATTTGTTTGAAGTATTTCGATATTTGCAAGATTTTCACCATCAAACAAAACTTCTCCTGCGGTTTTGTTTGAAATATTATAGAGTTTTTTATGTTCTTCAGAATAAGTTTTTGAAGAATTTTCAGAAAAATCGTTATCTTCTTGCAAAAGATTTGTTCTAGTTATTACAGATAAAGCTTTAATGGTTTCTTCTTTTACATTTTGAATATTTTCTATACTTTCTAGATTATTTGCAACTTGGTGTTCAACTGATTCTGCTGCATCATATTTTATTGGTTTTGTGCAACCACTAAAAATAAATAAAGTAAATATTAATAAAAAAACATAAGTTAATCTTTTCATAATCATAGTTTGTAGAAAAAAATATTAAATTATGCGTCAATTTATTTTAGAAAAATTATTAAAAAATAAAAATTTATTTGAGTAAAAATTTATATTATGCTACTATACTATTATAGGTAAGGTGAGATTATGGTAAAAATTCCTGCAGAACTTAAAGAACTTGCTCAAATTTTTAAAGATAATAAGGCCACCCTTTATATTGTTGGTGGTTATGTTAGAGACTCATATCTTGGTATTAGTAGTCAAATTAGAGATGATATAGATCTTTGCTCTAGTGTTGTTCCAAAAAAACTTAGAAAAATTTTGGAAGATAGTAAGTTTGAAGTAAAAAATATTAATGAGTCAGTTGGTGTTATGGCTATTCATGGCAAAAGAAGATATGAATATGCCACATTTAGAAAAGAATTTTATGAGGGAGAATCTCACACACCAGATAGTGTCGAATTTATTAATGATTTAGAAGAAGATAGCAAGAGAAGAGATTTTAAGATTAATGCGATTTATTTTGATATTTTAGAGGGTTCTTATGTTGATCCTTTAGGTGGAATTGAGGACCTTAGAAATAGAGAAATAACAACAGTTAAAGCACCTAAAATTGTTTTTAATGATGATCCTGAAAGAATTTTAAGGCTTGTTAGATTTGCTTGCTCTCTTGGACTTAATATTCCTGAAGAGGAAATGTTTTATGCTAAGCAAAATTCTTATAAGATTAAATTTATATCTCAATCAAGACTAAGAAATGAATTTGAAAGACTTCTTACAGTAGATGAAGTTTATCCTGATTTATTGTATACAAAAGAAGCTCATTTTAGAGCTATGCTTATTTTGGGTGAACTTGACGCATGGAAATGGATATTGCCTGCAATTGATGAAATTATGAAAATTAGCATCACTGATTTTAAAGGTGAAAAAATTTATGATCATATTTTGAATTGTTTAAAGAATTCTTCACCACAAATTAGACTTGCTGTTCTCTTGCATGATGTTGGAAAATTTAAATCAATGGAAATTCAAAAGAATTTTTTTGGATCAAGAGAATGGGTTGGAGTTATTATTGAAAAGAACCTAGGAATGAATGGTTTAGGATATCCAAAAAATATTGTGGAAAATGTTAAAAACATAATTTTAGGATATGACTTTAATAATAATTGTTTAGCAACAAAAAAGACAATAAGAAAATTTATTTTTGAAAATGAAGAGATTATAGAGAATAAGAATGTAGTTAGAAATGAAAGTAAAAAATACATTAAAAATGTAAGATCTGCTTCAATTTTAAGAAAAAATTACAATGAAATGATTAAAAAGAATATTCCATTTAGGGTTGAAGATTTAGCACTTAAGGGAGATGAGGTTATTAAAGAATTTCCTAAAATTAAACTTGAAAATCTTGGAACCTTGCTTGAAAGAATTCTTTTATATATAGCTTTACACCTGAAAAAGAATAGCAAAGAAGATTTGCTTAAAATAGCAACTAAGATGATAAATTCAAAACGTGATTTTTATTTAGAGAAATGATTTATGTTTCAGTTTTAAGTTTTTTGGCTTGTTCGATTCTTTATGTTAAATATGCAATAAAAAAATAATATGATAAAAAGTTACACATAATAGGAGTATGAAAAATTTGTTTAAAATCAAATTTTTGCTCCTATTTTTTCTTTGTTTCTGTTTTTTATTAATGCAAAGTTTTGAAACAGAAAATTTTTGCTTTGCAAAAATTCAAAATAGTGAAAACGAACTTGGCTTTAGAAGATATAATATTGTTTATGAAAATAAGATTTTTAATTTTTATTCAGCAGATTTTATTAATGAAAAAGACTTAAGCAAGTTTCAAAAAGAAATGATTCTTGATAAAAAAAATATAACCAGAAACATTTGTAAACTTAGAAGTTTTGGATTAAGTGATTATGAAATATGTAATTATTTTTTTCCAGAAAGCAAAATGATTTTAGAAAAATTGAAACAACTAATTAATGTTCAGGCGGAGCCAAGTTATGTGAAAGTTGAAAAAAACAAATGTAATCTTTTATATTATGAAGGCGAAAGTGGAAAATTTAT
>CATLBG010000111.1 GCA_949878595.1 uncultured Clostridia bacterium
TTAATGTAAATAATGTTAGATTACAATTTGGCGGGCGTGTTTTATTTGAAGATGTAAATTTAAAATTCGAAAATGGTTATTGCTACGGACTCATTGGTGCTAATGGTGCAGGTAAGTCTACATTTTTGAAACTCATCACTAAACAGATTGAACCTAGTTCTGGTGATATTGTTATTCAAAAGGGCAAAAGACTTTCTGTTTTGCAACAAGACCAAAAGGCTTGGGACGATTATACAGTTATTTCAACTGTTATGCATGGTTATGACAGACTTATGGAAATTATGAGAGAAAAAGATGCTCTTTATGCTAAGTCTGATTTTTCTGAGGCTGATGGAATTAGAGCGGGAGAACTTGAAAATGAGTTTGCTGAAATTGGTGGTTGGGAAGCAGAAAGTGAAGCTCAAAACCTTTTGAATGAACTAGGAATCCATGAAGAATTTTTTGAAGTTTTGATGAGAGACCTTGACCCAAAACTTAAAGTTAAAGTTTTGCTTGCAAAAGCACTCTTTAAAAGTCCTGATATTTTAATTTTAGACGAACCTACAAATAACCTTGATGCAAAAACTGTTAACTGGCTTGAAAATTTCTTGTTGCAATTTGAAAATCTTGTAATAGTTGTTTCGCATAACCGTTACTTTTTGAATAAAATTTGCACACATATTTGTGATATTGATTATGGCAAAATTGAAATGTTTGTTGGTAACTATGATTTTTGGTATGAAACAAGCCAACTTCTTCAAAGACAGGCTAAAGAGCAAAATAAAAAAGCAGAGCAGAGGGCAAAAGAACTTCAAGAATTTATTTCTCGTTTTGCAGCTAATGCTTCAAAAAGCAAACAAGCAACTAGCCGAAAGAAAGAACTTGAAAAACTTTCTTTTGTTGACATAAAGCCATCGCTTAGAAAATATCCTTATGTTGACTTTAAACCTAATAGAGAAATAGGAAATGAAATTTTGAGAGTAAATGGCTTAACAAAAAATGGTTTATTTGAAAATATTTCATTCACCGTTAACAAAGGTGATAAAATTGCCTTTATATGTTCAAATGCAAATGTTGTTACTATGATATTTAAAATTTTGATGGGCGAGGATTCAGCAGATGCAGGAACTTTTGAATGGGGCTCTACTGTAACGCCTTGTTATGTTCCTGAAAATAATGATAACTACTTTAAGGATTGTGGACTTAGTCTTGTTGAGTGGCTTGCTCAGTATAGTGATGATAAAGACCAGACATTCCTCAGAAGTTGGCTTGGCAGAATGTTATTTTCTGGTGAAGAGGCTCAAAAGAAAGCGAATTGTATTTCAGGTGGTGAAAGAGTTAGATGTATGCTAGCAAGAGCGATGCTGTCTGGTGCAAATGTTTTAATTTTTGATGAACCAACAAACCACCTAGATTTGGAGAGTATTACCTCACTAAATAAGGGTATGATTAACTATAAGTCACCAATTCTATTTACAAGTCAAGACCACGAGCTTTTGCAAACAGTTGCAAATAGAATTATTGAAATTGACAAGACAAAGGTTTATGATAAGCAGATTACTTATAACAATTATCTTGGACTTGACTAAACATCAAAAATTAGGAACTTTGCTGTGTTTCTAAAAAATTAAGACAATTATTAAAAAAAATAATAAAAACCACTCAAATTTGAGTGGTTTTTGCGTTCTTTTATTTAATTTGCAGGTCCATTTGGTGCAGGTGGTTTTGGGTTTTTGGTTGTAATAGGTTTTCTAGTTAATTTTTCAATTATTTCCACCTTTGCTTCTGTTGATATATTTGCATTAACAGTTTTTGTTAAGATAGCATATAATAAATCAATCTCTTCCTCATAAGTTTTAGGTGTTTTTTTACTGCCTTCATTAGTTACATAGTCAACAAATTTTTCACCAACATGATAAGTTTGAATAGTTTCATATTGAACATCTATACTTTTTAACATAATAAGTTTATTATTAAGATTTTCAAGTAGATGAGATTTAAATCCATTAACACCTACAGAATCTATATGGGCATGCTTAATTAAATTATTAACTAACTCAATTGCTTTTTCTTCATTTAATTTCGTTAAAGAAGTATCAAATTCAATTTCGCCAATAAAGCTATGATTAGTAAAAGTATCAGGCATATACTGATTTGCAGACCAATATTCTGTTCTTGTTGATACAAATGGCATCTTTATAACATTCATAGTTTTTCCTCAATTATTTCAGTTTAAAATTTTAACCGCCAAAAGTTCCTGGTGGGGGATTTTTTGTTTCTGGTTTTTTGCCAGTAAGTCTAAAAATAACTGCATACATTTCTTCAATTGTTTTATCTTTGCTGTCTTTTCCAGTTAAACTAGTGTAAATATAAGAAAGTTCTTCTTCATAAGTCAGAGAAGATTTGTCACTGTGAAGAAGGGTATCACTTGTTTTTTTACCAATTTTATATTCTTGTATGCTGGCATGATCAACAATAATATCTTTAACCATGATATTTTTATCAGTAAGAGTATCATAGAGCATTTGAACAAAATTTTCATAATTTAAGCAAGAACCAGCAGCTTCATTTGCAGCAAGTTTAATTTCTATTCTTTTTGTTAGTGGATTATCATGAACGTTTATTTCAGCGATAACTTTTCCAATAAAGTTAATTATTGTTGCTTGAAGACCATCATTATTTTCATTTGGACTAATATGCTGAGATTGTTCACAAAAATTTTCAATTATTTCAATATATTTCACCTAATTTTTATAATAAAATTATATATTAA
>CATLBG010000112.1 GCA_949878595.1 uncultured Clostridia bacterium
AGGCTTGAAGAATATAATATAGAAAAAAGGATATTAAGAATTTATAAATTAGATTCAAGTATGACTTCTTATGATTATGAAGTTTTGAAGAAAAAGATAATTGCACAATTGGCTGCTGTGCAAAATATAGTTACGTTTGTACTAGATGTCTTTGGTGAAAATTTTATAGAAGTTATTCATTGCCTAGATTCAGAGCATAAATTTTTTTACAAAAAAACATTTTTAGAGTCTACTTCTACAAAAGAAGAGTTGGATGGTTATTTATTTCTAGAAAAAGTCGAAGGTTTGAAAAATGTGGAAGGAGAAAGATTGTTTGGGCAATACTATACTCCAGAGAATATTGTGGAAACTATTATAAAAATGGAAGGAATAGATTTTGAAAACCTTCAGAATAAAAGGCTGATAGATCCATCATGTGGAGCAGGGATTTTTTACTTAAAAATAATTGACATCTTAATAAAGAGAAAGATGGAAATATCTGAAATTTCAAATATAGTAAAAAATACATTTTGGGGTTATGATATTGACGAAATTTCGCTGTTTTTAACAAAATTATGTATTTGCGTGCATTTAAAAACAAAATTTGGGATGACGAATAATGATATCATAAATATTGGTAACTATCTAAATCTTCATTTTGTTAATGAAAACACATTGCTTTTTGATGATAATAATTTTGATTATGTTGTTGGCAATCCTCCTTATTTCAAAATAAAAGACAGTAAAACTATAAAGAAAAAATATAAGGAATATATCAGAGGACAATCAAATGCTTATGCTTTGTTTTTGGTTTGGGCATTGCACAATGTAAAAGATAATGGAAAAATTTGTTTCATTATCCCCCAATCTATTCGCAATGGAAGACATTTTGAATTAATAAGAAAGTTTTTGGCTAAATTCAGTGTTACAAATATATATTATTTAGATTCTAAAAATCGTAAAAAAATATTTAAAGATGTTGAACAGGCCGTTATGATAATTACAATAGAGAAAAAAAAGAAAAATAAGTATACCAAAATTTTTATTGATAAAAACAATTATGTAACCGAGGAAAAATATTTACAGAAAGATATAATTTCACAAGAAAGAATATTAATTCCAGAATCAAAAGATGTATTTGAAATAACTTCCATTTTGGATCAAAGTCTTAAATTTAAAGATGTTGAAAAAGATTTGGTATTTGGTAACGGTTTATTTGTATGGAATCAAAAGAAGGGTGAAATAGTTGGCGAAGGAACTAATTTACCTATTATATATGCTAATTATTTAAAAACAAACAATTTTAATTTTATACCGCAAAAAAATAATTCGGATAAAGATAGAAAACCTTATTGTCCTAAATATAATAATGAAAGCTTTATATATCAAGGTAAGCGTTTATTGGTTAAAAGAACATCTAGTATGGAAAATTTTAAGCGTATAATATCTTGTATCATAAATGATAGTTTTTTAGAAAAATTTAATGAAGGGTATTTTGTGGAAAATCACGTAAATGCATTATATAAAAAAAACAATAAAAAAGAAGAGATAAATGTTGATGATCAATTATATATTTTAGCATACTTGTGCTCTGATTTGGCAAATTTTTACATTTATCAAACAAATGGGAACACTCAAGTTTCCGCGAATGAATTAAACAATCTTCCATTTAAAATTGAGGGAAAAAATTACATAGTTGAAGAGATGAAAAAGGCCGAACCTAACTGGCGATTGATAAACAATCATTTTTACGACATTTTTCAAATTAATAAATCATTGCAAAAAACTATTTCAAAGATAAAAGGAGAATTATAATGGAAAAGTTAAAATATAACATCTCATCTAGAGCAACAATTTTATTGGGAAGGGAAAGTGTATCTAAGGTTGATGGTGCAATAATAGAATTAATAAAAAATACCTACGATGCAGATGCGAGTATATGCTTTTTATTGTTTGATACTGATAATGATAAAATTTATTTATTGGATAATGGTTCCGGCATGTCAAAGGAAACAATAGAAAATTGTTGGATGATGATAGGTACGGACAATAAACAGGTTAATTATAAATCGAAAAAAAACAGGATAAAATCTGGAGAAAAAGGAATTGGCAGATTTGCACTAGACAGACTTGGTAGTAAGTGTAAAATGTATACTAAATGTGATAAGGAGTCTTTAATATATTGGTTTAATGACTGGAGTAAATTTGAGGAAAAGGGAAAGACAATTGATCAAGTTGAAGCAGATTTTGAATATATTAATAAAGGCTTTTCAGATATTATTCCAGATTTTATGCTTGATAATTTAAAAAAATATTGTGAAGAGAACGATATAGATTTAGATCTTGATACTGGGACTATTTTTGAAATCTCGGGGCTTAGAGATGAATGGACAGAGATTGAAATTAACAAGGTTTTTGAGATAATGAGATATCTAGTACCACCAATAAGGCAACAGGATTATTTTTTGTTTTTTCAAAAAAGTTATAGAGAACCTATTATAAATATAGAAAGTGATGTCACTGATGAATATGATTATAAATTAAATGCTATTGTAGAAAATGACGAAATAACCTATACTCTCTATAGAAATGAGTTTGACTTAAACTTGATACCTGATGGTATTTTTAAAATGGATGAGTTTAATCAGTTCCCATTTACAAAAGATGTTTTTGAGTGTGGAAAGTATTCTAAGGAAATTAAACTTAAAGAATTACTTGGAAATGAATCTGAGGAATTATTGAATAGGATTCGTGGTGTTGGTAAATTTG
>CATLBG010000113.1 GCA_949878595.1 uncultured Clostridia bacterium
ATTGTTCATGTTTGGAAAAAAGAAAGAAGAAAAAGATATTGAAAAGACTAATGAAGAAACAAATTTGCCAAATGAAGAAAATGAACAACAAGAAACTCAGGTTAATGATTCCACAGAAGAGTTTTTAAATGAAATCTCTCCTGATGAACAAGATGATTCCTACGAGTCAGAGCCTGATAAGTTTGATTCAGTAAAAAGCAAAATTTCAAAAATTTTGAAATCCTCAAATATTGAAATTATTGATGAAAATGAGGGTGATGAATATGAATTTGCAAATGATCAAGACAAAGAAAAACAGCAACATGATTATGATGAGCTAAAAGCAATCTTTGGCAGTGGTAATAAAGAAAAAAAGCAAGAACTCACACTCACTATAGATGATTTTGATTATACTTATACTGGTGAATATTTAGATGAGTTTGACCTTGTTCATATTAAAAACATAAAAAAAATTAAACTTCAACATAAACATTCAAAACTCATTAAAAGAATTGTAATTGCTGCATCAGTTTTAATTGTTGTTGGAGTTGCAGTTACACTTAGTATTTTGCTCACAAGAAAAACTCCAGTTTATTTAAAGTCAGTTTCGCTTTCAAAAACGGAGCAAAGCTATTTATTAAATGAAAGTTTTGATTATACTGGAATATATATCTTGGCAGAATATTCTGATGGCAGGGTAGAACGAATAAAACTTGATAGCAGTCATTTTTATGATTCAACTGGATATGTTGAAAGACCAGGAAATGATCTTGTGTTTACTGGTGGTGAAGAGGCTACACTTGTGTTTAGTTATTCAGATTTTCAAACTTCAATGAAAATTAAAATTTTAAGCAAAGAAATAGAAAACCTGTCAGCAAAAGCAAGCAAGGGTTTATCAACTCTAAGCTTTGGAGATTATATTACTGAGAAAGATTTGATTATTTTTGCGAAATATTTAGTGTATCATGAAACTAATGTAATTCGTGAATCTAATGAGATAATTAGACTTTCAAATGATGTTACTATAAGAGTTGGTGGAGAAGGAACAGTTCTTAATTATGTTCCAGAAAAAAATGGATATGAAGTAACAACATCACTTGCAGGTAAATATTTAATAATATCTTATGAAGGATTAAGTTTCACTTTATATTGTTAAAAATAAAAAGCAATTCTAAAATGAATTGCTTTTTTATTTTACATTCTTGTTTTGCTAGGTGATTTGAATGGAACATGTTCGGCAACGATATTTTCATCAGAGCCTGCTGCTACACTAGCATATTCTTCTTTTTGAACTCTTTCTGGAGTTCGCTCTGCTCTTATTGTTTTTATTTCATCATTGTTTGGCACATGTTGCATAAAACTAATTGTCCTTTTATTCAAATTATTATTTTCAGCCTTATTTTGAGTATTTGGATTTGTTTTATTTAATATATTATTATTTTGATTATTGTTTCGTAATATTTGTAAATTTGGGTTATTTTGAGCATTATTTACGTTATCATTATTAATATTTTGCACTTTTTTAAAGTTAAATCTTTTTCCAATATTGTTTTTATTTAGGTTATTGTTTCTAGGTTGGATAACTTTATTTTCGGTGTTATTTTGATTATTAGTTAGAGTATTATTTTGCATATTATTGTTATCCTTTATTGCTGGATAAGTAGACATGATAGGTTGTTTATTTTCATTGATAGAGTTGCTATCAAATTCTGGCAAAAGCATAATTCCTGAGTTAGGATTATTTGTATTATTGTCTTCTAGATTTTGTTTGTTATTTTCAAAAAAATTTAGAGACTCAGAAATAGATTTGGCAATTTCTGTGTTAACAAAATTATTATTTGATTTATCATCAGTTTTTGATGTGATGTTTGAAACTAGGTTTTCATAGGCTG
Source organism: uncultured Clostridia bacterium (assembly GCA_949878595.1). Lineage (GTDB taxonomy): Bacteria > Bacillota > Clostridia > Christensenellales > UBA1242 > RGIG1681. The sequence goes on from CATLBG010000113.1 coordinate 1,872, forward strand.
AGCTAAGTTTAGAACTTTTATATGGAGATGAATCTTTTAAATTATCCTCAATAATTTTTGTGATTGCATCAATTGCTGATATTGTTGAGTCAATTTTGCTTGCTCTTGTTTCAAGTGCTTCACTGGATTTAATAATATAATAATTCACAAGATTTCCATTTGATTGTTTTTCAACAAGATTACTTGCGAGTTTTAATTGATTTTTAACCATGCCACGATTGCCGTTCAAAAATGATGCATTTTCTTTAATTACATTAACATATGCGTTGATGGCGGTTTTGTTTTCATCTGATAGTTCAACATTTCCATTATAAATTTCATTAACATAAATCATCAAAATTGATCTTTTCAATATAAGTTTATTTATTTTTTCATCAATCTCAGAAGATGTTTTTTCAATTTTGTTAGTTGAAAATTCAACATTAAGAGAAAGTGTTGCGTTGTTATCATTGCTTGTTAAGCTAATATATGGTGATTCAGATAACACAAACAACTTGAAATCTCCTTGTCGATCAGCAGGTTTTGTTATTGTGTTTTCAATTTCGGCTTCAGGCAAATTTTCATTTAAAAATCTTATTTGATTATTTTCATTAACAACTGTTCTTTCTGGCTTGGCATAAGCAGAAGCACTTGTTTCAACAAGTTTTCCTATTTTATCACTTACTGGTTTGCCAGATTCAACATAGTCAAGATTGTTGATGCTGGATACAAAATCAGCCATACTCTTATCTATGTTTTTTGCTACCTTATTTCCAGTTGTTCCGCAACCAACAGCGGTTAGTGCAGTTGTTGAGAGAAGTGAAACTGCAATAATTTTTTTTATTTTTCCTTTCATATTTTCCTCCAATAATATATGGTTAGTTTCTTCA
>CATLBG010000114.1 GCA_949878595.1 uncultured Clostridia bacterium
TTTAATAGAAATTTTAATAAAAAAAGCAAAAGGCTATTATTATAGCGATGAAGTATATGAATATGAAAAAACGCAAAATAAAACTAAAGTATATGAAAAACAACTTAGTTTTGATGATTATGATAATAATTCAATTTTAGATGACAGGGGTAGCACCAATACAAATCCAACCTATGATATAATGAAATTATCAAATGAAAAACCAAATTTATCAAAGCAAGGGTTTCAAAATCTTACTCTTGCTAAAAAGAAAATTACCACGCACTTCGTTCCGCCTGATATGCTTGCTATTAAAATTTTGTTTGAAATTTTTGGGGAAAAGGTAGATGAGAATGACATAGAAAAATTATCTGATGAAGAACTTATAAAATTAAAAAATAAACTCATTGGGGAAATCAAAAATGACGATTGCACGAATAATTAAAAACATAAGATGCGATACAGTTCTATGCAATAAAAATGCTGAATATGAACTTTCACTTAATAGCTATAAAGGCAACTACTATTTATGCAAAAAGTGCTTTAAATCTTTACAAAATTTATTTAAAAGGAACAGTCCAAAGGATGAATAAGAAAATAGAAAAAAAGAAATATTTCTATGATGAAATTCAAGATCAAGTTATAGTTAATTTTGTCAAACAAGATCTTACTGAAAGACAAAAAGAAAGAAAACAATTTGAGTTAAATTGGGAACTCAATATGAACTTTTATTTTGGCAATCAGTATTGTTATATTTCAGGCAATAATGAAATATCTGATATTGAGAAAAAGTATTATTGGGAAAATAGAGAAGTATATAATCACATAGCTCCAATTATTGAAGCAAGACTTTCTAAACTATGCAAGATTAAACCAAATTTTTCTGTATTATCAAAATCGAATAATCAATGCAAAACCATTTCATCTACACTAGAAAAAACAATCTTGCAAAATTCATTATCTGATAATTCTTTTAAAGATGTAATGATAGCTGCAACATACTGGAGTGAAATAACGGGAACCTCATTTTATAAACTTTCATGGGAAAATAATATGGGAGATATTGTTGGTGAATCAGAAAATGGCTATATTAAAAATGGAGATGTAAAGGTTTCTATATGCTCACCATTCGAAATCTTTCCGGATTCAAATGGAGCAGAAAATATTGAAGACTGTGATTCTATTATTGAGGTAAGAAGCCTACCTGTTCGCTTCATTAATGAAAAATATAACACTAATTTTATTGGAGAAGATGTAGATTTATTTGAACTTGGAAACACTTCTTTCTTATCTGGAATTTCTGGTCGAAGTAATATTACAAAAATTACACATTCAAAAAAACATAATCAAGCTCTCATGATAGAAAGATATGAGAAACCATCAGTTAAACATCCTAATGGAAAACTTACAATTGTGTGTAAAGATGTCTTGCTTTATGATGGGGAGTTGCCATATATTATTGGAAATAATGGTAACAGAACATATCCTTTTATAAAACAAGTTTCAACAAGACAAATTGGTTGTTTTTGGGGATCAAGTATAATTGAAAGATGTATTCCAATTCAAAGAACATACAACGCAATAAAAAATAAAAAACATGAATTCATTGAACGTCTTGCATCTGGTGTTTTGAGTGTTGAAGATGGTTCAGTTGATATTGATAATTTGGAAAACGATGGTCTTGCACCAGGCAAAATATTAATTTATAGAAATGGTTCAACTCCACCTAAATTTTTGGAAGTTAATGAAATCCCAAGTGAATTAGAGAATGAAGAACAAAGGCTTATTGAAGAGCTCAGCAGTGTAAGCTCAGTAAGCGAGATTATGTCCTCATCAAATGTCCCCAGCAATATAAATAGTGCATCAGCTCTTTCAATTATAATTTCTCAAGACAACTCAAGACTAACCCTTACAGCAGAAAATATTCGTAGCTCAATAACAATTATCGCAAAATATATTTTAAGACTATATAAACAATTTGCAAACATTCCAAGACTTTGTAATGTTACAAATTTTAAGGGAGAATCAGAAATGATTTGGTGGAACAATGAAAATATTATATCTGATAATGTTTATTTAGATTCATCAAATGAACTTGATGAAAGTGCGTCAACCAACAAAGCCAATATCATAAATCTATTTGAGAAAGGTTTTTTTAATGATGAGACAGGGCACACTTCTGCACATATAAAAAATAAAATTTTATCTTCACTTGGTATAACAAATTTTGATTCAGAAGACGATATTCAAAAATTACATAAACTTAAAGCTCTTAAAGAAAATAAAAATATAAATAATATTACTGAAGCTAGTGAAATTGATAATCATCTCATTCACATTAATGAGCACACAAAATTTCTGCTTATGGAAGAATCAAACTTTACTAGTGAAGCAGAAAAAGAAATTTTGCTTAAGCATATAAAAAATCATAAACAAAAATTAGAGGAAGAAAATTAATGGAAGAAGATATTATAGAACAACCAGTTCCTGAAACTGAAACAATTCAATATTCAGAAAATCAAGAGGGCTCTATATTTGGAAAGTTTAAAGATGCAAAAAGTTTACTTGATGCATACAATAATTTACAATCTGAATTTACTAGAAAATGCCAAAAACTAGCCGAAATTCAAAAAGAAAATAATGAAAATGCGTTTTTTAATAAATATGAAAATATTGATGATTTTTGCGGATTATATATTTAAGATATAAAGACCCGAA
>CATLBG010000115.1 GCA_949878595.1 uncultured Clostridia bacterium
ATAATAAAAAAAGTCAATCACGAATTACAAATTGATTAACACAGGCAAAGGTATTCTTTTTTGCAACAGTTGATGGCACTCAACCAAATGTCAGACCATTTAATGCTGTTGTTGAATATGAAGGTAGAATATATTTTTATACAAACAATCATAAGAATGCATACAAACAAATGAAAAAAACTCCAAAGGTTGAGCTTTGTGCAATCATTGGAGATGATAGATGGATAAGGGTTAATGGTGAAGTTGTTTTTGATAATTCACCTGAGGCCAAACTTGCAATGCTTAGTAGCAATCCTGAACTTAAGAAGATTTATAATGAATATGATAAAATTTTTGAAGTCTTTTATTTGAAAAATATGCATGCAAAAATATCTTGTAGTTATTCAGAGGCTGAAGTTATTTGTTAAAAAACTATCAAGTTTTGATAGTTTTTTTTATTTTTGCTATTTACAAAATGATTTTTATATGGTAAACTCATTGAGTTTACAAAGGGGATAAAAATGGAAATTAAAGATATTGTAGAAAGAGCAAAAATAAATGAATTAGATATTTCAAATGAATGCATAAAAGCTGCACCATTGATGTTATTGTTAAATGATGATTTTTTATTTGTTTGTAGAGAACTAAAAATACAAATACCACTTCTTCAATCAGAAAATTATGATGAAAAAGCATTTGTAAATTTATCAAAGTTTTTTGATAAAACAATAATGTTTGAGAAATATTTTTATCATAAAGAAAATTTTGTTTCAGATGAACTTAAAAACTTGATTATAGATTATGTAAATTCAGTTCACTCAATTGATTCTTTTGGAAAGAGACTTGGGGTTATTGCAAAGCAAACAAAAAAACCAGCTGATGCATATTTAAGTGATCTTTTAAGTTTAAATAATGATGGAATTGAAAAGATAGAAGGTTTTCTTGAGATTTTAAAAAGGTTAAAAAATTCTAATTTAAATAATTCGTCAATTGAAAGAGATGATGATTTATTTGCAATAGAAAAAAATGCAATAAAGTTAAGAGATAGAATTGAAGAAGTTTCTTCTATTTTTGAAACACTTGTTAAATGGGTTTCAGTTGCACTTGCTGACCAGGCTAAAGTTGAGCAAACTAAGAGTGAAATAAAAATTGACCAAAATAATGATACTTCAAAAATTGACCTAAGCAGCAAAATTGAGCTTGTAAATTCTAAGTATTTTGATATAAAAGGAATTTATGATTCAGCTAAAAAAACTTCATTTAATTCTAATATTGAAGAAATTAATAGTTTTGTAGATACTTTTAAAATTATGATTGAAGAACTTGAAGGGGAATACCCATTGCCACTTTCAGAAAAAGTTGACTTAAAAACTGTATATAACTCAGGAATGGATATTTATAATATTTATAAATATGTTCTTTCTGAAACAGATGGATTTGTTAAAACTATAAAAACATCTGAAGAAGATATACAAGATGTTTTAAGAGAAGAGCCAAGCTTTATCGTCAGAAAAATGTTTGATGATTTAAAAGTAAAATTTGATAAATTTAAGAGACTCTATGGTGGTGTTGAAGGCTTATCAAACTGTACAAGTGATGAGGCGGAAATGATATTAAAAGCATATATGATGATTATGTCTTTATATCAAGATATAGATAACATAAAATTAGGATCATACGTTGTTGATTTAGATAGATTTTCAAAATAAAATAAAGCCTGCATAAATTATGCAGGCTTTATTTTAAGTTAAAATCAGTTATAATATTGTATTTTTCAGAAATTTTTAAATAAAATTGCGTTTTTATTTGCTTTCACGTTCATAGTAGAATAAATATTGTTGTGCAATTCCAGAATATTCTCCAAACTCATTTTCAAAATATTTTTGAATTTCTGGTCTTGACTTTTTTTCATCAGAGAAGTGGTTATAATAAACTTGTTCAATCCATGTGTCTACAGGAAATTTTTCCATACGTCCAAATCCAAATAAAAGAATACAACTTGCAACTTTTGGACCAACGCCTTTTATGCTCATTAAAAAATTATAAATTTCATCTGTTGACTTATTTTTAATTTCGTCAAGGTCAACATTCAAAAGAAATCTTGAAGCTTCATATAAAAATTTATCTCTATATCCTGCACCAAGTTCAGAGAAAAATTCACTTGGTTTACTTGCTAGAGTTTTGGTCATAGGGAAGGCGTGATAATCTTCAACAACATCACCAGTGGTGCATAATTTCTCAATAATTTTTTGAATACGTTTAATGTTGTTGTTTTGAGAAATAATATAAGAATATATCATTTCTTCGCTATCAGCCTTTAAAATTCTAATTCCATATCCATAGTCAACCATGGGAGAGAGAACATTATTTTTTTTGAGTTTTTCTTTAATTAAATTATAGTCAGTGTTTAAATCAAAATAATTTATAAAATATTCAGGATTATTTGAAATGATTTCATAGCAGTCTTTTTTTTCAATAATTGTTGCCCTATAGCATTTTGAGCAAACAAAATAATTTCCATCAGAGTTTATCCCAAATCTAAAAACCTGTCCACATTCTAATGTTTGTTTTGGATTAAACTGAGATTTATCTAAAACTAAAATTTTATTATCTTTAACTTCATATATCATAAACACATTATAATATAATTTTAAAATTTTTCAATATATCTTGTCATATTTCACTACCTAAAGAGT
>CATLBG010000116.1 GCA_949878595.1 uncultured Clostridia bacterium
TTGTTTAGCCCTGCAGAGATTTGGTCGGGTACAGGAATAGATAATATAAGCTGGAGCTCACATACAGCAGAGATGAAAAATGTGTATAAGAGTGAAGGAACTCAGTATGAATACTATAGGAACCTAGTAGGAGATGCACAAGCAAACACTTCTAATACAGCAACAGTTAAAAAGATGTCAAACGGAGCAGGAAGTGCAAATGTGTGGTGGCTTCGTTCGCCTAATATGAATGGCAATGGTTACTTCCTAAGTGTCTATAGCAGCGGCGGCGTCACCAACTATCTTGCTTATTCCTCTTATGGGGTTTGTTTCGGCTATTGTATTTAATAAAAACATAATATTTAATTATTTAAATAAAAAACACTGCAATTAGCAGTGTTTTTTACTATGAAAATATATTTATTTTTTTAAGTTTTCTTTCATATAGCTTTTATATTGTTCGACGCCTGGTTGATTGAATGGGTTGACGCCAAGAAGAAGGCTGCTTGCTGCACATGAAAGTTCAAAAAAGTATACAAGATAACCAAAGTTGAATTCATTGATTTCGTCAATTGAAATTATTGCAATTGGCACTCCAGCTTCGCTATGTGCTTTAACAGTTCCATCAAAAGCAGCTTTTGAAAGGTCACTAATATTTTTATTATCCAAAAATTTGATTGGGCTTCCAAGTGGAACATTGAGTATTGCATTGTCTTTTTGAGGAGTTTCAACATCAATAAAAGTTTCAGCTAAGATAGGTGAACCTTGTTGAATAAATTGGCCAACTGAGTGAAGGTCTGTTGTGAAGGTTAGTGGGGAAACAAACAAGCCTTTTCCGTCTTTGCCTTCACTTTCACAGTAAAGTTGTTGAAGCCATGCACCAAATGAAGACATCTTGTTTGAGAATGTTGAGATTAGTTCAACTTTTTTTTCATATTTTTTGTGAACAAGGTGGCGATAAACAGCATATTTATAGGCAGGGTTATATTCTAGTTCATCTATATTTAGGTCATTGTAAGCCTGAATTGCACCCTCCATTATCTTTTTGATAGAAATTCCAGCAACTGCAAAAGGGAGCATCCCCACGGCTGAGAGAACTGAATATCTGCCTCCCATGTTGTCTGGAACAACCAAAGTTTCAATTCCGTCAAGCACAGCACATTCTCTAAGGTAACCTTTTCGTTTGTCTGTTGTGTAGATCATTCGTTTTTTGTAGTCATTTTTATATTTGCCTCTCATGAAGCGTTCAATTATATTAAGCGTTGCCAAAATCTCAACAGTTGTTCCTGATTTTGAGACCACATTCACAGTTACATCTTTGTCTTTTAAATATTCAAGTTTTGCCCCCAAGTCTGTATAATCTAGGTTTGTTCCAGCAAATAGAATTTCTATATTAGATTTTTTTGAAAGAAGCTCTAAGCCTGCTTTTGCTCCAAGATATGAGCCACCAATGCCAACAATTAAAAGTGCGTCGCTAGTTTCATTTATATGTTTTGCAAGTTTTTGAATATTTAAAAACTCTTTTTTATCATAGCAAAGTGGCCAGTCTACCCACGCAAGTCCTGCAGATTGGTCTGTGGAACGCAATACATAATTTATCTCTTTAATCTTTTTTTGATAATCTTTTTGATAAAATTCATTTTCTTTGATTAAGCTATTTTCTAAATTTAACTTCATCTTTTTTCTCCTTTAAAATAGATATCTTGCTCCAATAATACCTGCATCGCTTGTTTTTGTTGCAGGAATAATTTTTATTTTAAAATCTGCAAGTCTAGCAAAAATATGTTTATTTACATACTCTTCAAGTGGGGCAATTAGTTTGTCTTTTTGATTTGAAATTGCACCGCTTAATATTATAACTTCAGGTGTGATAACATTCACAATATTTACTATCCCATCACCTAAATTTTTAATAAAATTATTTAAAACTTTTTTCGCAGTTGCATCATTTGAAAATTCAAATGCGGTTTTTCCGTTAACTGTTTCTAAATTATATGCAGTCCACATTTTTGATTTTGGATTTTCTTTCATTGCTTCTTTTGTTTGAGCAATTAATGCCTTGGTGCTTGCCAAGGTTTCATAGCAGCCATATTCTCCGCAGTGACATTTAGTATTTTTGTTATTTGTCATTTTCATATGACCAAGTTCGCCTGAAAAATTACATGGGATAATTTTGCCATCAATAACAATTCCTGCACCAATTCCAGTTCCTACGGCAATCATCACAAATGAATTATAATTTTGTCCAACTCCATTCTTAAGTTCAGCCAATGCACAGAGGTCTGCATCATTTGCAATTTTAACTGGGAGCGAAGTATAATTTTTTATATCTTCTATTATATTATAGTCTTTAATTTTTAAATTGCCAGCATATTTTAAAATTCCATTTTTTGAGTCAACAAGGCCTGGCAAGCCAACACCGATTCCAGAAGCCTTTGAAAATTTATAGCCATTTTCACTTGCGAGTCTTGAAGCAAAATCAACTATGGCTTTTCCAAGGTTGTTTGTTTTTAATGATTCTTTTGTTGGAATTTTGTCTTTACAGATAACATTTCCATTATGGTTAATTATCCCTGCTTTAATATCTGTTCCACCAACGTCAAAACAAAAATAAAATTTATTCATACTTTCCTC
>CATLBG010000117.1 GCA_949878595.1 uncultured Clostridia bacterium
TGATATACAATTATATTTTGATAGCATTAAGACTTTTTGTTGGTTTGTTGACTGACAAAATAATGATACTCACAGCATTTGTAGGTCTTGGAATTTATCTTTTGTGGGTGTTTGGAGCTGTTGCATTCAGCTTTGGTCGTAAATTTTATAAAAGATGTGACAAGCTTACAAAGTTTGTGAATGAAAATGAAAAAAGTGAAGAGAACTTGAATATTATTTTAGAAAAATCTAAAAAGATATCTTCAGGCCTTGCATCTGGCATAAAAACTTTTATGAGAAATGGCAGTGGCTATCCATCAAACTACATTTCTAAAACAAGTGCACTAGACAGCGAGGTTACTGGTGGAATATTCAATCATGGTAAATCTTTCATGAGGGCATACATTACAGTTTCATCTCTATTTTTGCTATTAATGAATTTTGCATACCTTGGGGCAGACAAGACAATAACAGGCACACTTATTTCAGAAATTGCATTTTTGCCACTTATTTATTTTGTCGTAATTAGATTATTTTATTTCTTATATACATCAACACAACAACAGTTTTATAAAATTGATGTAGATAAACTTTCTGAACTTGTTGATGCACTAGATGAAAAATATGGTGCAAGGCAGCAAGCATTTGTGACTGTAAAGCAAGACTTTGATGTTTTGCCAGAGCAAACAGAAAATAAAGAAATTTTTGAAAACGATAAATTTGAGCAAGTTCAAGAGAATGAAGAAACTGTTGTTTCATCTGAGCAACCACAAACTGATGTTGTTGAAGTTAAAGAAGAAGCTCCTAAAAAAACTTTAGATGATTATGACTTCTTTAAAAAGAAAAACATTGATGTTGAAAAACTTGTAAATGAAGTTCCTACTTCTTCTAGTTCATCAGCACTTCCATTTATTGATGTTGATAGTGATTTTGAAATTAAAGATGACAAAAATGAAACAAAAGTTTATAATGAGCAATCTGATTTGGTAACAAGACCAGAAGAAGAAAATAAGCAAGAAAATACAAATGATTCGTTTGATTCAAAAAATGAAAGTATTTCAGCAAAAACAAATAGCGAGGCTACACCCAGTTTAAGCCACTTCAATGAAAGTGGCTCAGAAAAAAACGTTAACAGTGAAATTTTAAATAAAGCCACTGAAATTGAAAAAAATGATGTAGAATCAAAAACAACTGATGCAGATGATAGCATTGCAAACTTGGTGGGTAGATTTAAGTCTACAAAACCTAACACAACAGAATCAAGACCTGTTTCAAAGCAAAGTGCTAGAGTGACACACAAATCTCTTAGAGAAAAACTTGCTGAGTCTGAAAGTAATTCAATCACAAAGTCTGGTTTTCAGAATAATCAGGCAGGGGCTAGACCATATTATAATCAGGGAATGCAAAATCAAACAAATGGTAGGGGAAACCCAATGAGCAATTTTTTAAATATGGGAAAATCTAGTTTTGAAAATCAGCCTTATGGAACAACTCAAACAGGTTTTAATCCACAAAGTAATTTTTATGGCGGATTCAATGGAGTGAATGGTTTAAATTCACAGTCGCAAAACGTAGATACTGGAAATGCAAAGCCAATTGTAAAGAAACCAGTTCTACAAAAGCCTGTATTGCGACAATCAAAATCAGTAGAACAAAAACCTGTTGTTCAGACAACACAAGTTGAAACACCTCCTGCTGTTAAGGTTCAGTCTGTTCAACCTTATCAACCAGTAAAACCAATTGAGCCAAAACAAACTATAAAGCCAGTAGCAAAACCAATTGAGCCAAAGCCAGTAGTGCTTCAGGAAAATAAACCTGCTGAAAGTAAGACAGTTTCAAGTGCTAATGCTATTGCGGCAACAGTTCCAAAAGAAAAGGGTAAGAGAGGCAGACCAGCAAAACAAGTTTTTGATGAAAATGTAACAATTAAAAATGATGCAGAGTTTGAAGCAGTTCTCTCTCGTGCAGAAAAACTTATGAGAAAGAGTGAAGAAGGTCTTTCAGCTAGTCAATCAAAAAGAGTTGAAAAAGAATTAAAATCACTTCTTGATGCAATGAATAGATATAAGGAGACAAATTAAAATGAGAAAAAAGAAAACTGAGGTTACTAAACAAACACAAATTGGTGAACTTTTAGCTCTTAACCCAAATGTAAAAGATGTTCTTTTAGGTTTTGGATTACATTGCCTTGGTTGCCCAATGAGCCAAATGGAAACACTAGAAGAAGCTTGCATGGTTCATGGCATTGACGCTGATTTATTAATTGAAAAGGTTAATGAATTTTTAAAGGGTTAGTTTCATATAAAAATTTATGTAAATTAATAAGAAAATTAAAAGCTTCACGCAGAAGTGTAGAAAATTCTACATGAAAAGCGTGAAGTTTTTTTGTGTAAATTTTAGCATTGTTTAAAATTTAAATGGGTATGGCGAAAACGCAAAATAGCCCATTAGATAAAGAAAAAATACTATAATTAAAATGTATAGCCATGTAAAAACGCAGAAAAACACAATAAAACCAAGCCAAACCACTTGAAATTTGTGTGGG
>CATLBG010000118.1 GCA_949878595.1 uncultured Clostridia bacterium
ATGCTCTAAAAATTGAAATAAAATAATAAAAAAAAGAAAAAATAAAACCAAATTAATGGTTTTATTTTACAATAATATTTAAGATTTTTTTAGGAACAAATATGACCTTAACAATGCTTTCAGTAATATATTTAGAGATGTCTGTATTTTGTTTTGCTAAGCTAACAACTTTTTCTTCATTTGCATCTGCTGGAACTTTTATTATTCCTCTAACCTTTCCGTTAATTTGAACAGGAAGCTCTATCTCATCTAAAATTAGTGCAGACTCATCATATATTGGCCAAGAAGCATTCTCAAATTTTCCAAAATTCATAATTTCAAATACTTCACTTGATAAATGAGGAGCGAAAGATCCTATTAATATAAGTAAAGTTTTATATTCTTCTCTTGATAAACCTCCCACTCTATATATTTCATTTACAAGTATCATTATTGCAGAAATCGCTGTATTAAATTTATTTGAATCTATATCTGATTCAACTTTTTTGATTGTTTGATTTAAAATATAGTTTAATTCTTTTGTTTCTTTATTATCTGAAATTAAATCTTGAAGATTCCAAATTCTAGTTAATAGTTTATTGCATGCCTTAAGTCCATCTTCACTCCAACCAGCACTTTCACTATATTCACCAATAAAACTCATCCAAACACGAAGTGAATCAGCACCATAACGGTCAACCATTACTCTTGGGTCAACACCATTGCCCGCACTCTTGCTCATTTTTTTGCCATCAGCACCTAAGATTAAACCTTGTGAAATTCTCTTGTTGAATGGTTCATCTACTGGAACAATTCCTAAATCATATAATACTTTTACCCAAAACCTTGCATAAAGAAGATGTCTGGTTGTGTGTTCATTTCCTCCATTATAAATGCTAACAGGAAGCCACGCCTCTAAAGCCTCTTTACTTGCAAGTTCACTGCTATTATGTGGGTCACAGTATCTGAGAAAATACCAAGAAGAACCTGCCCAGCCTGGCATTGTATCTGTTTCTCTTTTTGCCTTTGCACCACAAACTGGGCATTTGCAATTTACAAACTCTTCTATAACGGAAAGTGGACTTTCTCCATCTTTTGTTGGTTCATAAGAATCTACATGTGGAAGGGTTATTGGTAAATTTTCTTCTTTTTCTGGAACCCAACCACAATGAGGACAATTTATCATTGGAATTGGTTCTCCCCAATATCTTTGACGAGAAAATATCCAATCTCTCATTTTGAAATTAATTTTTTTTCTTGCAACACCTGCTTTTATAAGTTTGTCTGCAATAGCTTTTTTTGCATCACTTACTGTTGTTCCTGTAAATTCTTCACTATTCATAAGCTTGCAATTTTTGCTAAGATATTCCTGTTTACTAAATGCACTTTCAGAAACATCTCCTCCATCAATAACTTGGATTTTTTCTATACCAAATTTATCAGCAAACTCATAGTCTCTTTGATCATGAGCAGGAACTGCCATAACTGCACCTGTCCCATAACCTACTAATACAAAATCCCCAATATATACATCAACTTCTTTTCCGTTTACTGGATTAATTGCCTGAATGCCACATAGCTTGCAACCTGATTTATCTTTGTTCATTTCAGTTCTATCAAACTCTGATTTCTTTGCAGCTGACTTTCTATAGTTTTCTACTTCTTCCCAGTTTGTTATCTTCTCTTTAAGTTTATCTACAATTTTATTTTCTGGGGCAAGAACCATGAATGTAATTCCATAAATAGTTTCTATGCAGGTGGTGAAAATACTAAATGTTCCACCTTGTTTTATTTTGAAATCTACCTCAATTCCTTCACTTTTTCCAATCCAATTAAGCTGACTTTGTTTTATATGTTCTAAGTAGTCTGTTTTAACAAGGTCATCTGCAAGCCTTTCACCATATTTCGTCATTTTCAAGACCCACTGTGCTTTTGATTTTTGGGTTGTTTCTGAATGACATTGACAACACTTGCCATCTTCAACTTCTTCATTGGCAAGAACTCCACAATTTGGACACCAATTAACAGTAGTTTCTTGTTTTTCTGCTAAACCATTTTTGAAAAATTGAATAAATTGCCATTGTGTCCATTTATAATAATCTTCGTCACATGAATTTATTGTTCTTGACCAGTCAAAAGAAAGACCTAAACCTTTAACCTGAGTTTTAAAGGTTTCTATATTTCTTGCTACAATTTCTTGTGGAAGTTTATGTTCTTTAATTGCTGTTCTTTCAGCTTCAAGCCCAAAAGCATCTGTTCCAAATGGAAAAAGAACATTTTTTCCACAAAGTCTTTCTTTTCGAGCCAAAGCATCTATTGCTGTATAGCTTCTACAATGACCCATATGAAGACCAATTCCGCTAGGATATGGAAATTCAATTAATATATATTCATTTTCTTTTCCTTGAACTTTATTTTGAACTTCATAGGTTTTATTTTCTTCCCAATATTTTTGCCATTTCTTTTCTATTTTTAATGGTTCATATTTATTTATCATTCTTTTCTCCAAATATAAAAATCATGAGTATATAATAACA
>CATLBG010000119.1 GCA_949878595.1 uncultured Clostridia bacterium
ATTTGAGTTTGAATATGTTTTTATGAAACTTGTTGGAAGAGAAGAAGAAAAATATTATTGTAAGACTGTAAGACCTAATAGAAGAATATGGCTGGATGCTAACGCTGGGATAAAAATTTATCGAGATAATTTTATTGTTCGTCCGTATGGGGATAAAAATTCACAAAATTCTGACTGGTTGGGATTGGATTCCAGGAAAAATGTCAATCCCGTGGCAATCTCCGACAAAACTCAAAATTGGCATGTTAGCAATTCACAAATATTTGGAATTGTAAAGATTTCACGTGTTACAAATAGTAATATTTTAGATAAAGCTAGTAGAGAAGGAATTATAGAAAATGAATATTTTTCAGCTTTTACTAAAATTTTATTAGGTATAATATCTATTTTCGAAAAAGATAGAACGCATATATTTTACAATATAAAAAAATATCAAGATCAAATAAATCCTAGAGAAAAATTTATTTCAGATGCAAAATATTTGGCAGATAAAGTTTTAAATGGAGAAAAATATAAGAACAAGAATGATAAGTCAAATAAAGATCATATTAAATTGGCTAAGGCCGTAAAAGCATATGAAGAAGAAAGAGAGGAAATGATCTCGGAAATTAAGTTACTAAGAGCTTTGGCTACAAATGGTTTAATGACGAGTTCTATGGTTCATGACTTAAAAAGTATAAATTCTTTGTTGGTTTCGAGAGTCGTTGGTTTACAGTATGCAATAGATGAGAATGATAAAGAGCTAATAGAGAGGAATTTAAAAGATCTAAGAATTAATGATGAATTTTTAAAATCATGGATAACTGTTATTACTACTCAGATTAATAAAGATAGGCGCAAGAGAAGGTTAAAAGATATAAATGAAACAATTAAAGAATCAACTATTATAATCGATCCTATAATCAATAGAAAAAAGGTAAAGATCAATTTAAATTTATACAAAGGAAGTGCGGATAAAAAGATATTTGAAATTGATTTTGACAGCATAGTATACAATCTTATTGTTAATTCCATAGAAGCATTTGAAGAGAAAGATGGAGAAAGAATAATAGAATTAAGTTCAAGAATTGATAGTTCAGGACATGGGGATATGTATGTTTTGTCGTACAATGATAATGGCAAGGGATTACCACCTATTTACTGGTCAGATCCATATAAAATATTTACTTTTGGTATCTCAAGTAAGGTAGATGCTGAAGGTAATCAAGTTGGTACAGGAATGGGGATGTTTATTGTTTCATCCATTATAAACGAATATAATGGAAAGTATAAAATAACTGAATATAAAAGTGGATTTGGTCTTGAAATATCAATCCCATTAAACCAAAAGGAGTTATAATGCAATTTAATATAGGTATAATAGATGATGATGTATCTAAAATAACTCAATTAATTACTCGTCTAAGAATGGGTACATTGTCTAAGGATGAAAAAATATGCAAAACACAATATGATGATATTAAGTTAAATCCAATTGAGATTAAACTTGATGCAAATAAAGACAATATGTTGGATAAGATATTGGAGAAAAAATGCGATGCCTTGATAATAGATTATAAGCTATCATCACAACAAACAGTATCATACACAGGGGTCGATTTGGTGAAAAGAATTAATGCTCGATTTGAAGGATTTCCAATGTTTATTTTAACTTCTCATGAGTCGGATCTTTTTATGAAGGAATTATTTGATGCATATTTGGTTTTTGATTTTGATAGATATATTGCGGAAGAACTAGAGAGAATTGAATTAAATACAAAGATTATAGAACAAATAAGGAAGTATCGGTTTTCAATTGAACAAGCTAAATATGAACTTAATTTATTATTAAAAAATAAGGGAGATAATGTAAAAATAGACGATCAAATTTTGAAGTTGGATTCATTTATAGAAAAATCAATATGTGGAGATGTTATTCTCAATGATAAAATAAAAAAAGAATTAACTGGAAACAATTTAAAGGATTTAATAGATAGGATAGATAAATTGCTAAAGAGGTAAAATATGTTGAGAAATGAAATACCAAAGAGATCAAAGACAGGACAATTTGCAACAACAAATAGAACTTATAAAAAATACCTAATGGAGGATTTTAAGCATAAATGTGCATATTGTGGAGATTTAGATAGTATAAGTTGTGGAAGCAGGTTTTATCATGTTGAGCATTTTGCACCAAAAGAAAAATTCCCACAATTAGAATTTGTATATGATAATTTGGTGTATGCATGTCCATTTTGCAACGGACATAAATCGGACAAGTGGGTAAGTAATGATCCCAATATTAATGTCGTTGGAGATAAAGGTTTTGTAGATCCATGTAATATTGAATATGATAATCATCTTGATAGAGATGATTCTGGAAAAATATATGCGAAGACGAAATTGGGGCAATATATGATAGAAGAATTAAATCTTTTTCTTAAGAGGCATGAAATAATATACAATATAGAATTATTAAAAGATAAGACAGAAAAGTTAATAAAAAGTAT
>CATLBG010000120.1 GCA_949878595.1 uncultured Clostridia bacterium
CATATTTTTCAGGAATAGCCAAAGTGTTATTTTGACAATAAATGCATGTTGGGCCAAGCGATTGATCATATTTTAAACAAATACTATGTATTTTTAAATATAATTCATATGCTGTTTGCTTAGAGCATATAATTTAATAAAATATGCTAAAATATAGTAATTTTAAATATAAATTTCAGAAATTTAAGTCTATTTTTGCGTTTTTTAGAATAGACTTTTCTTTTTTATTAACTTTTGTGATTGCATTTTTAATAGATGAACTGCTTGTTTATTTCTGTTTTGTTATTTCAATAATTTTGCATGAACTTTGTCATTTTTTAGTTGCAAAAAAACTTGGCTATTTGGCATCAAAAATTCATATTACTTTTTTTGGTGCTTCACTTGAGGGCTTGGACGACTTCACTCTTTCAGATGAAATTAAAATAGTTTTAGCAGGTCCACTATTTAATCTTTCTGTTATAATTTTATGTTATTTATGTTTTTGGTTTTATCCTGAATCTTATAATTATTTGGGCGAAGTTTTATATGCAAATATTGGAATTTTCTTTTTTAATTTCTTGCCAATCTATCCACTAGATTTGGGCAGGTTAATCCTTGCTATATTAACAAAAAAACATATGAGAAGACAAGCTCTAAAAAAGACAAAAACTATTGGTATTATTTTTTTAATATTATTTTTTCTATTGTTCTTAATAACATTCTTTTTTGATTATAATTTCACAATGGGTTTTGTTTGTGTTAATCTGGCATGCCTGCTTTTTAAAGAGACAGGTGGAACTTCTTTTAAAAGAGAAATGTTTATAAAACGAAAATTAAAACTTCTTTCAAAGGGGCTTCTTGAAAGGAATGTATACATAAAAAAGGAAACTCCATCTTATGCACTTTTTAAATTTATTGATGATTACCACTTTGTAAATTTTTTATTTATAGATGAAAATTTTGATGTAATAAATTCACTCTCAGAAGTTGAACTTTATAAAAAAAGTGGATATGCTCTATATTGATAAATGCATACTTTTGAATTATACTTTAGCCAATATGGAGATTAAATGAGCTAAAGAGAAAATTCAGTTAAGCTTTTTGATTTTTATTAGAAACTACTAGTAAAAAGAAGAATGGGGAAATTAAATTTGAAAGGTTCTCAACACGAAAATATTTTTGAATGTGGGAAAATTAATTGTGAGTGATGAAGCAAAAATTTTAGAGAGGGTGCAGAAAAAGAAGATTTTCAGCCTTTAAAATAATTATAAATATAATAAAATACCTTGACAAAGTGCATAGCAAAGTGTTAAATTATACACGTGCCACTTGCAAAAGGTATTTTTCTTTGTGAAAAAATTTAAGTCATAAAGTTTGTTTCAAACTAAATGCACCTTCGCAGTGAGACTGGAGAGAGGAGGAAAATTATGTACGCAATAGTTAAAGTTGGTGGAAAACAATATAAAGTTGAACCAAACACATACTTTAAAGCAGAAAAAATCGAAGCAAATGTTGGCGACAAAGTTGAGCTTCCATGCTTGCTTGTTGCTGATGGTGATAAAGTAGATGTTAACTCAAATGCTAAGGCTGTTTGTGAAGTTCTTGAATTTGGCAAAGAAGACAAAGTTGTTGTATACAAATACAAAGCTAAAAAGAATGTTCGCCATAAACAAGGTCATCGTCAACCTTACACAAAACTTAAAGTTGTTTCTATTGGAAAATAAATTATTTTGAGAGAAAAATGACAAAAGTAACAATACTAAAAAAAGAAAATAAAATTTTCTCAGTTGAGTGTGATGGTCACACCAATTATGGGGAAAAGGGCGAAGATATTGTTTGTGCATCGCTATCAAGCATTGTGCAAACAGCAGTTCTTGGTCTTTTAGTAGTGGCTAACCTTGAGTTAGATATGAAGAGAGACGATGAAGCAGGTTATTTAAGCTTTGCCTTACCAGAAAAACTTAATGAAACTCAAACTTTGCAGGCTTGTGCAATTTTAGACACAATGCTTTGTGGAATTTCTGATTTATATGAAAGTTTTTCAGACTATATTGAATTGGAGGTTAAAAACGCATGACTATGTTTATTAATATTCAGTTATTTGCTCACCACAAGGGTGGCGGTTCAGTTAAAAACGGACGCGACTCAAATGCACAAAGACTTGGTGTAAAGAAATACTCTGGCGAAAAAGTTAAAGGTGGAAACATCATTGTTCGTCAAAGAGGAACAAATGTTCACCCAGGTGAAAACGTTGGCATTGGTGATGATGATACTCTTTATGCAAAAATTGATGGAGTTGTTAAATTTGAAAAATTTGGCAAAGACAAAAAGAGAGTTTCGGTTATTCCAGCTGAAAATAAATAAGATAAAAAAAAGTGACCAATTAACTTGGTCATTTTTTTATGAATTTTTGTTGAGATATTAAAAAATTTTGTTATAATTAAGTTAGGAG
>CATLBG010000121.1 GCA_949878595.1 uncultured Clostridia bacterium
GTAAAATTAAAAATTATGTTGACAAAAAATGAAAGATATATTATAGTATTAGCGTTAAGCAGATTTTAGTATGGCGGCATAGCTCAGTTGGCTAGAGCAATCGGTTCATACCCGGCAGGTCATAAGTTCAAATCTTATTGCCGCTACCAAACATGACCAGCGGTGTGTGGCAAAAGCCACCACCAAGGTCAAAGCTTATCAAAACAATTTAATATGGCCCCATCGTCAAGCGGTTAAGACATCACCCTTTCACGGTGAAGTCAGCGGTTCGAATCCGCTTGGGGTCACCAAAGCAGACTTTACCGAACACGGTAAAGTTTTTTATTTTGTAATTTTTGCGGCAATTGACTTGAAGGATATTTTTTTATATAATATTGTTATTAAAGGTAAAATGTAAAGGCTATGGATAAAAAAGAAATTGAACAAATTCCGAAGGTTGATTTGCACTTGCATCTGCTTGGCAGCTTTAGGCGTGCAGATTTGTGGAAACTATGTCAAAAATATAATCCAGAAATTAGTTTTGAAGAATTTGAAAAAATAATGAGTTTCAAATCTTTTGATGAATTTTCTGCTGCTTGGAAATTTAAAAATTCGCTTATTAAAACTTATGAAGATTTCTCTTTTTTAATTGCTGGGTTTGTGAAATCACTAAAACAGCAAAACATAATTTATGTTGAACCTGCCATTGCGTTATTCGAGCTTAAACCTCTTGACCCAATTAAACTTTTAGATATTGCTTACAACGAATTAAAGAGAAGTGGAATTGAATTCTCATTTATTATGGATCTTATTCGTGGTGATGGTTACGCAGAACTTGCAAGGCAATATGAAATTTATAGAAGTGTTGCAGATAAATATCAGATTAGAGGAGTTGGGCTTGCTGGAAATGAAACAAAGCATGGTCTTAGTGATGAATTGATTCCAATTTTTAAGCAGGCAAACAAAGATGGTTTTGGAATAACAATTCATGCAAGTGAGCATGGAAATCTTGATAATTTAGAAAAAGCAATAACCAAGTTTAATGCAAATAGAATTGGACATGCAAATTACCTTAACCTTGCGGACGATAAACTTATTAAATTACTCAAAGAGCATAAAACATTTTTGGAATTTGTTCCACCATCCATAAGCTCATTTCATGAACTTGGAGAACAAGATATTGGCACAGAGATTTATACATATTTGCGAGCTGATGTTCTAAACGGAATATATGGCGATTTGGAACTACCGGAAAACCTTATTTTTAATATAAATTCTGATGATATGGGTATGTATAATCAGACATTAAGTGAGATAATTGAGAAAATAGATATTAGAGCGCATCTTAAGAGTTTAGACTTAATGATAATAGCTGACAATACAATTGATGCATCTTTTGCTAGTGAGAAGATAAAAAAAGAACTTAAACAAGTTATAGGTCAGTTTTATCAAAGGCAACCAGAGTAAAAATATTTTTAATTTATTTCGGTTGAGATGGGTTCGGGGTCACCATTCTAGACTCAGTTGAACCCAAAATTTTGGCAACAACTGAGTTTTTATTTTTAATTGTATGTTATAGAGGAGGATTAGTAAATGAAGTTTTATTTTATATCTGGAATCCCAGGCTCTATAGAAAAAGTGTTCAACTAAGGTTTGATTACGTTAGGCAGATTTGTAATTTCTGATAATATTGATAGTGATTCAAATGTTACATATATTGTTGGCAGTGCAAGGCTTTATATTGGAGGTTCAATGCATTTGGTTGTTCCAACAAATACCAGCCCACTTGAATTTGATATCTCAGAACAACTTTCTCGTGATGAAGAAATGTTTTTACAATATACAGTTACTGTAAACAATGATTCAGTCGCAGAACAAATCACAAATGAGGTTTGTGTTGAAGCATATCCTTGTGGTTGCAGATGTGGAAGTGATTCAGGTGAATACGCAAGAAAAACAGCAAGTTTTACGCTTAACAGATGTCAATTTGCTGAGGTTTTAATTAGCAAGGCACATAGCAGAGATAATATTTGCTGTGGAGATGAACTTGACTATTTTATAACTTTAACAAACACAGGCAATATTGACGCAACTAATGTTGTTGTTACAGACACTATGCCAAATAATTTTAATGCAACCGAAGTTCATATGGAAAATAATGGAATACATTATCAATTTTTAGCAAGCGAATATTCAATTGATGCAAATAATATGCTCACTGTGCCTATAGCTGGAGGGACGAAAATTCTTGTTCCTTCACTCAAGCCTGGCTTTGATAATACAACAAGAATTCGTGTTCATGGTCACATTTAATAAACTTATATTGTGGAAATAAAAACTTATTTTTATAAATAAGTTTTTATTTTTACTTGGTTAAAATGAGACAAATTATAAATTTTGACAGG
>CATLBG010000122.1 GCA_949878595.1 uncultured Clostridia bacterium
ATAATGTGGAATACAAGGAAAAATTATTTAATGGAAGAGAAAAAACTAAAAATAGCGTTTTTTGTAGATTCATACTATCCAATAATAGACGGCGTGTCTTTAGTGGTTAATAACTATGCAAGTTTATTAGCTAAAAAACATGACGTCACTGTTTTTGTGCCAAAAAGTACTGACAAAACATATATTGATAATTTTCCTTATAAAGTTGTCAGATGCAAAATTTCACCAATCAGGATTGGCGAATATAACATCTCTCTTCCAAATATGGACAAAAATTTGAAACAAATTTTGAAAAATGAAAAATTTGATATTGTCCATGTTCATAGTCCTTTCACTGTAGGTAGATTTGGAATAGAATATGCTAATAGAAATAATATTCCAGTAATCATAACTTGTCATAGCCAGTTTTATCAAGATTTTAAAAGAGTCACAGGAAGCAAAGTCCTTTCAGAAATGCTTGTTGGATATATCGCTAAAGCATTCAACAATTGCAATGAGCTTTGGACAATGAACCCTAAACTTAAAGAACTTGTTAGAAGTTATGGTTTTAAGGGAAAGGTGTTTATTATTCCAAATGGTTGCGACATGGACGGTGCTGGAGTTGACCAAAATAAGCTAAATAAAATTAAGAATAATTTTGTCAGTTTAGATGAAAAGATTATAACATTTGTTGGAAGAATATATGCACTTAAAAATATTGAATTTATTTTGAAGGTTTGCAGAAAGCTTAAAGATAAAAACTTTAAATTTAAGATGGTGTTTGTTGGAAGTGGCTGTGAAATTGAGAAGTATAAAAAACAAACCAAAAAGCTTGGACTTGAAAATGAAGTTTGTTTTGTTGGTGAAGTATCTGATAGAGAAAGATTGAAATATTATTATGCAGCATCAGATTTGCTTGTTTTTCCATCAGCTTATGATACCGATGGCTTGGTTAAAAGTGAAGCAGCAGTATTTGAAACTCCAACAATATTCTTAAAAAATACAATTGTTTCTTCTGTTATTGAAGATTGTGAAAATGGTTATATTGGTGAGAATGATGCAGATAAATTTGCAGAAAAAATTATTAGTGCATTTGCAGATGACACCACATATCGCAATGTATGCAAAAAAGCAAAAGAGACTCTTTATTTTACTTGGAATGAAATAATAGAAAGAGCTGAAGAAGAATATCTTAAGGTCATTGAAGAAAACGGAAAACGAAAAGATAATAAAACAAGAAAAACTATGATAAAAAAGATTAGAAAAGGTAATAAAAAAATGAAGAATGCAATTTAACTGCATTCTTTTTTTGATTTTTATTAAAAAATTAAATAAAGTTACAAAATTTGTAACTTTATTGTCAAATCATTATACTAATTTTATCTTAACACTTGAAATTGTTGGGGTGAGGGTGTATACTTAGGGTAACATTTGGGCGAAAAGAAACACACCATGCATAACATTTTGAAAGATGCTAAAAAAATATTTATGGAGGAAAATTTTATGAGTAACAAAGAAAGAGGAAATGGAAAAACCAAGAAGATAGTGGTGGGAGTGGCAACAGTTGTAGCGGTAGCGGCAATAGCAGTGCCAACAGCCCTAACACTGACAATTGGCAAAGATGGAGCAGGGGCAAGCAATAATCCAGAAGCTAATAAATATAACATAATAGTAAGCAGTGGAATAGAAAATGTTCCAGACTATAGCATAACAGTTAATAAGGGAACAAGTGTAAGCACACTCAAGACCATGCTCAAGGCAATAGATGGCTACACAATAACAGGCGTATATAAAGATGAAGCACTATCACAAGAATATGGAGAAGATGAAATAATAACCTCAGACACAAAAATCTATATTGGATTTGAGGCAATCACATATACAGTAAATATTTATAATGAAAATAGAGAACTAGTGGAGACAATAGAAGATATTGCTCACAAATCTAATTTAATGATAGCAGATGCAGAAAAGGCAGAAACAGGTTATGCAAGATATATCTTCACAGGCTGGGTAGATGAAGTAGGCAATCCAGTTAGCCTAAATAATATAACAGAAGACCTAAATATATATCCAACATTTAAAGCAGTAGAAAAAGAATATAGAATAGGATTCACCAATTCAAACAACACAGATAGCATATCTGTTTCAATAGGAGGGGAACCAGTAACCCTAGATAGCACCTATCACTATGGAAGCACAATCAAACTCAGAGCTACAGCAAAACTAGGCAATGAAATAACAGAGTTTAAGGTTAAAGTGGGAAATGGAGAAACCATAGACATTTTAGATTATCAATATAGAGTAGAAGAAAATGGCTCCATCTATTATGAATATGAGATTGCAGAGTGCAATGGCAATTTAGATATAATCTACACAGAAG
>CATLBG010000123.1 GCA_949878595.1 uncultured Clostridia bacterium
CGCCATTTTCAGTCATGAGTAATGTATATTCCCACTGAGCAGAATAGGAGTCATCTTCTGTGTAAATTGTCCAACCATCGCTGCTATCAACAAACACTCCTGCCTTGCCCTCATTAATCATTGGCTCAATTGTGAAAACCATTCCTGGGGCAAGAATCATACCTTTGCCTAACTTACCAATGTGACTGACAAATGGGTCTTCATGCATTTCAAGACCCACACCGTGCCCACCAAGTTCTTTTACAACAGAATAGCCATTTTCTCTTGCATGTTTTGAAACATAATAGCCAATATCACCAACATGAGAGTAAGGAGCAAGTTTGCTCACCGCCAAATCTAAACATTCTTTTGTAACTCTAACAAGTTTTTCAGAACCCTCATCAGTTTTTCCTATGATAAACATGCGAGAAGCATCGCCAAAATAACCGCCGACGTCAGTAGTGCAGTCAACATTAACTATATCTCCTTCTCTTAAGATTACTTTTTTGCTTGGAATGCCATGGCAAACAACATTGTTAACAGATGTGCAAACAGATTTTGGAAAACCCTCATATCCCAAACAAGCAGGTTTGCCGCCAAGCTTAATGGTTTCATTATAAACAATTTTGTCTATTTCTTCAGTGCTCATACCTGCGTGTATGTTTTTTTCAACTGCATCAAGCACTAATGAATTTATTCTACCCGCTTCTCTTATGCCTTCAATCTGCTTTTCATTTTTAATAAGTTTGTGAGGTGGAACAATATGACCCTGTTTTTTGAATTCTTCTAGTTTTTCATCTAAAGCTTTGTGACAACAATCATAATCTTTTCCACTGCCACACCAACATTTTTTTAAGTTTTTCATAACAAAATAATTATAGCACTTCCTAAAAATTTTGCAAGAAGTAAAATATAAATTTTTAATATTGAGATGTTTCAACAATCTCAACATGACAATTTAAAGATAAATTTAATGTTAAAGATTTAGTGCAGTAGAAATAGACAAAAAATTTTCAAGCCAGATTTACTAAGCGTAAATGCGTATCTAGAAATTTTTAGTTTTTGAACTAATGTGCTGAATTTTTAACCTCAAAAAAAGGTGGGCAAAATGCCCACCAACTTCACACTTATTTAATCTGCTAAAATTATTTAACTTCTACTGTAGCACCAGCTTCTTTAAGCTTAGCTACCATTTCGTCTGCTGCTTCTTTAGCAATGTTTTCTTTAACAGCTACTGGAGCTGATTCTACCATTGTTTTTGATTCAGCAAGACCAAGTCCTGTGATTTCACGAACAGCTTTAATAACGGCAATTTTGTTTGCACCAAAATCTTTAAGCATAACTGTGAATTCTGTTTTTTCTTCAGCTGCTGCTGCGCCGCCTGCTGCAGGTGCTGCAACTGCCATAGCTGCTGCTGAAACTCCAAATTTTTCTTCAATAGCTTTAACAAGTTCGTTAAGTTCTGCAACTGTTAAGCTTTCAATATCACTAATAAATTTTTGAATATCTAACATAATATTTTCTCCTTAAAAATTAATTTTGCGTAAGTTTACGCTTTTGTTTTTGCAACTTCACTAAGACCAACGGCAAGTGAACGCATTGGGCTTGTAAGCAAGCCAACAAGTTGTCCAAGAAGTACTTCTCTTGATGGAATATTTGCAAGAGCTGTAATTTCCTCTGTGTTATAATACTTTCCAGCAACATAACCAGATTTAAGCTTAATTACGCCATATTTTTTTGAACCATCAAGTGCAACTTTAGCAGGGGCAACTTCGTCTGTGTTGTGAAATAAAACTGCTGTAGTGCCTTCAAAATCAGAAGCTGGGAATTGTATACCAAGTTTTTCAAAAGCAAGCTTCATAAGTCTGTTTTTGTAAACCTTGTAAATGCCACCAGCATTTCTTGCGTTGTTTCTAAGTTCTGTAACTTGTGCAACGGTTAAACCGCGATAGTCAACAAGAACAATAGATTTAGCATTTTTTGCAAGTTCTTCAATTTCACTAACAACAAGTTTCTTGTTTTCAAAATTTGCTGACATTATTTCCTCCTATTTAGTGTGAAGTATTAAAAAAACCTTATGCTGAAAAAGGAACATAAGGATAACTATCTTATTCACTTAACTGTTCCTCGGCAAGATATTAAGAATTTTAGCATATATATAAAATTATATTCATATAATATGGTGTAAAATTCACTTGCTGTCTTAGGCAAATATTTTTTTAACAATGTTTATTATAGTTATCATCTGGTAGTTCAATTAATTCGGCTCCCGTAG
>CATLBG010000124.1 GCA_949878595.1 uncultured Clostridia bacterium
TAATTTTTGTGGTATTTGTAGTTTTAATTGGTGCAATGGTTGGTGGCTACTTTTTAGGTAATATTATATTCCAAAAGCCAAATAATTCACAAACTTCACAAATAGAAGAAATAAAAAATGATAATTCAGATATTATTATAAACGATAAAGAAACATTTGAAGAAGTTGATTTTTTTAGTTTATCAGCAGGTTTATATGACGTTGACGGAATTTTAATAATGTCTTGGAATGAGTTAATTGATAATAATTTTATTGAAGTTGGCGAAAACCTTAATGGTGATTTATATATAATTTGTTCTGCTCCTTTTAAAAAAATAAAGGGTGTTCTTGTGGTTCAAAATGGTATAACAAATATTTATCAGGGTTTTGAAAGTTCTTATGGGCTTATTGAAATAATTTTGCCTAATTCGGTAGTTCAAATTGATACTCAAACTTTTGTAAATTGTGTTAATTTAAGAAAAATAACAATTCCTAGTGGTGTAAATGAAATTGAATATGGTCTATTTGAAGATTGTTATGGTTTAACAAGTGTTACATTACTTGGTAACGAATTAAAAGTTGGCAGTAGGAATTTGTTTAAGGGTTGTTATAATCTTTCAGCAATTTATGTAAATGCTGATTTGGTTGAAGAATATAAAACTGCTGAATATTGGTCTGAATATGCAGATTTATTTGTGGGGGTTGAGTAATTGATTTTTATAGTTTTTGCTCCCCCAAGAACTGGAAAAACTGTGTTTTTAACACATAATGCAAATGGAATTATGTATAATCGTGTTCGCAATCGTTCAATGCAAAATGAGTTAATGCAAAAACAAGTAAACGGCTTTAAAAACATTAAGACTATACCTATTCATTGTGTTAGTTCTAATTACGATATTATAGGTAAAAAGTTTAGGTATAGTCCTAGATTTAGTCGTAGAATAAACCCTTATAGGTTAGGCTTTGATAACCCATTTGTTAAAACTCATTTTAATTTGCCTTATGAGGCGATATTTATAACGGAAGCACAAAAATATTTAAATAGCCGTATGTCAATGCACTTCCCTGAATGGCAGTCAAGATGGTATGAACAGCACGGACACAATAATTTAGATATTTGGTTGGACACTCAAAGACCTATGTTGATTGACGTTAATATTAGGGAGTTAGCACAATTTATTGAAATTGTAAAATTGACTATACACTATGACAAAAATGGACGAATTAAAGGTATGACTTGGAAAATAAGGCGTATTGAAAATAGTAGTCTTTTTGATAGGTATATGGCAAGTGGAAAAAAAGATAAAGAATGTTATACGGAAGAAGAAGTAACGGCAGATTATAATGTTTTTGAGTGTTACAACAGCCAAAGTTGTAAACCAAAATTCTATGCAGGACATTTGAACGAAGATATTGACTATAAGCAAGCAGAAATTACGGAAGAAACATTAGATGGTTATATAAAGTATTTAAAGGAAAATGACGACGAATTGCCTGATAATTATTATCAAAGTAAAAAAGGAAAAAGTGCAGTATGATAAATTATAATAAAAATGATTTAATGGACGAAATGTTAGATAGATATTATCAAACTTTTGCACATACGCTAGATACTGCTGATTATGTGCCTGATAAGTTTAATAATAAGATTAACAAATACATATTTAAAAATATGAAGAAAACTTTTAAAAAGGTTGATAAAGAAGATAGAAAATATCAACGACAATTAAGGAAAGACGCTAGGCGTCAAAAACGACAAGTTAAACGTGAGTTACGTAAGGAAAAGCGACAATTATTTAAAGAGAAAGTTAAGGCTTGGTTTAGTGCTAGATTTGATAAATTAAAATCAAAATTTAAAAAGAAAAAGTTAAAGGACGGAAAGTGATATGAAAAGATATATACATATAGAAGACGTAAGGAATGAGATTTTAAAAACGGAAGATTTTATTATTTCTTTTGAAGAAGAAATAGAAAATTCTAGAAGACGTATTGTTTGTTTAAATGCTCTTTTAGATTATTTAGAAGAAGATGGTTTGTGTCCATTTGCTTCTAAGGAACTTTTAAATAATAATCTTAAATTGCAAGAATATACTATGCCTTTGGTTGCGAAACAAAAAATACAAGAAAGACAAATGTTTAATAATTACAATAAAGATAATGAAGAACTAGATATTAACGTTGCTCGTTGTATGAATGTTATTTGTAGTTTTTTTATTATTTGCTAGTAAGCAAATGAAAAAGAATATTGGAATTAG
>CATLBG010000125.1 GCA_949878595.1 uncultured Clostridia bacterium
ATGTTATTATATAAAAATCTATCCATAATGTCTAATATTTAAAAAGTTTAACACAAAATTGTGTTTGTTTTTAACATGAAAATTTTGCGGTCATCGATAAAAATATTGTCCTTTTGAAATATTTTGTTTTTAAGCGGATTGGATTCTGCAACGACAGACACTTTGTGAGCCACTTAAAATTACAATATAAAAAATCTAACCTAAAATTTGGTTAGATTTTTGTTTTGATTAAAATTTATTCTTCTGTTCTTATCCAATTATAAAATATAAACATTGATTTAAAGTAAGATGCGTTTTTAACTGGGTCTGTAACATCAAAGTTTGTTGTTCCTGCACTTGTTCTCCAGCCACTTGTGTTTTAAAATATTATTGAGGTTAAATTTGTGCAACTAGAAAAGGCATTACTTCCTATACTTGTCAATCTCTCTGAGATTATGATTGAAGTCAAACTGCTGCAACGACCAAAAGCATTATCTCCTATACTCTTTACTCATTCACTTATTGTAACTGAAGTTATACCTGAATTATAAAATACTCCTGTTGAAGAAGTTCCACTTGCTATTCCTACAACTGATTTACTATGATATGTTGTATGCTTCTTCCAACATTTTCTGTGGCTCTCACTACTATTTTCGCTCCATAGTGATAGGTGCTGTCTAGTGTTACTTCCTCTCCACCAACAGTTACGCTGAGACTGCTTTTGAAAGCGTCTCCGTCAACATAGCCTATCTTATACTCTTTCATTACAGTTCTAAAAGAATGATAAAAATTTATTAAAAAACTTCCAAAAACTGTATTATTTTTATATTTAATAATAAAAACAGCCAAATGGCTGTTTTTAGTATTCACAATTATTTGGGGTGCGTGGAAATAGTTCAACGTCTCTGATATTGCTCATGCCAGTCACATACATAACAAGTCTTTCAAAACCAATGCCAAAGCCTGAATGCTCTACACTGCCATACTTTCTGAGGTTTAAATACCACCAATAATCTTTTTCTTTTAACCCAAGCTCATTGATTCTGCTGAGCAATTTATTATAGTCTGTTTCTCTTTGGCTGCCGCCAGTGAGTTCTCCAATTCCAGGAACAAGAAGGTCAACAGCAGAAACGGTTTTTCCACCCTCATCTTGTTTCATATAGAAAGCTTTAATTTCTTTTGGATAGTTTGTTACAAACACAGGTTTGCCAAACACAGTTTCACTTAAATATCTTTCATGCTCTGTTTGAATGTCACTGCCCCACTCAACTTTATATTCAAACTTGTCATTATTCTTCTTTAAAATTTCAATTGCGTCTGTGTAGCTTATTCTGCCAAACTCTGAACTTGCAATTAAGTTGAGTCTTTCAAGTAAACCATTATCTATATTTCTATTGCAAAACTCTAGCTCATTTTCACACGCTTTTAAAATATGAGAAATTACGCTCTTAATCATCTTCTCTTCAAAATCCATAAGACCATTTAGGTCACAGAAAGAAATTTCTGGCTCCATCATCCAAAACTCATTTGCATGTCTTGTGGTGTTTGAATTTTCTGCCCTAAAAGTTGGCCCAAATGTGTAGATCTTGCCAAGTGCGAGTGCCATTGCCTCACCCTCTAACTGACCTGTTGGGGTCAAATAAACCTTGCCCCCAAAAAGCTCATCTTCTGGATTAAGTGAACTATTTGGCTCATAAATATTTTGAGTTGAAACTCTAAATAGTTCGCTTCCACCCTCACAATCTGACTTTGTGAGTATTGGAGTGTGAACATATGTGAAACCCTCATCGTGCATAAATTTGTGAATTGCATATGAACATTCACTTCTAATTCTAAACACAGCTGAATAAGTGTTTGTTCTTGGTCTAAGGTATGCTTGCTCACGCAAAAACTCAAGAGTCATCTTCTTTTTTTGAAGAGGATACTCACTGTCAGTTGCACACAAAACTTCAACATTGCTCGCTTGAATTTCGAATGGCTGTCTTGCCTCTGGAGTAAGAACCAAAGTGCCTGTGGCAACAATGCTTGAACCAGTGTTAAGTTTTGATACTTCATCAAAATTTGAAATTTTTTCTGCATCAAAAACAACTTGAACACCTTTAAAGCATGAACCATCATTCAGGTCTATAAAACCAAAAGACTTTCCGCCTCTTGCACTTTTTACCCAACCAGCAACTGTTACTACTTTATTTTCATAATCTTTTTCATTTTCATAATCTTTATTGGCACCATATGCTATATTGGAAATA
>CATLBG010000126.1 GCA_949878595.1 uncultured Clostridia bacterium
GTGTTTCATAGAGATAGAACAGGGTGGAAAGAATAAATATGAGTTAGACAAAGAAACTTCACTAATTATTTTAGATAGAGTTTTGTTTACTGCAACTTATTATCCAATGAACTATGGCTTTATTCCAAGAACGCTCAGTCAAGACCATGACCCACTAGATGTTTTTGTTATGTGTAGCCAACCAATTGAAAAGATGAGTTTGGTGAGATGCTATCCAATTGGTGTAATAAAGATGATTGATGGAAATGAGTTAGATCAAAAAATTATTGCAATTCCATTTGGTGATCCACAAAATAATAACTATACAGATATTTCAGAACTGCCAAAACATATTTTTGATGAACTAATTCACTTTTTAACGGTTTATAAGCAACTTGAAAATAAACCAGTGAGAATCGAAAATATAAGTGGCAGAACAGAGGCTATAGAAACAATAGATGAATGTATCAAAGCATTTGAAGAAGAATTTGTAGATAAAAAAGATTAAAACTGATTAAATATAAGGGGAGAGGTTATGAATAAAATTAGAAGCAAGGCTAAAAAATTTGTTAAAAGAGACGGAGGTGTATTTCTTCCAGTTTTTGAAAAAAATGAAAATGGTGAATATGAAAGCAAAGGTCAAACTGAAGTTTTCACATTAAAAGAACTAAAACAATATTTTGAAGCCTATAATGAAATAGCAAAAATAATTAAAGAAAATTATAAAAGAGAAATTTATAAAATATATAAAGGTTCACTTGGAAATTTAGTTTTAACAACAAATAACAGACCTGGTTATCTTTTTGATGATTATAACGAAGGTTGGACTGATAACCAATATGATATAGATGATGCTGTTGGTATTGAATTTTATAGTAAAACATTAAAAAGAATTATTAGTGGTGGGGCATTCACAAAAAAGAGATTAAGACCTGGTAAGGGAATAATTGATTTTATGAAAAATCCTGTTAATGATGGTCTATATTTAGTGCTTCCAGAAATGTCGGATAAGGGAATAGTTGTTGTTCCAGATAAGTCACTTAGCAGCTTAGCAGTTAAATTTAATAAATACTCATTAGAAGATGCAAAAAATATAAAAACACATTTATTAAATGCTGCATATGAAATAGCAGATTCAGAACTATCTAGCATGGCACATGACAAGATTGTTGAACTTTTTGACGCTTCTATGCAGGCCAGTATCCATGAAATTGGAGAGAGTAAACTTTTAAGATTGCTTGGCAAAATTGGTGTAGAACTTATGGGTGTTGATATGACTCCATTTGAAAAAATAAAAAATGAAGAAAAATCAAGCACAAATAGTGAATCTTCAAAAGCAAAATCTATGGCACTAGGTGTTAATGGAACAAAAACAATTTCAGAAAAGTTAACTGAAGATAAAATTTCAGCAATAGTTATTGAGGGATTGAATTTAATTAATCAACAATCAAAAGATGGAAAAATTTCAACAGTAATAACTCCAGTAGATAATTCTCTTGGATACAAAGTTACATTAACAGACACCATGGCACTTATTTCACAAGATGAAAAATCTGAATTATCAAAATAAGTAAAAGAATATAAAACCTGCAAAAAAAAGAGTGCAGGTTTTTTATTTTGCTTTACATAAAAGCATGAGGCATGCACACACTAGAATCAGGAGGCATAAAATGAAAAAATTTTTAAGTTTAGTTATGCTTTGTTTAGTTTCAGTAATGTTTGTGGCTTGTGGTTCAGGAAAGTGTTGTGAGGCAATAGAGCTTATGGGTGCAGGTGATAGAATTCATGATTCATATACTTTTGCAAATACTGGTGTAAAAATAAAAAGTGATGACAAGCAGACTTATACCATTTATGGTAGTGTAGAAAAATTAGATGATGCAGCTGTTAAAAAAGAATTTAAGATTGATGAAGATATTACTCATGTTGTGGCAATTAAACTCACTGCAGTTGATACTGAAGTTGACAAAGACAACTTGCAAATTTCAGTTAACGGAATAAGATCTTATGATGCTGAGCATTTAAATGGGTCAGACTACACATTCATAATTCTAGAAGCTAGTAAAAATAAAACTGTAACAATCACTGTAAAATGGAATAAAGACGCTGAAGAAAAAACTTATGTTGTTTACTTTGCAGAAGATTTAGAATTAAAGTAAAAACTGCAAAATTTTAATAAAATTAATGAAAATGAATT
>CATLBG010000127.1 GCA_949878595.1 uncultured Clostridia bacterium
CCGATAAATTTCAAGTGGTTTGACTAACTTTTATTAGTTTTTCTGCGTTTTTGCATGTTTTTTATGCTTTTGCTATAACTTTTTCTCTTTATTCTTAGAGCTGTTCTGCGTTTTCGATTAAACAACAATAGAAAAACACCAGCAAAACTGGTGTTCCTTTTAAAATAAATTTAAAAAATTACATTCTTCTTTCAAATCCCTTTGATGATGATGGAGAACTGCCAATGCAATCAAGTCCATTTAATTTATGCTTAACATCAATTCTTCTTTCAATTTCTCGCTTTACTTCATTTTCAAAAGCAAGTTTTCCCATTTCAGTATTTAAATCTTTATTTTGCAACTGATTTAAAACAAATCTCATTTCTGATGGTGAAGACATTAACATTTCAAGTTCTCTTGCATAAACGCCAGTATGTGATTTTATAAATTCAGAAGAATATCCACTGTCATTTAACATTGAATACGCTTTTTCAATGAAAAATTCCCGCTTTTGAGCAGACGCGGCTCTTGTATTAAAGATTCTATCAAAATCTTGTTTAAATTGTTTTCCACCCTCTTTTATAAAGTATAGAAAAACATCATTATAAAGAGCCTTATCACTTGTGTATAATACTAAATTTTTATATTTGCTGTTTCGAGCCTCTGCCAAAGCAAGTCTTATTCTTCTAGCAAATTCAGGATTTTCACACATTTTATCATCATAAACAAAGTGACCAAAAATTTCTTCGTATTCACGTTTTTCTGTAAGAGTTAAACCTTTTATTTTATAAAAGTCATACTTCCCAACAACATTTTTTTCTTTAAAAGATCTGCCACCATCTCCGTCTTTAATTTCAGCCTTTAATCTTGTATCTTTTTTATTTTTAGAGATGATGAGCATATCATCTTTCTTTTTTTTCTGAACAAGTTGTTCATGAACAAAAAATCCTTGAGCAATCTTTTCAGATAAAATTCTTTTAAGCTCATACCAAGAAATTCCTTGGCTCTCAATTTTATTTATGAGTTCCTGCAAACGCATTCTATCTTGTTCATAAACTTTTTTTGCATTTTTTATTCTATTTTGCAAAACCAGCTGCCTATCTTCAAATCTCTTTTCTGCTTCTTGAACTAGCTTTTTCTTTTTAGAAGCAAGCCCCAGCTTTGCAAAAGGTGAACCTTCTATCTTCATATTTTCAATTTCAGATAGCTCTTTATCTAGCATAACTCTTGCACTATCTAATTCATTTTCAAGAAAAGCTATTTCTTTTTTATCTGCCTGAACAGCTTCATCAAGTTCTAATGTTCTTCCACTAATTGAACTACTGAGCTTATTATAATTTTCAGTATCATCAACTAAAAACTTAGTAAGTTCATCATCAGACTTTTTCATAATGTTTATCTTATTCATATTTTCTCCACTCGTAAATTAATTTTATCAAAAAAACTCCAATTGCTGGAGTTTTTATTAAAATTTTACACAATCAAAAAGTGCACCAATTCTTGCAATATTAATTATTCTCTCAACATCTGCACTTACACAAAAATTAGATGCTTCTGACAAATATGAATTTTCATTTGAAATATTCAAAATCGAATTATCACTTTCATCACTAAAAGTATTGCTATTTAACTCAGCACCAAATTCTGATTTAATTTTACTTGTTGTTATTTTAGAATTTTTAGTTATTGCCTGCTTTTTAGTTTTCTTTTTATTTGCAGTAATTTTAGATTTTGATTTTGTTTTATTTAAAACCAAGCTATTAGATTCTTCACTAACATTAACTTGATTCTCTTTAACTGAGTGTTCTGCAGTTGTGTTTTGCTCTGCTTTATTTTTTAATATTTCTGCATATGCTTCATCTGCACATTTTGCTCGTTCAACCTTTACTTTATCAATATATTTTTGAGGAATGTGTTCATTTCTTAAATCTTCTAAAGAATAATTAGGATTATATTTTCTTCTTTCTTCAAGCATCAAACTTAAACGCTTAAGCTCAAATTCTCTTTTAACCTTATTAATTAAACTTTTTTGTTTCTCAATTGACATTTCTTTAAAAACAATTTTTTTAACAACTTTTTTATTATTTGCCTCTATTATAGAGTTTTCAGATATAGAAACCGTTTTTTGGCTTGTCTTATCTTTTAACGCAAGTGTTTTTGGAGCAACTCTAGGTTTGATTTTTTTTATA
>CATLBG010000128.1 GCA_949878595.1 uncultured Clostridia bacterium
ACAACACTCTTTTTTTTCCTAACAAAAAAAGCTTATTTTTAAATTTCAACTAATATTTGTTCGTCAATAAAGCATATTAGTTTTTTTGTAACTCTTTTGCCAAACGCACGAGAAATTGCATCAGCATAAACACCAAGCTGAAATGCATAACTATTCATTTTTTCTGATGACCTATGGCCTGTTTTATAGTCTAAAATAATAATCTCATCATTCTTTACACAGATAAGGTCAACCACACCTTGAAGAATCATTTCTCCACCAACATAGTTTTCGCCAAGAAGTGATGATGAAACTTTTGCAAAAAATTCTCTTTCCTTAAAAATTTTATCAGACTCAGAAATGTTTTCAAAAAATGGAAGTTTCAAAATTCTTAAAATTCTTTCTTTGCTTACCAAATTTTTCTGCTCTTCGTTTAACTTTTGGATTATATCTTCAACCTGTTTATCAAAACTTATATTGCTATAAAAATTGATTTTCTCAAAAACTTTATGATAAGCGGTTCCTCTATTTGCTGAGCTAATAGCATATTCTTCACCAAGTCTATCCTGCTGACTTTCATACTCATCATCAAGATCTTCTGACTCTTCTTTTGAAATTCTAAGAATTTTTGAAACAGATGTTTTTAATGGAACTTCAATCAAATTTTCATAAGAATATTTAAATACGTACATTTCATCTTTTTCACTGAAAGGGTTTAAAATTAACTGTTTTAATTTTGTTTCTCTAGATTCATCAAAGTCTGAAAGTTTAAAACT
The DNA here is from genome assembly GCA_949878595.1 of uncultured Clostridia bacterium. Lineage (GTDB taxonomy): Bacteria > Bacillota > Clostridia > Christensenellales > UBA1242 > RGIG1681. The sequence continues at coordinate 756 of CATLBG010000128.1, forward strand.
CTCAAAATTGATAATATCATCATGTTTACCTGCAAGTTCACTAAAAATAATTGGTTCAAACCAATCTAAATATGTTGTTGGTCTTTCAGGAAAATTTTGAGAAATTGCATCAGAATTTTTTGAACACAAAACAAATAATTTTTTCTTGGCTCTAGTTAGTGCAACATATAACACTCTCTGCTGCTCTTCAGCAATTTTTCGTTTTTCAATCATTCTAATCCAAGAGATTGGAATGGTTGATTTTTCTATCCTTTTTTCTGCATCAAAATGATCAAGTCCAACACCAAAATTTTTATTAAATAAAATCTTTCCATTGGCTGAGTCATAGTTAATTCTTCCTGCAGTATTAATCAAAAATACATATTTAAATTCAATACCCTTAGACTTATGCACAGTCATAAGGCTCACTGCATTTCCACCGCATTCATTCTCATGAATCAGTGAAAAATCTCCCATTTCAATAAAAAATTCAAACACACCCTTTGATGGAAGCTTAGAAATAAACTTATCAATTTCATCATTAATTTTTTCGCCTTCACAATCAAGAAGATTAAGCTCAAAAAGTTTAAAGTCATCATATATGATTTTAAGAAATTCTCCAATCTCAAGTGTGCCAGCAAGTTCTTTATATTTTTTCAATAAATTGTAAAAATTATCAATTTTTGAGATTAAATTAACATTTTTAATATTTTTATATTCCAGAAGGACATCTGAAAATTTTATACGCTTATTTATAAGTCTAATTTCAGCAAGCTCATTATCTGAAAAATTAAATAGCTTGCTTTTAAGCACTTTAAACAATAAAAAATCATCATCATAAACCACAGTAAGCTTTGCAAAATTTAATATTTCTTGAACATAAGATCTAGACATCATATCATATTTATCATCAGCTGAAACTGGTATACCAAGGGCATTTAATTCTTGAATAAATTTTGCCGACTTTGAATTTCTTGCAAAAACCAAAACAGCAAAATCTGAAAAGCTAGTTTCTTTTTCACTTTCCATAATTTGAGCAATTTTGCTTGCAACATATTTTGCTTCACAAACAATACTCCTTGATTCAGTGTCTTCTATCTGTTCATGATTTTTTACTGAATAGATTTCATTTCTATAAACATCTTGATTCTTATCTTTTTGCGTATCAATAAAACAAATATTAGTGCTATTTGGCTCATCAGGATTTTCTTCACCTGCAATAAATTTAGATTCTTTTGCATAATCTAATTCACCAAATTTCTCAGTCATAACACCAGAAAAAACTCTGTCTACAAATTTCAAAATTTTCTTATCACTTCTAAAATTTGCATTTAGTTTAAGAGCTTTTGATTGAGTTTGCCCAGAAGAATAACTTTTATATTTTTGCAAAAATATAAAAGTTATTCTTCTGGG
>CATLBG010000129.1 GCA_949878595.1 uncultured Clostridia bacterium
TATCTTAAAAATAATAAGAATTATAATTTTTTAGAAAGAGATACAGTGGGGATTGCTTTAGAATATATATTTCAGGATGATTGTATGAAAGGATTATATGAAAAATTACAAGAAATGTATAACCACAATTATAGAAGATTAATTATTTTTTTAGATGAAACTTTAGCGGAGAAAAAATTGTTTAATGATTACCTTTGGTTGCAAAAAAAGATTGACAATAGTTTTGATAATAGTTCCTATTTAATCAGAGGTTCAAGGCAAATGATAATAGGTGGTTTGTTTAGAAATATTGCCAAACATGGCTTTTTTGAAAAAATAAAGGCAATTGGTGAAGGTGAAAATCAATTAGGATTACCTTATACAAGACGTATTTTGGTTTATTTGAAGAGAAAACACCCTAACGAGGATATATTAAGTAATCCAAATGGATGTTATGTATCTTTCAGTGATATGTTAACAGAAGCTTTTGAAAAATCAAATGGTGACCAAATAAGGGACACTGATATTGAAGCCTTGGCAGATGTTATTTTAAATTTAAATGAATCCAAAAAAGAAAATAATAAATGGTGTCAACTAGTTATAATTAGATTTAATAATGAGAATATTAATAGAGATAAATTAATAGCAATTTTGAAGCGAGCTAGAGCAGGAGAAATATTTTTGAACGAAGATTTTAGTTTAAAAATAACTGATGCTGGGCGGTTTTACCTAGAAAATTTAAAAGATTTTGAGTATTTTGCTGCTAGATACGCTACTGATTACAAACCTCTTTTTTGTAAGGAAAATTTACAAAAAATAAATGGTGAGTATAGATGCCTAACTTTAATTAATAAAGTTATGGATAGGGTGTTTAGTGTATCTGGAAATAAAGAGCATAAAGCTTGTTTAGATTACCTTTATCAACAAGAAAAAAGTTTTTTTGAGAATGTGTTACCTCCTTTAAAGTGTTGGGAAAATATGTATTCAAATACAAATAGAAAAAAACATTATTTATATGAGTCTAATAACATTGAATATCCCCATCCAGAACGAACTTTAGAAGCACATATTAGCTATTTATCAGATTATCGGTTGTTCATTTTATCATTAAATCTTGATGATTTTTCAATTTCAAATGATACTTCACTACTTGATAATATTAAATTGGAGTTATCTTCTGCACTTTTAAAAATAATACGTTTGTATGTAGAAAAACTCAAATGGTTCTATAATGAGAAGGATGCCGTTAATGTTTATTATTGTGGTGGTAGACGGGAAGGAACAAGCCGATATAGCACTATAGATTATGAGAACTGTCTTGATAGGTCAGAAAGAAATCCACTTTTACCTATAGGGATTGTAAGAAAAAAAGCAGAGGTGTAAAATATGATTATATTAAATATAGAAAATGCATCGTATATAATGAGTATTATAAGTTCTGCATTGAGCATAATAGTATTTATAGGGGGCGTTTTTGTGTATAAAAAGTATATTAAAGAACATATTAATAAAAGAACGATTGATTCTCTCTTTGGATTTTATACAATATTAGAAAGGCTTTTGATATGGTTAGATTCTTCTTTACAAGTGGGGAATAATTATGCATTATGTAACTTTTTAAAGTCAAGTAAAGAATATAATAATGGTTCAACAGAATTATTTCAAAAATATGATAGTTTTAGAAAATATATTTTAAATTTATTAATGAATAATAGTAATCAATATCCACTGCCTGGAAAAGAAAAAGTTGATTTTGAAAGTAATTTAAAAAAATTAGTAGAAGAAATTTTAATTCCTTATTCTTCTGAATCCTATAAAAAAGATATATTTGATGATTTTAAGGAAGTAATAGATACTACGGAAAAAGCCAAAAAATATATAAAAGAGATAAATGAAATAATTGAGAATAAAAAAATAGAATTAAATGAGATTGCCTAGTTTTTAATAGTAACATAATTCAAAAGATTAAATTTTATTTCTTAAAAAATTAGATAAAAGAAAAGAAGTATTAATTTAATAATAATCCAACTAATTATTTTATTAAATCAAAACCACAACGAAAAATCTCAAAATTATGTGAACCCCAAAACTTGGATTCGGGGGGGGAGACGTGCAGAAATAATTTCTAATTTGTAAACGGAGGAAGTAACATTGAACAGCCGAGACA
>CATLBG010000130.1 GCA_949878595.1 uncultured Clostridia bacterium
TAATATGGCTGACTTAAAAACAATATTAAGTTTTAAATTAAAAGAAATATAATAATTGATTATTGAACAAAACTATAGAAATAAAGTATACTAGATACTTAATAAAATTTATAATAATTAATCTACATTTTAAAGAAATAATTTCTGTAATGCCCTTCAGCAATCTGCTTGCTTTATATTATCCATACCATGAAGCAAATGAAATGAAGACGATAGAAAAAATAGAAGCATGCTTTCCTTCAGTTTCAATTCTTAAAACACTTCGTCAAAAAAGAAAGCTTACTCAAGAAGAACTTGCTTTATTAAGTGGTGTGAATGTTCGTTCCATAAGATCTTATGAACAAGGTCAAAATGAATTATCTAAGGCACAAGGAGATACTCTTTTAATGCTTGCAAAAGCATTAGATTGTTCTATTGAAGATTTGTTAAAATAGCAAATTAAGGACTTTCATATAACAAGTAGTTTCTATTCCAAATTTGCTTTAAAAATGGTATAATAATAGTATAGATAGGAAGTGATTTCAGATGGATAAAATTTTTGAAAAGGAACTAACAGAATATATTATTCAAGGAGAACCAAAACAAAAAGAGAGAAGCTTGATTTGGAAAACAGCCATAGGCTTACAAGATGTTGATCATCTTTCTACATCTGAATATTTACTTCAAACTGCTAAAGACCATATTGAAGGAAAAATTGATATTGATTCTGTTCAAACTAGAATCAATTCCTATTATGAAACACGTACTGATCGTAAGACAGAAGAAAATGATACAGAAGAGGCAGACAAAGTTTCTGCTCGTATCGCAAAGATTTTAGGTGAAAAAGCATTTCAGTTTTCACCAACAGAATTAATCTCTATTCATAGAAGACTATTTGAAGGGATATTACCCCATGCTGGTAAAATTAGAAATTATAATATAACAAAAAAAGAATGGGTATTAAACGGAGAAACAGTCATATATTCTTCATATAATAACATTAATGAAACATTAGACTACGATTTTAAAACAGAAAAAGCTTTTTCTTATCAAGATTTATCATTGAATAAAACTATTGAACATATTGTAGAATTCACATCTAATATCTGGCAAATTCACCCTTTTGGAGAAGGGAATACAAGGACTACAGCTATTTTCATCATCAAATATTTAAATACATTAGGCTTTAAAGTTGGCAATGAAGCCTTTGCCAATTATTCATGGTATTTTAGAAATGCGTTAGTTCGTGCAAATTACAATGATTTTTCCAAAAGTATTCACTCAACAAACAAATATTTAATTTTATTCTTTGAAAATTTAATATTAAATAGAAATTATGAATTAAAAAACAGATATCTCCACATTGATTATGAAGCCAAGTTGAACAATGTAAATGTCGGTGTAAATGTCGGTGTAAATGTCGGTGTAAAATTGACAAAAAAAGAACAAGAAGTTCTTGCAGAAATTCAAAAAAATAATACAAGCACTGCAGCTAATATTGCAAATCAATGCCAAGTCACTACTAGAACTATTGAGCGTGCCATCAAATCATTAAAAGAAAAAGGAATAATAGAGCGCAATGGTTCAGATAAAACTGGGCACTGGACTATAAAAACAATATCAGGAAAATGAAAACCACAAAACAAAATAACCTTAATAATTTCGATTATTAGGGAAATAAAAAGTAAAGCCTATTGCTTCTTTGTATTTAAAAATCAATTTGAATTCTCAATTTCTAATGTGAACATAGCCAATCTATACGCAAAAATGTTGAAATCGATGTGATTTTTAAAAAATACCTGACAAATGAGATATGTAGGCTATTTTAAGTCACCCACATGTAGTCAACAATTGTGTAAAGCGTCACATCAATATACCAACATATTCTACATCAGCTGAAAATGTAATGATAAATGAATATGTTCAGGGACAGCCAATGTATCAGCAACCAGTTATGTATCCACAGTTTCCGCAGCAACCAATGATGCAGGGACAATACCAGGGAAATGTTGGAACAGAAGGATTGACTCAGTCTATGCCTAACTTTGGACCACAGACACCTGGATTTCAGGGAGTAGTTCCTCCAATGGGAAATGTACCATTTGGTTTCTGAAATATTTAA
>CATLBG010000131.1 GCA_949878595.1 uncultured Clostridia bacterium
CACATTTTATATATTTTTTAAATAAAATATTATGTTTTTGCGTTTTTTACTAGATTATTAACTCAACTAAGCCATAAAGAAAAATAATAAGCACCATTGATTTTACAAAGTTATTTAATTTATTTGATGGAAAAATAACTTGCAAAATTTCATAGACAATATTTAAAATCACAAAACCTGAAATTAATTTATAAATCATTAGACCACCGAAACTGACATAATTAAAAGATATATAAACACAAACAAACACATAAATATTCCGACTAAAATAGTTATGAAATAAGATATACTTTTTGCTACATTATTAAAAACATCTGAATAATGTTCACTTCCAGTAAAGAGAACAATTACTGATAAAATTTTAAACATAAACATATAAACTAAATATAATAATATAGGTTTTATAACCATGAAAAGTAACACTAAAATTCCACAAATCCCAAACGAATTTTTTACAAGCACTGAACATGTATGCACAAAATCAAATCCGTCAGAAAGATAACCACCAAGCACTGGTATGTAGGACTTAATTGCAAATCTTGTAAGCTTATATGTTACACCATCTTTTGTTCCTGAAGACACAGCGTTGATACTTGCAAAAAATCCAAACACTCCAAGAAAGGCAATAATGATATATTTAAAAACTGATTTTAAAATATCATTGACTCTAGAGAATCTTTTATTTTTAAAAACACAACCTGTGAGCGATAATAACATTATTGAAACTGATAGCGGCATCAGAATATACATAAATAAATAAGAACCAGTATTAAGCAAAAAAACAGAGAGCGAGCTATAAACAGAATAAGTTCCTCCTGCACCTGAAAGCAGAATCAAGCTAAGAAGTATTGGAAAAAGTATTTTTGTAAAATTAAATATTTTGCCTATCGTTTCAGTTATCATGCTTGCAATATTTTTTAATGCAAAAACTATCATAAGAGTTATAACAAGTGAAAATACAATCTTTATAACTCCCTTAAGCTCTCCATATTTATCTGTGCAAAAATTATTAAATATCTCAAAAAGCAAGACTAAAACAAACAACGATAGAAAAAATGATAACAAGTTTAAAAAATTTTCTTTAAATAGTCCCACTATTCCAGAAACAAGTGAATCATATTCACTAAAGTAGTTTCCTGATAAAACTGATAACACAATTTCTTTAAATGATAATCCATCAAAAAAATCTAAATTAAACTCATTTTCAATATACTCATCAAGTTCAGAGGAATCAATACCATTTAAGATACCATTTGTATTATCTTCAAGTTCTTTATAAACTTTATCTTCTTCAGTTGATGCTGAAGTTGTTTCTGCATATGCAATATCCTTGCTGCCAAAATTAAAAAATAAAAAGAATGCAAGAATTATGATAAGAGCGAAAGTAAAACCGTGAGTAAATTTTTTATAATAGGAATAGCCATTCCACATATTATTAGTTTTCCTCCAAGTAAAACTTTTGAAGAGATATTTTTATTTCCAAAATCCTCCGCTATATCCGCTGTAAATTCAGTAATATATCCAATTCCAATTATTTTTAGAACAACCCCAAAAAAATCAAAACTAAGATTAGTCAATTCATATAGTTCTTCGAGATAAGAAATAATTATTTTTAGCTCATCAATGCATAAAAGAAATATTAGCACACCACCCGCTACACTCACAAAATTTGCAAATTCGGTGCTATAAATCTTTAAGCATGATGATAAAAAAATACAAACAATTGCAATTAAAACAATTTTAACAATCACTTGCTCGCCTTTAAAACTTAATATAATTCAAAGAGAGTTTTGATTGTGGTGAATAAATCACTCACCATTCCAAGCACAATAAAAAGCACAACAACAAGTCCCGCCAACCCCGCCAGGGTCGCAAGATCTCCTCTGCCTTGATGCTGAAACAACTGACAAATAACAGTTGTAAGAATTCCTATCGCACCAATTTTAAATAGAATTGAAACGTCCATAAACTCACCAAATAATTATACAAACAACTGCACCTATAGCCAAAAATAGTTTAAAATTTAAATCTGACTTCTTCATCTTTTCGTTTTTCAACAACAAAAGTTTTTCATCTAAAAATTTTAAAAAATCATCTG
>CATLBG010000132.1 GCA_949878595.1 uncultured Clostridia bacterium
TCATCCATTGGAAGAAGCGTTCCATCTAAATCAAATAAAATTGCCTTAATCATAAAAATTCACCTTTATTGCTTGGTTTTTTACATTTTGAAAGCAGATTATGCGTTTTTGAAAAAAGCTAAAATATCATCAAAAACTTTTTGCTTATCAACCTCTGCCATAATTTCATGTCGCATATTTGGATAGTCTATATGGCACACGTTTTGAAAACCGGCTTTTTCTAAAACTCTTCTTGAGTCTGCTGCACCCTTTTCTCCGCCGACACATGGGTCATCGTTTCCCTTTAGCATAAGAATTGGCATTTTAGCATTTACTTTTTTATATAAATTTGGTTTATGCATCAAAACCACCAAATGAAACAAATCTGCAAAAGCTGAACAAGTGAAACCTATGCCACAAAGAGGATCTTCTATATAAGATTTTACATCTTCTTCATTTTTGCAAACCCAATCATAATCGGTTTTTGGATTTTTGATTTGCCTATTGAATGCACCAACACTGAGACTATTTATAAACTTTGATTTATATTTTGCACCACGGAAAAACTTGATTATATTTGCAACAATAATTCCAAAGTATGCACCAACTTGATAGTTTGGATAACCAGACAAAACAACCTTTGAATAGTTATTTGAATTTTTTTGAAGAAGGACTCTTGTGATTATCGTTCCCATTGAATGTGCTAAAATATAAACAGGACTTTCAGCGAATCTTTCTTTAATAAATTTAGTTATTACTTTTTGATCTTCTATCAGCTCTTTATATCCATTTTTATTTTTGAAAAAACCTAGGTCTTTTGCTGTGCCACCATGGCCTCTCATATCAGAGCTGACAACAGAAAATCCATTTTTATTCAAGAAACTAATAATTGGCTCATAACGTTCTTGATGTTCTTCCATGCCATGAATAACTTGAACAACGGCCTTTGAATTTTTTACTTCAAAAATATGCAAATTTAACTTATAACCATCTCTTGCTTCTAAAAATAATTGCTCCATATATACCTCTTAATTTAATATATTTTTAATCTTAATTTATGTCAACTGAATTTTGTTTTGAGAGTTTTAAATCCCTCACTTTCTTAACTCCCTGAATTAGAGTTAAGATAGCAATAAACATTCCAAGCAAAACCACGACTAAACCAGAAATTATTACAAATGTAAACATATCTTTGTCTTCTCCAGTTGAAAATGTTAATATCATTGTATTTTCAAGTGAAAGCAAAGAAATTGCAGCATCTGTTAAATTTAAATTCTTGAGACCCTTAACTGAAAGTATTTCACTGTTTCTTGTTTTTATGAAACTTATTATACAACCAATAACTTTATAGAATGTATAGGTAGCATTTGCTATTGCAACCCACATTGGCAAAGTAATTTGCCTTCTTGATAAAACTAAAAGCGTTACTGGTGCAATTAAAGCTATATCCAAGCATATTAGCAAAAAACCTTCTGCTCTAAAAATTTTTGCCCTCTGATTTTGTTTTTGAAATTCATCAGGCTGGACTTTATGAATTTTAAATTCGCTAAGTAAAGTCATAAGACGAATGTCTAACAAAAAAATATAATAAACTGATATACTGCCATTCCAAACTGAACTATAATATATTCCAGCAAAGGCATTGTATACCACAAAGCAAAAAGTGATTATCATTGCCAAACTTGAAAAAAACATTGTTCTATAATATAGATCATTAAATAATTTGTTTGCAAATTTATTTTTGGAAGAAATTTTTTGTTTTTTCTCTTTAAAATATTTCTTGATATTTTTAAAATCTCTATAAACTAATAAGTATATTGAATAAAAAAATGTTATACCCAAGCAAGCATACAAAACCAGCAACGCAGTATCATTAATATTAAGCGATTGGAAAACTATGCTTGTTATAGCAAAAATTAAGCACAAAATATAAATTACCCCACTAAACATTTTATTGGGGCTTTTTAAAAAAAGTAAAAATGATTTTAATTTTCCATCTTTCATAAGAAAATTATAGCATAACAAAATGCTTTTTGCCTAAAAATAAAACAAAAATATTATAAATATAATTTTAATTATT
>CATLBG010000133.1 GCA_949878595.1 uncultured Clostridia bacterium
GTTTAATTTTCTTTATATATTTCAATTTCTTTTCATTTTTTTTATTAAATGAAAATTGAAAATATAAACCTTTTTCAAGGGGCTCCTTATATTCATATCTCAAGTCGTGATCTAAGTCAATAAATTTAGATGCGAGACCATTAGGTATTTTAAAACAATATATTCCATTAATTGAGCCATAAGCTAAAATACTATCATGTGCATCAATAAAATCGCTTTTTAAGGAGAATGAACTATTGTATTTGGCTTCATCTCCATTTTCATTTTTGTAAATTATAGATTTTGTGTATTCATCTAAAGATTTGGTACTACTAGAAGTATTATAAAGAGTAGCGTTAATAATTAACCATATGTTATCATCTCCAGAATAATAAGAACCACTTAATGCGTAATTATTGAAAGAAAAACTATTTATTGTTATATTTATTTCGTCATAGGTAAATGTCTCATCAATACCTTTATACTGATAATCTATTTTATTTTCGTTACTAGATAAGGAACAGCTTGTTAATATAAAACAGATTGATAATAAAATTAACATACAACTCAAAATTTTTTTCATAATTATTCTCCTAAATTATATGGGTTAAAATACACCCATATAATAACAATAACTTTTGGAGATGTCAAGCCATTGGGTTAAATTTAACCCATAAAATAAAAAATAATAGTTTTACACTTATAGGTGAAAAATAACCCATAGGAGTAAACTAGTGGATATTAGTCAAGCAGTTGCATTAAGGATTAAAGAATTATTAAGAGAAAAAAATATGACTCAATATAAATTGGAACAAAAAGCCTGTCTTTCACATGACACAGTAAAAAGCATTATGAAAGGGAAGGCAAAAGGTGTAAATCTAAAAACAGTCATTGCTATTGCCGATGGTTTTAACATGGCAGTCAACGAATTTTTAAATTCACCACTGTTTTTATATGAAAACCTAAACATGTAAAAAGACAAGTAAATTTTACTTGTCTTTTTTTGTTATGAAATAAATTTATGAATCTTCTTCAGTTATCTTTACTAATAAAGACATCATTGTATTTGTTAAATCTAAGATGTATTTTATTTCATTTGGTTCAACATTATCATCGTGTTTGATATTATCATTTTGATAATGTTCATAACATGAAAGGACATTTAAGAACACTGACCTTATTTGTGAATCAATATTTTTTGATTTTAAATATTTACCCAGTCCATCATGTTGATTTTCTAAAGACTTATTATTATTTAATATGTTTTTAAGTAGTAACTCAAGAGCAAGTCTTGCATTATCTAAAACACTTCTATCATAATTACCATTTTCATAATCACTTATTGCTTTTGAAAAAAGATTATAAGTTTTTGCATAATTCTTTAAAAAGCTATTATTATTAATTATAATATTTTCATCTTCTATAGGTAATAAAACAACTTTTCCGTATTTTTCTGTTAAATATCTATTTAGTTCTAGCACTTCTGAATTGCAGAAAAAAATAGGTTGATTACATAAATTTTGCAAGATATAGATTTGTTGGTCACTAGAAAATTTTGAAAGATTTTCCATCAAAGCACTTTTCTTATTTTTTGGTATGGGTTCATTAAATGGATATTCATAATATGGAACCTTTATTTTGAAGTCTTCTGCATATGCATTTGTTAATTCAATAATTGTACTACCTGAAAGACCTTTTACTGTATCTGCAAGTATATTACATGCTTTTGCTACATCGGCTTTGCTTATCGTTAATTTTTGTTTTTTTTCTTCTAGATAAAACTTATCAATATTATCTCTAATTGCTATTAATCGCCCAAGAATTATTTGTAGGTCTTTTTTATCATTCCATCCTATTTTTAACGATTTTAGAGCATTTTTTATATCATCTGTAATCTCGTTTTCAACTAAGTCTGAAGTTATAAGTTGCAAATTTGAAATCCAAATATAATAATCTTTGTCTGTATCTTTTACTAAAAGAGTATCAAAAACATCATCCGAGTGAACTTTTTTTAATGAATTATTTACTTGTTCAATTATTGTACAAATCTTACCAAC
>CATLBG010000134.1 GCA_949878595.1 uncultured Clostridia bacterium
TTAAACTTATAATATATCTTTAAAATTTTTGATGAATAATGATGACTTAAATAAAATATTGATATTTTCTTTTTAGATGGCAACGTTATTTGACGTTAAACGACTTTCATATTCTGTTTTAAATTCTTTTAAAGCTACATTTAATAATTGATAAATTCTTTGTGTGGAATAATTTAATTTGAAAGCAATAACTTCATAGGAATATTGTTTAACATATCTTAAAAGAAGGATACTTTTGCTTGGTTGATTTAATGCCATTATACTTCCTATGACATTCTCTATTTCTTTATCAACAAGGCTAAGTTCTTGTTTCAACTTTGCTTTTTCTTTAGATTCAGCCTTAAATAACTCATATTCCTTTTTGAGTTCATTTTGATACTTTTTATTTATTTGATAAGATTTTAAAATTATCTTTGTGTGCTTCATAAATTTTTCCCCATGAAAAAACCTATGCATAAAAATGCATAAGTCTTTTTTATTAATAAATATTTATACCATATGCCTCATCAATGCATGAAAGTGAATCAATGTCTAGATAGCCTTGCGTATTATCTCCGAAGGATACTATTAAGAAATTTTTAGTAACTGTAGCTTTACCTTCTTGATAAAATCTAAATTGTCTGTAGCCAAAAGCAACCACAACATGACCAACATTATATTTTCTGCCAAGCATTGAATAAACACCATCTTTATTAGTGACTCCAGCTTCAGAAAAATAATCAAATGAACTTAAGAATAATACTACTGGCAAATTATTACTAATATTCGTTTTTATTTTATCTAAGTTTCTGCCACAATCATTATAAGATATACTATAGCCTTTTGATTTAGAATAATTTGTTAAGCCATTCTTAAATTGCTTAACAGATGTGCCTGGAGCTTCAGTATTTGTTCCCATTTCAATATATAAGCTTTCTTCCAACTTACTTATATCTGAATTTTCAGGTCTATATCTAAATTTTCCATTATAATAATATCCTGCATCAAAATTTGGAATTAAATCAGGACAAGTATAATCAAAATACGCAACAACCATTGTGCCAGCCATAGGTGCACAAGAGTTTGAAAAAGTTATAAGCCCATAATTTGGACACAGTCTCTCTAAATGAATATCGTCCATTTCATAGGTGTCATAATAATAATATTCTTTATGAGATTCATAAACACCTGATGTATCAAAATAATTTGTGCCGCTATAATACTCTGTGCTAGAATAACTATTTGCATAGCTTGCTGGTTTAAATAAACTAATGCTAAAAGCAAATAAAACAATAGCAAATAAAAATGATGTTATTTTTGTTTTCATGTCTTTTATCCTCATACATATTTATGTCTGCAGAAAGATAAAAAGTGACAAACTTTTTTAAAATAAATTAAAATTGTTCTATAAATTCATAATCTAATGCATCTAAACAAAGATATAGATTATATTGATTATATTCAAATAGTGCATATAGATAAGAAGTAAAAAATTCTTCTTTTTCCTTTAAATATAATCTACATTCTTCCTTTAAAATGATTTTACTTTCATCTTTAAAAGATTCATCACCTGAAAATATATATCTTTTATTAATTATTAAATCAAAATTTACTTTTGCATATGGCATATCGTTTTGCATTAAAACAGCACTTAATGCAACTAATTCATTTTTTTCTTTTGTATAGAACCCAATACATTTTTCAAAATCACACTGTTCAAATATAAAAGCATATTTTGGTAAATTTGTATTAATATAGTCTATAACTACTTGTTTTTCAATTTCAATTTTATTAATATCTGCATCTGTATAAGTATAGTAATTAGAATCATCACTATCTTTTTTTAATACAATAGGAAGAACTACTGATAGTATAACTATAATAAGCATTGCTGCTGATGCAATAAATGTTTTCCAAAAATAAAATTGTTTTGGTTTTAGTTTTTTCTCAGAAGAAATTTCTTGCTTTATCTCTTGTAAAACACTTTTATCTGGTTCTATTTTATTACTATCAAAATATTCTTTAATTTTAGCATCTAATTCTTTATCA
>CATLBG010000135.1 GCA_949878595.1 uncultured Clostridia bacterium
AGGCGTAGTTTTTTTAGTGAAAAAGAAGTGAGTTCTTATTATAAGTTTAGATTGGCAGAGTTTGGAGTATTTGACCACGGCATTGTGGGTGGATATATATTTTTTGACTCTATAATGAAATGTTATTTTAAGTCGTATAAAGCAAGGGATGATGCTGATGATTCGCAACTATCCTTTTTTAAAAATTATAAACATTTTTGTGTTGAACAAATACCTATGTTTGCTTACATTGCTGATTGCATAGTATCACATAATATATTTTTTTCATCGAATGAAACAAAGGAATTATATGAGGAGTATTCTCTTTTGAGTTTAGATAAAAAGAAGAGAATATCATTAAGAAATAATCCAGTTTTATTTATATTAGAATTATTAGATACAATTGATCCTATAAAATTTTTTTCAAAACCAGGTTATGGCTATGAGGTAATAGAGATTTTAAAAAGTTTTAATTGGAAATTTGAAAACGAAAAAGTAATAATTATAAGTTTATCTGAAATTAATATTTTTTCCATTTTCGAGTATGAAAACTATGTCAATCATATAAATTCAATTGAAACATGGTTAGATGTTTCAATCATCAGAAATAAAAATGCAATAAAGATTATAATAAATGGAAAGTGAATATGGGAATGTCAGTTTTAATACAAGGTGAAAATAACATATGAAAATAATAGCTGCATTAAAAACAATTAATTACAGAATGTGGATTGCGATTCTTGCAACTATGTTATTGCCAACGATTTATCAAACAGTAAGAATATTCTTTTTAGGAGATATGCCTAGTGATGGTGGAATCAATATTGCAAGTCAGTTACAATGGGTGAATCTATTTTATGAAGTCATCCAAGAGGCTTTGATATTACCATTATTCTTTATTCTAGGGAAATCTTTAATGAATATAGAAGAACTAGCAAATAAAGTGAGAACTGGACTTGTAGTCACTGCTGGAATATATTTATTTGCCTCTATAGTTATTATTTCTTGTGCTAGACCATTAGTAGTTCTAATGGCTCAAGAGGATGCTTTAGTGGATGCAACTGTGACATATGTCCGTTTAGAAACAATTGCAGCACTTTTTTCAACTCTATGGAGATTTATGTTGCTAGTATTAGTGACAATGAAAAAGGACAAGCATCTTTATATCGTTTTGGGAGTCCAAATGCTTTTATCTGTTTTATTAGACACATTCCTAGTAAGCAATTTGGATGTTTCAGCAAAACTAGGAGTAAATGGTATAGCATACACAAATATGATCGTGAATGCAGCATTAGTAATTATTTCAATCCTATTATTACTTCATGAAAATGTTAATCTATTTTCTAAAACAAAATGGAACTTTAACTGGTTAAAAGATTGGTTCAAGGTTGGGAAATATTCAGGATTTGAATCTTTTTTAAGAAATTTAGCTTTTATGGTTATGGTCGTGCGTATGACCAATGTCGTTTCTGAACAAGGGAATTATTGGTTGGCCAATGGCTTTATATGGAATTGGTTATTACTGCCAGGATTAGCACTAGCAGACTTGGTAAAAAAAGAAGTTGGTGAGAATAAAGATAACATTCGAAATAAAACCTTTGGTTATTTAATTTTAACTAGTATATTTGCTGGCTTGTGGCTTTTAAGCATTCCTATTTGGAAGCCATTCTTACAGTATGTTATGAATGTTAAAAATTATGAAACTGTGTTTAATATAGTCTTGATTGAAACAGGTTTTTATATTACTTTTCTATTTAATAGTTGTATCTTTGATAGTACATTTTATGGACTGGGCAAAACGAATTATATGCTAATTCAATCTTTATGCATAGATGGGTTTTATTATGGAGTTATGTTTATATTATATTTAACAGGCGCATTTGTTCCAACATTATTAGGTATAGCCCTAATGTTTGGCATCGGCATGACATTAGATTTTATTCCAACTATGATTCTATATATTCGAATGTTAAAGAAAGAAAAAATAAAAATTGATTTTAATTTATCTTAATTT
>CATLBG010000136.1 GCA_949878595.1 uncultured Clostridia bacterium
AATGGTTGTTAAACAAATTAAATCTAGGTTTTTGAGAGGTGAATTTGATCAAAATACTTATGTTTGCATAGAGGACAAAGACGTGGTTATTATTGATGCAGGTGCAGAGCTTGATGACATAAAAAAGATAGTTAGAGGAAAGAATGTTCTTGGGGTTCTTATGACCCATTTGCATTTTGACCATCTATATAATATAGAAAAGTATGTTGAAGAGTTTGACTGCGATGTGTATATTTGTTCAGGGGCTGAGAGTTCACTTTTAAGCCCAAGAGAAAATGCTTCTGTTATCATTTATGAAGATTTAAAGTTTAATATTCCTAACAAGAATATAAAATATTACCCTGATTCGCTAAGCTTAGGAAAATTTGAGTTTAAAGTGATTAAAACCTCAGGTCACACAAAAGACTCAGTTTGTCTTTTAATTCAAAACTCGCTTTTTACTGGAGACACAGTTTTTTCTAACAACATTGGTAGAACGGACCTTGTTGGTGGGGATATTTCTGATATGGAAGAAAGTCTTAGAAAATTATTAAGCATAGACTATGATGTTGCTTATCCTGGTCATTTTGAAAAATGTAAAAAATCAGAAATAGATAGAGTTATAAAAAATTATATATCAATTCTAAACTAACATTTTTGCTCATAACCTATATTATTATGGTTAAAGTGAAAAAGTTTTTTATTTTAATAGTTTGTGGAATTTTTTGTTGCTCTTCAATATTTTTGCTTGTAGGTTGCAAAAAAAATGAAGTTGACAAAGCATCTAAAAACTTAACAAACTATTCAATTTCTGCTGAAATTCTCAGTGAAGATAAAATTTCTGCCAGAGAGACTATTGAATATGTTAATGGAACTGATAGCGAACTTGATAATTTATGCTTACATTTATATCCAAGGGCATTTCGTGAAGATGCAATAATAAAGCCCTACACATCTCTCACTCTTGCCACTTGCTTTCCAAATGGGCAGAGCTTTGGTGATATGGAAATTGTTTCAGTTAAGGTTAATGATAAAGATACTGGCATAAATATTGTTGGTGAAGATGAAGATATTTTGCAAGTAAATTTTGCAAGTTCTTTAAAACCTAAGGGAAGAATAAAACTTGAAATAGAGTTTAATTTGAGTGTTCCAAACTGCACTCACAGATTTGGATATTATGAAGGCAACATTAATTTAGGAAACTGGTATCCTATAGCATGTGAATATAATGGTGGCAAATTTGATACCACACCATATTATTCAACTGGTGACCCATTCTATTCATCAGTGGCAAATTATAATGTTGAACTCAAATATCCATCAAACTACAAGCTTCTTTCTAGTGGCAGTGCAGAACTTAGCACAAGTGGTGGCAAAACAACAGCAAAGATGACGGCAAAAGCTGTTCGTGATTTTGCGATGTGTCTTTCAAATGATTCAGCAATTGTTTCAAAACAGGTTTGTGATATAACAGTTAACTATATGGGCTATGAAACTGATAGCGATTTGAATGAAAATTTAAATATTTCTGCAAAAGCCCTAGAGTATTTTAGTAAGACCTTTGGAAAATTTCCTTATAGCACACTCTCAGTTGTTAAAACTCCATTTATTTATGGTGGAATGGAATATCCAAACATTGTATTTGTTAGTGATTCAATTGATGATGATGACGAAATGAAAAAGGTTATTGTTCATGAAATTGCTCATCAGTGGTGGTATGGTTTAGTTGGTAATAATGAGGCAAGGGAGGCATGGTTAGATGAATCTCTCGCAGAATATTCTGTTGCCTTGTTTTTCAAAAACAATTTAGAGTTTAACATAAGTTATGATGAAATAGTTTCTAGTGCAACAGCAAGTTATTTGTTATATGTTGATGTAATTGGAACAATCAGGGGAGATGTTAACACAAAAATGAACCTTGCAGTTTTTGAATATCAAAATGATTATGAATATTCATATATGGTTTATGTTAAAGGTGTTATA
>CATLBG010000137.1 GCA_949878595.1 uncultured Clostridia bacterium
AACTCTTAAAAAATATAATAATTCATAAAAATAAAAAAATAGAATTTTGTGTTAATTTTTCCGTTAATAATGGCTAAATAATATCTTTTTTATATTATATAACATCAAAAATAAGCTTCAAGAAGAATCATGTATGCCGATAAGCATTGAATTAGCTTAAAATAAATGTTATTATTAATTATGGTCAGCAAATACCAAACGTAACAGATTTAAGGATACTAACAATATAAGCAAATATTTTTTACAAGGAGTTTAATATTATATGAATAAATTAAAATGGAGCGGTGTAAACTTATTATTTTCTTTTATCTACATGATTTTATGCTTTGCAGTGGAATCACCTACGGAAATAACAGAAAAATATACCTTATCTAAATATGCTATCTTATTTGGAATTGATTTTTTTATTTTATATATGATATGGTTTCTTTTTATATTATTCAATAAGAAAAATGTCTCTTTTGTCCTTAGTGACTCTTATAAAAAAATAAATTATATTTTTGGGGGATTCTCCTTTCTAATCATCATTATAAAACTTATTTTTTTCAATTACACATTATTTACTGCCCGTGACACTTACCATTGCCTTTTAGATATCAACATCATTTTTATCTTGCTTAGTAATATGGTATACACTACGATTCTTTTACATGATATTCGTAATGAAAATAAAATATATCAACAAAGAAATACTAGCTTTTATCAAACAACTGGAATATGTCTTTTCCTATCCTTCTCCTATATGATGAACATCTTCACAATGAAATCAATGTCCGAATTATTAAACCACAAAGTAGAATATATGTTTTCTGATATCTTTAGTGCTGTAAACTGCTTCATAATTTTCTTGATTCTTATTATTTTTAATGTATTAATAAAAAGAACTTCCTCTTTTTATACCCATCAAAAAGCTATAAAAGTATTTAATTACAACTTATTAGGCATTGAATCTTTTTTTATATCATTCAACATTATTGTGAATTTTTATGTGCTAATCATTGCAGAATATAGAGGGCATGCTTTGTTAGGTTTCCTAAATCTATTTATCCTTGCTTGGATGTTAGTTTTTACAATAATAAATTTTTACAAATCAACAAAAAGACAAAGCATATCAAATTCAAGTTCTAGTTTTATATAATTAATATATTTTTACAAGGAGTATAAAAATATGAATAAATTAAAATGGAGCGGTGTAAACTTATTATTTTCTTTAATTTTTTTAATTCTTTGCTTTGCATCAGAATCTCCTACAGAAAGGCTCTCTGAGGGACAATACTTAACTAAATACACCATCTTTTTGGGTATAGACCTGTTTATTTTATACTTTATTTGGTTCACTTTTATATTCTTTAATAAGAATAATGTTTCTTTTGTTTTAAGCAAATCGTTTAAGATAATTAATTATATATTTGGAGGATTAGCCTTTCTATTTATATTTTTAAAATGTATCTATTTCATTAAAGCGTTATTTATTCTTAAGTTTTATTTCTTTTATCTTTTAGATGCTAGCAGTCTTTTTATGCTTTTATGCAATATA
Source organism: uncultured Clostridia bacterium (assembly GCA_949878595.1). Classification (GTDB taxonomy): domain Bacteria; phylum Bacillota; class Clostridia; order Christensenellales; family UBA1242; genus RGIG1681. Next base: position 1,538 of record CATLBG010000137.1, read on the forward strand.
CTTTTTACTATTACCCTTTTGTTTAATATTAAAACCGAAAAAAATATTTATCAAAAAAGAAATAGTAAATTTTATCAAATGATAGGATTATGTGCTCTATTATCCTTCTCTTATATGATGAATATGTTCACTATGAATACCATAGCAGAACTATTTAATTACAATATAGAGTTTACATTTTCTAATATTTTTTGTGCAGTTAATGGTTTAATACTATTCTTAATATTACTGATTTTTAATATTATCATTAGAAAAACGACATTCTATTATATAAACCAAGATAAAATTAAAATTTATAATTACTGTTTGATGGGGATTGGAGTCTTCTTTATATTATTTGATTTTATAGTAAATTTTGCTATAACGCTTACTGCAGATTATATTGGCTATGTT
>CATLBG010000138.1 GCA_949878595.1 uncultured Clostridia bacterium
ATTATTATAGCATTTCGTAGATTTTAAATCAACTCATTTCTTAATCTTTATTAAACTAATTTAATTTATTATATGAGAAAGACCCGGATTAGTAATAATCACTCATATTCTTCTTATTATAGTGTAGATTCAAAAGATCTTAAACAAAAAAAGTCTTGAAATAATGTCCTAATTATTTCAAGATCAATTATACAATATCTATTTTTATATAATTTGCGTGCGCTAATCTCAAAATAAACATAGTATATCATTTATTATAATTCTAATCCTCATTGTATATTAATGTCTCAGGATGTGAAAATTGAAATTTAATCTTCTTATTTGGATGAATTAAAAGATTTAAAATGCTTTGTTCTTCCGTATTCATACTTGTTTTTATTGTTAATTTTCTATAGGCTTTAAATCCACATTTTTCTTGTACTCTTTTTGATCAAAAATTAAAATTATAATATCCGCATATTAAAAAATCCAACTCACATTCATAGAATAAAAAATCAATAATCGCTTTGGTTGCTTCTGTAGCAATGCCTTTTCCCCAGTAAGCTCTACTCAATACATAGCCAATTTCTCTACCTTTATAACCATCAAACTCAGTCAATTTTTCTTCCATTCCATATTTTTCAACCCCAATAGATCCAATGACTTTCTCATTTTCCTTTAAACAGATGGCAAATACTTTATCTTCATCAATAAACATATTTAGAATTTTTTGAGACTCTTCTTTATTTTTATGATGAGACCATCCTGCCATTTCACCAACACCATCAACTGACGCATATTCATATAAATCAGACAAATCCGTTTGTTTAAAAGGGCGTAATATGAGTCTGTTTGTCTCAATAATTTTTCCTTTGATATTAAAAATAGCATTCACGATATAACTTCTCCTAAAATTTGTATTATAAAATTTGTTTAAGCTTATATTAAAAAATCTAATACTTATGTATTAGAATCATGGTTCTTAATGGCAAAGATGTACTACTATAATACAATTTGCATACCCCTAGTTTTTCTGCATACCCTTGGCATAATATTGCATACCCTTTAAGAAAAAGTGCATACCCCTAATTTTTATTGACTAGTGTATGCAGTGCATTATAGATATTCTAAAATATGCTCCAAATCATTTTTGATTAAGGATTGCATACTTTCTTTATATTTAGACAACTCCAAATTTCTTAATTTGCTTGCTATAATGTCTGTCAACTCAATTTTATAAATTAAAATCTGATTTAGCTTTTCTAAACATTGTCTTACTGAAGTCCCTTTTTCATCATCCAACTCTTTTAATATAATATCAATATTATCGTTTATTTTATTTTTTGTATCCCATTTCGCCAAACAACAAATTAGTCTAAATCCACGCACTCTTATAAAAGTCCTTTTGTCATTTAGCATTTTCAACAATAAATCAAAATAACTATACAACTCATTTGATTCGGTAGTAATAACTTCCAAATCTAATAATGTTTTATACGCACTATTATTATCTTTGTTATATAAGTTTTCTATTTTTTCTTTCATAGCGAATACATTGTCACTCCATTAAATTGAAATTTAACGTTCAAATCTATAATACTTGAAACCGTATTCTTCTCTAATAAGCTTAAATCCAACTTTTTCAAGCACATGTTGACTACGGGTATTTTTTATAATTGTATCAGCATTTACAGCAACCATATTCAACACTTCAAAGGCATATTGTATCGCCAACTGCTCTGCACGTGTGCCGTATCCTTTACCTTTCACTGTATCATTTTGTAAATGGATACTCAATGTACATTCCCGATTTGTTTGATTGATGTCTTTTAATTGCAACTCTCCGATCGGTTTTTCATTTTTCATTATTGCAAACAGAATACGAGATGGATTTTGTTTTGTTTCAAAATA
>CATLBG010000139.1 GCA_949878595.1 uncultured Clostridia bacterium
AATAAATCAAACATTCTAATATTTGTTTACAAAAATTGTTCATAAATTTATAATAATAGTGTGGTGAGCTTAATATTGTTTAAACTCATTTTCATCTTATATAATTTATGAAGGAAGGAAAATTTATGGCACTTGTTAATACAAAAAATATGTTACAAAAAGCACTAAAAGAAGGTTATGCAATCCCTGCATTCAATGTTTGCAATCTAGAATCAACTCAGGCAGTTGCTGAGGTTGCTGGAGAAAAGAATGTTCCAATCATTATCTCTGCATCAGAGGGCACTGGCAAATATGCTGGCTATGATTATATTAAAGCAATTGTTGAAACTGCTAGCAAACATTATTCAAACGATATTGCACTTCACCTAGACCACGGCAAAAGCTATGAGGCATGCAAAGCTGCAATTGATGCAGGCTTTACTAGTGTTATGTTTGACGGCTCTGCCCTGCCTTATGAAGAAAATATTTCAGAAACTAAAAGAGTTGTTGAATATGCACACGCAAGAGGAGTTACTGTTGAAGCTGAACTTGGCAAGATTATTGGAACTGAAGACATGATTCATAGCGACACAGAAAGCTTCACTGATCCAAAAGAAGCAAAAGACTTTGTAACAAGAACTGGCGTTGATAGCCTCGCAATTTCTATTGGAACAGCTCATGGCATAAACAAATCCATAAAAACCCCTGTTATTCAATATGGTGTAATCGAAAGTGTTCATAACGCAATTCCAGAGATTCCACTTGTAGCTCACGGAAGCTCTACCGTTCCAAAAAAATGGGTTGACGAAATTCTAAAGTATGGTGGCGACATTAAAAAGAGCCAAGGCATTTCTGAAGAAGACATTGCAAAAATGAGCAAGTCTGCAATCTGCAAAATTAATATGGACACAGACCTAAGACTTGCCTTCACTGCTGGTGTTAGAAATGATGTTGCAAACCACCCAGAACACTTTGATATTCGCGACTATTGCAAAGTTGGCAAGGCAAACATGAAAGAGCAAATCACCCACGCAATTGAACTCATTGAAGGAAAATAAGACAAAACGAAAAAAGAGTAGAAAATTCTACTCTTTTTATTTTGCCTTTTAACCTATACTCGTGTCCATGTATGAGAACTATATCCACTTTTTAAATAAGATGCATTTTGTTTTGTCAAAACATTTAGTCAATTAAAAAGAGCAGCTGTGTTTGCTGCTCTCATATCTTTCTTCTATTAAAGAGTTGTGTCATCTTTACTGCCCTTTTTAACAAGAACACCATTGACCATAACATATTCTCTTTGCTCATTGATTTTCATTTTCTTTTCAATTTCTTCTTGAAGGTCTATGCCCACAATTTGAGATAGTCCCAAAAGATAAATTGCAGTGTCAGCAAGTTCTTCTCCAAGGTTGTCATGCTTTTTTATCCATGCCTCAAATGCTTCTGAGAGTTCACCTTCTAACAGACAAAACTCTAGTGGAACATCTGTCACATTAAAATTATGTTTAAGCTTATTTTCATAAACTCTTTTTTGCATTTCTTTTAATTCCATATGTTTCTCCTAATATAAAACATTTATATATCAATTATAGCAGACAACAAAAAATAAAAAAAGAGGTTTTGCCTCTTTTTTATTTATTTTGACACTTGTTCTTCTTCTGCTTTATTTGCAGCGTCTTCAGCCTCAAGTTCTTTTTCAATTTCAGCAATAGCCTTTGCTTCACCTTCTGCATCAAAAGCCATTCCATGTCTCATTTTGCTGAATCTAACACCTAAGATCTTCACACCCTTAAACATTTTTTCACTCTCCTTTTTTAATTTTAAATTGACATTTAAAATTAAAAAAGGAGAGTGAAAAAATGTTTAAG
>CATLBG010000140.1 GCA_949878595.1 uncultured Clostridia bacterium
AAGTTATCAAAAGAATTTTATGTTTATTTTTTATTGTGATAGTTATTTCTGTTGTTTGTTCATGTTCAAAAGAAGATAAAACAGAAACAATTGAAACATATGAAATACAAACAGGTATGACATATGAAGAGAAAGTTGATGAATTGCTTAGTCAATTTGACAATTATGTTTCTTATACTAATGGAAATTTTATGTGTTTTGATGGAGAGATTGAAACGACATATAAAGAAAGCCAGATTGATTTTTTGTCTAATATAGAAACTCCACTTACCAAAAAGTATTCCGCTTCACTAGATGCTGAGACAGGAATAATAAATTTGGAGGTATCATATCTTGATAATGATATAACGATAAAAGCAGAAAGTTATGAAGCAATGCCTTATTATGATGAATTATCAGATGATTATCTATTTGAATTTGAAGGAGAAGTTTTTTCGGTTGCAAATATGATATATGAAGGTACTGTTAATGAATGTATAGCAGGAGTTGATGATGTCGCTGTGATAGGTGGATGTGCTGTTTTGATAGGAGGATTATTCTTAATTTCAGCAATTACTCAAGATCCAACTTATCAAAGAAGCATAACCACTGTTGTTCAGCAAGTAACAGAGACAATTTCAACAGTAGTAAAATCAATACTTAGTTGGTTTAGGTCTATTTTTAGAACAATTGTAAGAACGATTACCAAAACAATTGTGAAAACTGTTGAAGTTGTTAAGACTATTTATAAAATAGCAGTTGCTGATATAACATTTGAATTTGTTGAAGCAGATGCAAGCAAATACAAAAACGATGGAAGTTATTATTTGGCTTTGGCAGATACAAGTTATGGTGGTGGAGGGAAAGTATATTTTTCTACTTTGAAAATTGATAGAAATTTTGCAATTGCTGTTTTGCGTAGTTCTCAATTTGTTGGTTTGGTGAATTCCTTAGGAAATAGAGCCCAAGTTCTTCTAAGTACTTATACTTTTAGTGCTTACGATGCAATGACAATAGCTGAAGAAGCATCATTGAATGGTGGAGTTACATATCATCCTGCTCACGCTAAAAGTTGGAAGCCAGGAGTTTATTTTGCACACTATCATCCAACTAATCCATATTTAACTTCAGCTCATAGTTTCTTTGGTTATCCAACAATTATAGCATAAAGAGGGAAATTATGATAGAAGATAAGTATTTGGTTTCTTTTTTGAAGAGTAATAAAAAAAATATTTCAGAACAAGGTTTAAAATTTTTTATTTATAAAAGCGATAGCGCAAGAGTTGTAAATTATAATGATGATATTGAAACATTTAAATCCAAAGATGATGGAGAAGAATATTATAATTTCCTAGTGAATTTAATTGATATTTTTCTTGAAGAAAAATATACAAATAATTTTAGCACTTTTTATCTTGAATTGTTTAATAATTCTAATTTTATATTTTGCTTGGATACTGAAAGTATGACTATTCAATACGAAGAATCTTACAAAAAAGAATTTGTTTTATTAATTAAAGCATCTATTGATGATGAGTTTCCAGTTGTACAAAAAAGATTTTCTGATGAAGAAAAAAATGAAATTATAGATATGATGTGGCAGATGGAATATATAATAGCTAATAAAATTCAAAATGAAGAAATACTACATGCTAATGATGGACGTGTGGTAGTAAATGTGGAAGGATATAGCACTGATAATTTGTTTAATGGTTGTTTTTCAAAATTATTTAATTTGTACTCTATGAATATGAAATCAAAAATAGAACTTTTAAAAAAAGGTATATGGAATAAAGAAAATTATAAAAGTATTATATACTATAATGCATTATTTAGATTGGTTTTGGATAGTTATGAAACTAGTTCT
>CATLBG010000141.1 GCA_949878595.1 uncultured Clostridia bacterium
AACTATATTTTTTTAATAACTATTATCAAATAAAAATTAAATGCATATATTATAGTAGACTTGAAAAACTCAAGTCTACTCCAAAAGAAAAATTTCACTAAATTATCTCTCTATTTTTTATATTTTAGTATAAAAACAATAACTAATATAAATCATAATATTATGAAAAATCTCTCTGACGATAGCAAAAATTCACTTTATGCTAGTGATGTTAAACACATTAGCAAAAACCTCTCAGGATTCATAAAAAACAAAAAAAAAGAATCCATAAATGAGAGAAATAAACAATTAAATCAAAAGACAAAATAAAAAGGAACAATTTTATTTGTTCCTTTTTTTTATAAGTTTTTTTATATTTAGATAAATGCTTAAAAATAACAACAATGCAAATATGGTTAGAAAAAAAGCAAATATAATTAACATAAAAACTGAAGATTGCCTCAAGCTTTCATTTTCAGTAAATTCATACATAAGCCTTCTTCCATTAAAAAACATAACACCATAACTGCAAACCGCTGAAAGCAAGGCTAAAATTATTGGCGATAAAGTAAATTTAAGATAAAAACACAAGTTTCTATAAAATCTTATTGGTGTAGAAAAATATTTGCTTTCTGGTTTTGAATTTTCTGACTCTTCTTGCATGTTTTTAGCTTTTTTAAAAAACTCTTTTTCAAAAAGTTTTTGATCCTCTTCAACATGAAGATTGTTCGCTTCTTTAATTTCATTTTCTATAATTTCATTTGAACTGCAAACATTGCAAACTTCTTCATTTTCACCAATTTGACTGCCACAATTTTTACAAACCCTCATACTTACATTTCCTTTCTATCACTAAGTGCCTTTGACAAAGTAACTTCATCAGCATACTCAAGTTCACTTCCCATGGAAATACCTTGAGCAATCCTTGAAACTTTAATCCCAAGAGGCTTTAAAAGTTTTGCGATATACATTGCCGTTGCCTCACCTTCAACATCAGGGTTTGTTGCAATAATAACCTCGCTAGTTCCTGCATTTCCAATTCTATCTAGAAGTTCTTTTATTCTAATGTCGTTTGGTCCAACTCCAGCAAGTGGATTTATTGTTCCATGCAAAATATGATATTGCCCTTTAAAACTACCTGTCTTTTCAATTGCCATAGCATCTTTTGGCTCTTTAACCACACAAAGAATATTTGCTGAACGCTCTCTACAAATTCTGCAAGGGGTTTGATCTGTATAATTTCCGCAAACTTCACAAAACTTAATCTTTTCTTTGCAGTCTAAAATACTATCAGCAAAATTTTTTGCTCTTTCGTCACTAGACCTAATTATATGATAAGCATATCTCTCCGCAGTTTTTCTGCCAACAGATGGCAACTTAGAAAACTCATTTATTAGTCTCGCAATGGGTTCAATTTGATTGATATCCACTAAATAAGACCCCCAAATGCTCCAAGCTTGCTTTCTTTCATTTTATCAGCCTTAGACTTAGCATCATTAAAAGCTGCAACAACCATATCTTCAATCATCTCAACATCATCTGGGTCAACAATAGAACTATCAATCTTAACACTAAGCATTTCAAACTTTCCGTTAATTTGAACTTGAACGAGTCCACCACTTGCACTTCCGTCAAAAATACTTTCTTCTAATTCTTCCTTAGCTTTAAGTGCATCTTGTTGCATTTTTTGTGCTTGACGCATCATTGCTTGCATGTTTCCGCCTCCACCAAAGCCACCGAATCTATTATTCATAATTATCTCCTTAAATTAAATATCTATAATAAAAATATATTTAATTTAAGGAGATA
>CATLBG010000142.1 GCA_949878595.1 uncultured Clostridia bacterium
GCCTTCCATTTAAAGCTATATCCAATAGCAGCAAACACAAATAATATAATTAAACACACAAATATTTTCATACTAAATATGGCATATATATTACTCTGAGGTTCTCATCAAAAACCCCATCGATTGTTCCAACACCCATACGATTTGAAAGCACAATAATTCTTTCAAAATATTTATCCTTAATAACATCAACAAAATATTTTTTATATTTTAAATCATTAATATTTTCTGCATGAGCAGTTGCAATAACTTTTACTCCCGATTTTATTGCTTTGCTGACTGATTCAATATCTTCCCCAGACGAAATTTCATCAGTAACAATAACACTCGGTGACATTGTTTTTAAAGCCTCATTAAATGCAAAACTTTTTTCTGAACCAGAAATTATATCAGTTCTGATTCCAACATCAATATCACTTGCATCACCTGCAGCTGCAATTTCAAATCTTTCATCAACAATTAAAATATTATCTATTTTCTTTTCATTAGAAAGCTTAAAAACAATATCTCTAACGAGAGTTGTTTTTCCTGCTCCTGGTGGTGAAATAATTAAAGTATTCTTTACTATTTGATTTTGACAAATTAAGTTAATAATTTTTTCTGAACACCCAAGCACTTGATGAGCAATTCTGACATTAAGTGAAAGAATATTTTTTATTGTAGAAATTTGACCATTATTATAAACCACTGTTCCACAAATACCTATTCTAATACCACCTTCAGCCTGAATGTAGCAATGCTTGATTTGGTCATTATAGGCATACAATGATTGTTTTGTTGCAACTTTGATTATATAATCAATAAGTTCACTGCTAGCATAAACTGTCATAGTATTATAACCATTTTTTTCTTCAATTGAAACATATTTGCCTTTATAGTTAACCATGATTGGTTTACCAATTCTTATTCTTACCTCAAATACATGACTCATGACAAAGTTTTTGCTAAGGAGATTGTTTAGCCATTCTGGAAAAATACTAATCATAATTCCTCCTTGCTAAACTATATTTGTACAGATAAAAGCTTATGAAATTTTTGCAAAAAAAAATATGCCTTGTTTTGGCATATTTTTGCTTTTTTTATACTCTTGACATATATGTTCCAGTTCTTGTGTCGATTCTGATTGTATCACCATTATTAACAAATAGTGGAACTTGTAATACAAGACCTGTCTCAAGTTTAGCTGGTTTGTTGCCAGCTTTTGAAGTGTCTCCCTGAACACCTGGTTCACATTCAACAATTTTAAGTTCAACAAAGTTTGGTGGTTCAACACTAAATGCTTCACCTTTATAAAATTGAATTGTAACGTCCATATTTTCAACAATATATTGAAGAGCCTCTTCAACCTGCTCTTTGTTGAGTGGAAGTTGCTCATATGTTTCATTATCCATGAAATAATATAAGTCACCATCACTATATAAATATTGCATTTGTTTTCTTTCAATTTGAGCTTTTTCAAATTTTGTTACTGGGTTGAATGTTAATTCAACAGTTTGTCCTGTAACAACATTCTTTAATTTTGTTCTAACAAAAGCTGCACCCTTGCCTGGTTTAACATGCAAAAAGTCAACAACAACATAAACCTTTCCTTCATATTCAAATGTAACGCCCTTTCTTAAATCGCCTGCAGTAATCATAATTCCTCCAAAATTTAATTTGTAATTAACATATATTATACTAACACAAACTAAACGAAAAATCAATCCTTTTTTAAAACTATTTATTAGCTCTAAAATAAATATACA
>CATLBG010000143.1 GCA_949878595.1 uncultured Clostridia bacterium
GTTGCAAAATTGGTTAGCGATTTTAGTTTTGCTTTTTCTTCTTCTGTTACAAATTTTGAAATTCCACCAGTAAGCTCATCATTTTCACTAACAACAAAATATGCTAGACCTTTTGCTTCTCTTGATTTTAAAAAGTCTGTGAGTTTATCATACCACTTTCTTGGTTTGTTATCAGTTTTTGCCTTAATACATTTTATTGTTTGATTTTGGAAAACACTAAAGGTTGTGTTTGCAAAAATTTCTGTTACATCATTAACTTTTAGTGGGTTTCTTAAATCTGGCTTATCTGAACAATAGTCACGAATGCTATCTTCATACTTTATTCTTGTGAATGGAACGCTTACTTTTTTACCAGTAAACTTTTCAAAGATTGCTTTATACAAACCTTCCATAACTTCAAAAACATCTTCTTGAGTTGCAAAAGCCATTTCCATATCAATTTGATAAAACTCTGTTGGACTTCTATCTGCCCTTGCATCTTCATCTCTAAAGCATGGTGCTATTTGGAAATATCTATCAACTCCAGAAACCATTAAAAGTTGTTTGAATTGCTGTGGGGCTTGTGGAAGTGCATAAAACTTTCCAGGATTAAGACGACTTGGAACTAAGAAATCCCTTGCACCCTCTGGGCTTGAAGCTGTGAGAATTGGTGTTTGAACCTCTGTGAAATTTTGTTCATTAAGATATTCACGAACAAATAACATAAGGTCACTTCTAAGTTTTAGCATTTTTTGATTGTATTCTGCCCTTAGGTCAAGATAACGATATTTAAGCCTTATATCCTCAGCTACACTTTCACTATTTTTAATTTCAAATGGAAGGCTTGATGTGCATTTTCCAAGGATTTCTATATTTTTTGCAACGATTTCAATCTCTCCAGTTGGCATATTTGCATTTTTACTTACCCTTTCAACCACTTCACCAGTAACTGAAATTACATCTTCTTTGCCAAGTGAAATACTATTGTTTTTGTTAAATTCATCATTTAAAACAACCTGTGTCTTTCCATAAGAATCACGAAGAACAACAAAAGTTAAGCCACCAAGTTCACGAATTGAGTCTACCCAACCAGCAAGTGTTACAGTTTTTCCACTATCTGATAGCCTAAGGCTTCCACAATCTGAGTTTCTATATTTATTTTTAGTAATCTTTTCCATAATTTTTCCTTAAACAAATAATAAATAAAATATAGCACAATGTAAAAAAAATAGCAATATTTTAAGGTCTTTAAATATTTTTAATATTTATGGATCTTTTAATTTCGCTTAATGCAGAATCTACATCATCAAAGATTTTTATTACAATGACTTTATCATTATAATTTTTTAAAACTGGTTTCAGATTTTCAATTTTTTTAGAGTATCTTGTTTTAACCCACTCGTCAAACCCGTCTTCCATTATGTGCAAATTCTCAACAAGGGTTCTTTTATCAAGTTCCTTTTGTTTTAAATAATTTTTTCTTCTATGATAAAGCTCTATGCATTGCTTTGGAGTTGAATCAAAATAAAAAACAATGTCTGAATATTCTAATCTTGAATCAATCCAATCTAGTGCATTACCTTCAATTATCCAGCTTTCTTTTTTTATAATTTTATTATATTCTGTCATAATATACTTATTTTGTCCTATTATTGTTTGATTTTCATTTTTCTTGACATTTTCCATGTCCTACATTGGTCTTTTATTAATTTTCCTAATGTTTTAG
>CATLBG010000144.1 GCA_949878595.1 uncultured Clostridia bacterium
AAATTATCATTTTTTAAGTTTATCTTTTCGTCTCTTATTAAAAATCAATTTCGTTTTGTAGACAAAAAATTTATATGGGTGTAAACTTAATTTATGAAAATTATTGTTATTACTGGAAAAAGCGGTTCAGGTAAAAGTTTTATTGCAAAAATGCTTGGAGAAATTTTACATTCAAGAGTTTTATCTCTTGATGAAATTTCACATATGTCACTTAAAAATGAAGAAATAAAATCTGAAATTCTAAAAATTTTTGGTAAACAAGTTTTTAATAAAAATATTATTAATCGCAAAAAACTTGGAAAGATAGTGTTTGAAAACCCACAAAAATTAGATATATTAAACAACCTATCTTGGAAGTTTATTGATGAGTTTATTGATAAAGAGATTGAAAAATTGAATGACGAATATTTAATACTAGAATATGCACTTCTACCAAAAATGAAATATTTTAAAACTGCCAGTTTTAAAATTTTAGTTGAAGCTAATAAAATTACTAGAATTGAAAGGCTTTCTGCTAGAGATAACCTTTCCACCAAATATTTGCTTGCCAGAGAAAACAATTCACTAGAATATAACAAAAAAGATTATGACTTTATTATAAACAACACAAGTTTATCAAAACAACAGCTTTTTGCTGAAACTGAAAAAATTGCAAAAAAAATACAAATATAATTTCACCCTGAGTTTTTAAGACCAAACTGAATTTATATTTGTATATTTATATTATATGTAAAGTTTTTACAGATTATTCACATTAAAACTAAAAATTTCTTTTGTTTTTCTTCTTGTGAATAGCCTATATTTTTTTGAAGCACTTTCAAACAGCACAAACAACCTTCCACCAAAGCATTCAATTTCTTCACTCATTGAAGGCAAAACCAATTTTTTAAGAAGCTTATCTCTAGATAAAATATGAAGTGAAATTTTTTTATTTTTAAAAAAAGTATGAGAATCTTCTTTTAAATTTAAAACATTTTTATAAATCAAAATTGAAGACTTTGCCACGCCATAAGAGGTTGAAAGAAAAAGCTTGTCATTGTAAATGCAAATTCCTTGAGAAAGGTCTGGCACAGCAAGTGCTTTTTCTGGAATAGGTTTTTCAATTCCACCCTTGCCTAAAGACATTATCTTAAACCCATAGCACATTGCATGGAATCTATTTTTTTCATCTAGTTTTATATGATGCGAAATATCTGTGTTATATTTTCCAAGCTTATAAAATTCACCAATCCAAAGAAGTCCTGAATGCACAAAACAAAAATCTGCACCATTTTTTGGTCTAAAATCATCAAAAACACTTATAAATTCATTTGTTTTTGCGTTTTTTATATCTGAGGTTTTAATTCTCAATACTTCTGCCTCAGTAGAAATCCAAACATCTCCACCAAAACTTGTTATCCCACCAAAATGTGAAATTACTTTTTTGCCATCACGAACTAGACTAATATTTTTAATTAAATTTTTATTTTCTGCATCAATTACAAAAATTTTTGATGGCAGGTTTTTATTTTTCATATATCCTGAAATTAAAAAACAATTTAAATCTTTTGAATAGCACATGCCCTGAGGAACAAAACCAGAAGATAATCCATAAATTTTAAACTCTTTCTGGGCTTTTTTTAAATCACATTTACTCTCACCAAAATAATAAATTATAAGACCAATTATCACTAAACAAA
>CATLBG010000145.1 GCA_949878595.1 uncultured Clostridia bacterium
AATTGAACTTTATATAAATAATCTTTTATGTTTAATCTCAATAATTTATTTTTATCTAGTGCGTAATTTATAAAGTCAATTTCAAATATGTCTTTATAAGCAGATTGTTCAATTTTATCTTTGATTATAATTCTTGTATTCCTATCAAAATTTTTTAATTTATTTTCAGTACATTTAAAATCTCTTATATCTTCTTTTTTCAATTCACTATAGTACTCACAATGTGAAGAACCAAAACATACAGAAAAATACATATTACATTTCTTTGTTTTACGATCATAATATCTACATTTTGATTTATGTCTTCTTTTATCATTTTCTTTAATTTTATCACCATAACTTATATGCCATGGTGTACCCGAAAGTAAATTAATCATTTTTCTCTCCAGTAATTTTTACGATTCATCGCCTTCATGTACATCACTACTTTCTATACCAAGTAGTTTTGATGATTCATTCATATCAAGTTTTTCAACTGATTTTAATTTACTTTCTATAATTCTACTTCTTGTTCCAACAAGCACATCAAAATCCTTACTTGTACTTTCAAACTTGGCTCTAATTTTATTTACTATATCATTATATTTCCCAAATTCAGTTTTCACAGCCCCTAAAATCTTCCAAACTTCACCAGATTTTTTCTGAATAGCAAGTGTTTTGAATCCCATTTGTAAACTATTTAATAAAGCACTCATAGTTGTTGGACCTGCAATTGTTACTCTATAATTATTTTGAAGTTCTTCAATTAGTCCCATTTTTGAAACTTCAGCATATAAGCCTTCAATTGGTAAAAACATAACAGCAAAATCTGTGGTTTTAGGAGGATAGATGTATTTATCTCTTATGTCCTTCGCCATCGATTTTATAGTATTCTTTAGTTGATCTCTTTTTTTCTTAACTTGTTCCATATCATTATTTTCATATGAAGTATAGAGATCAGAATAAATTGTAAGTGGAAATTTTGAATCTATTGGCAAGTATATATAACTTTCATTATCTTGTCCTGGAAGTTTTATCGCATATTCAACAGGTTCTCTTCCACCTGAAGTTACAAAATTAGTTTCATATTGCTCACTTGTCAAAATCTGTTCTAAAATAGCTCCAAGCTGAACTTCTCCAAACACTCCTGTAGTTTTAACATTTGAAAGAACTTTAGTTAAATTTCCAACACTTGTAGCAACAGTTTGCATTTCTCCTAATGATTTATATACTGCTTCAAGTTGAGAACTTAAAACTTTAAAACTTTGTTCAAACCTCTCATTAATTGTCTTTGACAATTTTTCATCAACAGTCTCACGCATTTTATCTAGTTGTTTATTATTATCTTCTTGCATAGATTTAATTTGATTCTCAGTAGAAATTTTAATTTGCTCCAACTTATTCTCCTGCATTTTACTTATGTTAGACATTCTATCATCAAGTTGTTTTATTAATTCTAAAATTCTATTTTCAAGCGATTTCTCATTATTTGATAAATTTTCTTGAAAGTTTTTTATTGTATCAACTATTGAATCATTGCCCACTTTTTGTATAGATGAAATTGTATTGCTAATTACATTAACATTTGTTCCAAAACTATCTATAATATCCTTTTTGTCCTTTGTTGATAGTT
>CATLBG010000146.1 GCA_949878595.1 uncultured Clostridia bacterium
GTTGTTAAGGATAAAGTAATTAATATTACAGGGATTACTGATGAAGATTATATTAGTTTAACTGATATAGCTAAAATCAAAAATGATGAAGATACCAATATGGTTATAGTAAGCTGGTTGAGAAGAATAGACACGTTGGATTTTTTGAGATTATGGGAATCTATTAATAATGAAAATTTTAAACCCACCGATTTTGAGGGGTTTAAAAGTAAACCAGGACAAAATGCATTTACGATTTCTCCAAAGAGATGGATTGATTTAACTAATGCAATAGGAATAAAAGTAAAATCTGGACGATATAATGGTGGGACATTTGCACACAAAGATATCGCTTTAGAGTTTGCATCTTGGATATCTGCGGAGGTTAAATTATATATAATAAAAGAATTTCAAAGACTTAAAGTTCAAGAATCAGAACAACTTGAGTGGCAAGGCAAACGAATGCAATCTAAGCTTAATTATTTAATTCATACAGACGCTATTCAAAAGAAATTGATTCTAGTGAGTTTAAATCCTGAACAAATCAACTTTGTCTATGCAAGCGAGGCTGATCTACTAAATGTTGCTTTATTCGGAATGAAGGCAAAGGAATGGCGTGATGCCAATCCTGAAAAGACTGGAAATATTAGAGACTATGCTTCTACAGTTGAACTTGCTATTTTATCAAATCTTGAATATCATAATTCCTTACTTATAACGAATGGAGTGCCTCAAAATAAAAGATTAATTATATTAAATAGAGAAGCCAACCATCAAAAAGATTTGTTTAATAGAAATAATATAAGAGAGGTAAAGAGGATATCTAATGAATAAGCTTGGGGAAAAAATAAAGGAAATACGAATTAAAAATGGATTAAGTCAGGAAGCTTTTGCCAAAGAATTAGGATATACTTCTAGATCAACAATCAATAAAATAGAAAAAGGAATCAACGAAATAAGCTATGAAAAATTATTACTTTTATTAAATAAATATGAAGTGGAAATAGATGAATTGTTTGATAAGAAGAAAGGTATTTCATTTATTCCCAATATTCCTAATTATAATTTATTTGTTTCGTTCAGTGCACGGGATTATGGAAATTGTTCTGATATTGCAAAGTACTTGATGAATGATAACGATACCCTTGTACATTTTAAGGACTTATTTTATAATCCTTGTTCAAAATGTAATTATGAATGCTTTAGTTCAACGTGTAAATATCGAGATGACGATTTGTACAATCTTTTTGATTCGATTCAGTATTATAAAACTATAATTTTTTTGGTTCCAATGTATTGTGGTAATCCATCGTCATTATTTTTTGTATTATTAGAGAGAATGCAAGATTATTTTTCAAAAAATGAAAATAAATGGGATGCATTTTTAACTAAGCTACATTTTATTTGTATTTATGGGAGTGATGAAGAAACACCATACTTTATTGAGCATTTTAAAAGCTTAGTAGAAGAAAATAAAATTTTGAAAATAGAAAGACATAAATACAAACAAAAGATGAATGATAGAATTATAGAAAATATAAAAATAATTCGGTTACTTGATAAATATAAAGAAAGAATCAATCTGTAATTGGATTTAGTAACTTATAAAAAAATGAGGTAAGATGTATT
>CATLBG010000147.1 GCA_949878595.1 uncultured Clostridia bacterium
AAGAAGCAAAAAGGTGGATATTTTATGAACAGAAAAGAAAAAATTGACTTAGAAGTTGAAAAAATTATTGAACTTGGCAAAAAGAAAGGCGAAATTTCAATGGAAACTGTTACAGAAAAATTTGCAAGTCTCAATCCAGATGAAATTGAAGAAGTTTTAAAAAGAATTGCTGATTCAGGCATAAAAGTTAACGAAGATGTTGAAATTGCTGGTGACACAGAAGAAATGGAAAAACTTATGTCTCAAGTTTATGTTGATGACCCAGTTAAAATGTATCTTAAAGATATAGGTAAGGTTCCACTTTTAACTCAAGAACAAGAAATTGAACTTGCAAAAAGAATGTCTGAAGGTGATGAAGATGCAAAAAGACAACTTTCTGAGTCAAACCTCAGACTTGTTGTTTCAATTGCTAAAAAATATGTTGGAAGAGGAATGTTATTCCTTGACCTTATTCAAGAGGGAAACTTTGGTTTGATGAAAGCAGTTGAAAAGTTTGATTATACTAAGGGATTTAAATTTTCAACTTATTCAACTTGGTGGATAAGGCAAAGCATCACCCGTGCAATTGCTGATCAGGCAAGAACAATTAGAATTCCAGTTCATATGTTTGAAACTATAAATAAGCAAAAGAAAGTAACTCGTGACTTGTTCCAAGAATTTGGAAGAGAACCAACTGTTGAAGAAATTGCTCAAAAAATGGGTGTTCCTGTTGAAAAGGTAATTGAAATTCAAAAAATTTCTCAAGACACAGTTTCATTAGATACTCCTGTTGGTGAAGAAGAGGATTCAACCCTTGGAACGTTTATTCAAGACGAAAACGCAGTTTCTCCTGCAGATTCAGCTTCGCTTATGATGCTCAAAGAGCAACTTATGGAAGTGCTTGCAACTCTAACCCCAAGAGAACAAAAAGTTATTATGCTTAGATATGGCATTGAAGATGGTCATACAAGAACTCTTGAAGACGTTGGTAGAGAATTTAGCGTAACAAGAGAGCGTATTCGTCAAATTGAAGCTAAAGCTCTTAAAAAATTAAGACAACCATCTAGAAGTAAAAAGTTAAAAGATTATGTTGATGGAACTGATTCAAACAGAGATGACAAATAATGAAAACATATAAGAGAATAGATGCAATATCACAAGCAGTGTTAATGGCTAAAAAAGAATTTTTTGATAAAGAAATTTTGGTGGCAGACATTGCAACGGATCATGGTTATATTGCAGAAAATTTATCTAAACAAGATTTTTGTAAGGGTGTTATTGCTACAGATATTAGTGCAAAAAGTTTATCAAAACTTGAAAATATGATTAAAAATCGAGGTTTAGAACATATAAATTGCGTTTTAGGCGATGGTTTAGAGCCAATAGAACATGTAGATATTGCTGTTATTGCTGGAATTGGTGGCTATGAAATTATTAAAATGTTAGATGACCAAAATATGACAGATGATGGCAAAAGAAAATGCAATGTATTTGTTTTGCAACCAGCACAAAATGTTTTAGAACTTAGAGAATTCATATTTAAAAATAAAATTTATTTGCTAAA
>CATLBG010000148.1 GCA_949878595.1 uncultured Clostridia bacterium
CAAATAATTTATTGAAAAATACATCAATTTTTTGAATTAAAACTTCCCTGTTTCCAATATACTTTTTAAGAATATAACTAAGGGTTGAAATTATCATAAAAGAATAAATTTCTGCATTATCTGAATCTATATCCATCTTCTTTAAAAGTGTGTCATTGATGAGATTCGTTATAAGCTCATTCATGTTCTCATATTTACTTCCTTCACTATTATTAAGAAGAATATAAAGTTCAACTGAGTTTTCAACCATAAGATTAGTTATTGCAGAAATTAAATGTTTTCTGAATCTCGTATTTTTATATAGTGTTTTTTCGTTAACTTTCACCTTTGGTTTTATAAATTTTTGAATAAAATCTGTAACTTTTATAAGTTTTATTGTTTTATCGTAGCAGGATTTTACAATCTCATCAAATAAAATCTCTTTATTTTCATAATATCTATAAATATTTCCAACAGTCATTTCACTCTTTTCAGCCACATCTCGCATAGAAACATCAACATATTTTGTTTCAAAAAACAAGTTTTTTGCACTTTCTTTAATCTTAAGTTTAACATCATTTTTCTTTATTTGCATACTACCACCAATATGTGCTTATTATACACAATTTTGGTTATAAAAACAACCTTTTATGCCAAGAAAAACTCATTTGCATTCTCATAAAAGATTTTATTTATACTTTTCTCAGTATAACCACGCCTAACTAGTTCATATGATAATCTTTCTGCTAAATTTTTATAGTTTTTTACCTTCTTTGGCAAGTGATTAGTGCCATAAAAATCTGTTCCTACAGCAAGATTATCTATTCCAAATTTACAAGCAAAATAATCAATATGTGCTGCAAGATCAGCAGCCGTGCAACAGCTTGAACCATTTATAAAGTCACTAACAAGACAAAGCCCAACCAATCCACCAGAATCAACTATCATTTTAAGCTGATAATCTTTTAAGTTACGTTTGTTTGGCTGAACTCCATAAAATGCCGTATGTGAACAAAATAGTGGTTTTGATGACACCTTTGAAATATCCATAAAACTATCTTCATTAAGATGTGCTGTGTCTAGCTTTATGTTATTTTGCTCTAATGCTTTAATGGTAACTTTTCCAAAACTAGTGAGTTTTCCACTTTCATGTGCCCCACCAGCAAGGCAATTACAAGTGTTCCAAGTGAGACCAGCATATAGCGGTCTAAATGATAAAAACTTATTCAAATTTTCTTTACTTAAAAAATGCAAATCTTCCACACCCAAAAATAAGCCCCTTTTTGTATTGACATAGTCTCTTGCGAGCTCAATTTGCCTAAGAGACTCATCATTAGAGAGTTCACTTGTCCAAAGTGCAGTTATAATTGCACCAGAATTATCTTTGCTGGCATCAACATATTTGTCTTTTTTTGAGTTTGACCTTAACTTTAAAAAATAGTCATTATGTAAATCAAATATTTTATACATACTATAATATATTACAAATTATTTAAGTTTTATACAAAAATTAGATATTTTTTAACAAAAAGCTCTTTGTTTTTTTTATTT